>JAIPBJ010000004.1 GCA_021739625.1 Flavobacteriales bacterium | reverse complement strand
AGCAGGGCTGTTGGCATCCTATTTGGCCGGAAGCGTGAGTCCGGCCGTGTTCTGGCCATTGGCCTTTGCCGGGCTCACCTATCCTGTGATGTTACTGTTGGGCATAGCATTCACTGTGCTTTGGGCCATCAACAGAAAATGGAAGCTGCTGATCTTTCATCTCATTCTCATTGGAGTGCGCGCAGACCTTGTGGCCGCACATTTTCAGTTCGGAGGAGGAGACGATGGGACGGAGGAACGAGGAATCCGTGTCATGACCTACAATGTTCATCTGTTCGCGGCATACGACATGATCGACAACAAAGGCCCATTGACCACCATGCTTGACAACATCGGGTCTGAAGAACCGGATATCGCCTGCTTTCAGGAATTCTTCTCTGCTGGCAGTAAGAACAGCAAGCAGAAACAGAAGGCATTCGACAATTTCCTGCTCGGAAAGAAATCTCACATAGAGAGCTATGGGGCCACACCGGGCAAAGCCTACAGGTCGGGCACGGCCCTGGCCACCTTTGCAGAATATCCCATACTGAAACGCGGGTGGCTGGCCGCCACCAACAGCGCAGCCATGCGCTGCACCTTTTCCGATCTGCTGATAGGAGACGACACGGTTCGGGTGTATAACGCACATCTGGAGAGCATTCGCATCAGGGAAGAGGATTTTGAGGCCATGAATCAGGTGCTGAAGCTCGATGAGGATCCCGATCTTCTGCATCTGAAGGCCATAGCCAGAAAGATACGCAACGCCTTTGTGAACAGGGCCGAACTCTCGGCCACCATTGCAGACCATATTGCCCAATGCCCCTACCCGGTGATCATTTGCGGTGATTTCAACGACACGCCTGCATCCTACAGCTATCAGCGCCTCGTCAAGGGCATGAAGGACTCTTTCAGGGAGGCGGGTGGAGGCTTTGGGATCACCTATTCGCGTGTGCCGCTCTTCCGCATCGACAATATCCTTTTCAGTCCGCATTTCAGAGTCTCGGCCCATGAGGTACACCGTTGGCCACACAGCGACCACTATGCGGTATCGGCCACCCTGCACCTTCGTCAGGGACCGAAGTAGCCCTTAAGCCAAGCATGATGGCGCAAGGTGCGAGCAGAAAAAAACATGCCCGGCAATGCCCTTTTTCACACAGAACCATCCTTCTGGCCAAGATATGTCGCCCTGACTGTGAACACTAATGGTTAAGTTTGCCATTCATCATTTCAAAACATAACTGTCATGGGAAAAGGCGATCTTAAAAGCAAACGAGGGAAAATTGCACGTGGAACCTACGGCTCGCGCAGAAAGAAGAATTCGGCAACTGCTTCGGTCCCGAAGCCCAAGGTGGCCAAAGAACAGAAGGTGGCCGCTGAGACAGTGGAAAAGAAACCTGCAGTGAAGAAGACCGCTGATGCCAAAAAACCCGCAGCAAAGAAGGCCCCTGCAAAGAGCAAGGAAGCATGACGTTCTGCCACGGACATTCCATAGAATCCCGCCCGGATGTTTTCCGAGCGGGATTTCTTTTGTCCGAACGCCCAACCACCGGCACACAAAAGCGTCAGTCCATTAAGATGAACGTGATCTGTAACCGAATCTGACACAGAGACCATGGATGTAGTCGATCTTATGCGGATTCCCAAGCAACGCCTCAAGGTGAAGGCCGGGCGCATCCTGCTCTCCGAACCGCTGAGCATCGACCCCTATTTCCGCAGGTCGGTGATCTATGTTGCGGAGCATAACGACAAAGGATCTTTCGGACTCATCATCAACAAGCCCATTCCACTGCTATTGAACGAGGCGGTGGCCAACGCCCCGAAACTTGACACCAAACTGGGCATGGGCGGCCCGGTCGAGAATCAGACACTCCATTATCTGCACCGGAAAGGGGACCTCATCCCCCACTCGCTCGAAGTGGCTGACGGGGTGTTCTGGGGCGGGGATTTCGACACGATCAAGAAACTGATAACCTCTGGCGACATCGGCCCCAATGATATTCGCCTGTTCGTAGGCTATGCAGGCTGGACAGCAGGGCAACTGGACGAGGAGATGGAGCGCAACAGCTGGGCCGTGGCCCCCGGCAGTGCCGAGCTTGTGTTCGACACGCCCCGCGAGAACCTGTGGCAGACCATCATGGAGCGGTTGGGCGCACCTTATTCCTACATGGTGCGGCTGCCCGAGGATCCGCGGCTCAACTGAACTGCGCCAAGCGGTTAAGTTCCTTCACAAATCTTTCGGCATCGCGGTGGAAATAGCGCTTCTGCCCGAAGGCCAGCACCCAGCGGATGCCATGCACCGAGTTGGTGAGCAGGCATTCATCGGCCCATTTCATCTCACGGTCGGTCACACTTCCCACACTGACCTGATAGCCCGCTGCCCGCGCCAGTGCCATCACCTGTGTGCGCATGATGCCCGGCAGCCCACCTTTGGACAGGTCGGGGGTGAGCAGCTCGCGGTCCTTGAGCAGGATGATGTTGGATGATGTGGCTTCGGTGATCCGACCGTCAGAGTCGAGCAGGAGTGCATCGTCCCAGCCCTTTTCGCGACAATGGATGCCTGCAAGCACATAAGGCAGCGCGTTCAAGGTCTTGTGACTTCCGAGCGGGGCGGGCGGCACAGGGCAGGCAGTGTGCAGACCGACCATAAGGCCCTTGTCATTCAGTACAAATTCGGGACTCTCAAGCGGATTGCACTGCAGGGCCCAATCCGAATCATCGGTCTCGGGCCGGTACAGTCCCCTGCCGCTGCGCCACACCTGAAGCCTGACCATGGCATGATCGGCACCGTTGGCCGAACAGAGTTCTTCGGTCTTCAGCATCAGCGCCTGTGATGTGAGACCGCTGGGAAGTCGGAGATGAAGAAAGCGCGCTGACTGCTGAATGCGATGCCAGTGCGCATCCCAGAACAATGGGCGGCCATGGCGCGTGCGGAATGTGTCGAAGAAGCCATCGCCATAGCGGAATGCACGGCTGTCGGCCCCGACCACCGGAGCATCGGCCGGCACCATTTCCCCGTTCCAGAACATCATCATGCCCATGGCAGTGCGCTTATCACCTCAAAAAGGTCTCCGTTGGAAGGCATAAGGATGCCATTGACCCCTGCTGCATTGGCCGCGTCCATATCGCGCTGACCATCTCCGATCATGAACGACCGTGCGGGGTCGATGCCGAATCGGGCAATGGCCTTCTGCAACATCAGCGGCTTAGGCTTTCGGCACAGGCATAGACCATGGTCGGGATGGTGCGGGCAATAATAGCCCTCGGTGATGGAAACGCCCCATGAATCCAGTGCTTCCTGCAAGCTCCGTTGCATGGCATGCACCGCTTCCATTCCATAAAGCCCCTTTGCCACACCGCCCTGATTGCTGATGATGATGAGCAGGAAACCGGCATCGGAGGCAAATTTCAAGGCCTGCACCACGGTCGGTAGCAGCTCAAACTCATCGACCGAGGCGACATATCGTCCCAGCTCGCGATTGAGCACACCGTCACGGTCGAGAAACAGGGCCTTGGTCATCGGTTCCGATTGCAGGGTGCAAAGATGCGACACGCGCTTGGCGGTGACTCACGGCCATGGTGCAATCTCGTTGTGCAGGATGGGATCTATCGTCTGACGAATCGGGCACGTCCCAAAAGACCCTCGGTGCCGATGGCCTCGATCACATAGACACCCGGATTGAGCTCTGAAACGTCCAACTGGTGGCGGTCGCCTGCCAGCACCATGCGCATGACGGCCCTGCCCTGCATGTCTGCGACCCTCAGCACCGCCTGTCCTGAAACGCCATTGAGAAGACGCACCTGTAGCACATCGGCCGCAGGCACAGGGAACACGCTGATGCCGAACACCCCGTAAACGGCCTCTCCGATCCCTGTGGTGTCATCTGGAAATTCCTCCAATATGTTGACGCAGTAGTCCTCCACCTCCCCGTCCTGTCCGGTTTCGCACGCGGTCTGCGGATAGTCGCCACCGAATGGCGATCCATAGGCCATGGAAACGCGCATCCTTGCAGCGCCAAGGTCTGCATTCAAAGGAATGGTGAGCGATCCGGTGACGGTGGTGGTTGAACCCTGCGTGTCATCGAACAGAAGTTCGCTGGCAGAGAACACCCCATTGCGGTTCAGATCGACCCAGATGCGGAAATGCTCCCTGTAGGTTGCGCCTTCGAATGCTGGCGAAAGGGTGAGTCCGTAGGCCGAGTCGCGGTGCAGGTCTATGACAAGGTCGGTGAAATCGGCATAGCCTCCGCTGGCACCCGTCACGTTGGTAAGATCGCCAATGCTTACACTGCCGATCCACTCGAAAGTGGTGACGCCTTCGGAGGCGCAGTAGGCGATGTCGATGCAATCGCCACAGCCACGGGTGCGGAAAAGGTCTGTGGCGATGAAGGCCGTGATGCCGGTGTCGCACACGGTGGCCACACGGGTCTCATACCATGTGCAGCCGTCCAGTGGGCCGATGGTGGTGTCGGTGCCGGTCACTGCCAATTCCTGCCATCCCGATGCACCTTCCGCTCTCCATTGGAGCAGATAGGACTGAGCGGCCAGCACCGGTCCCCATTGGGCGGTGGCCGATGCTTCGTTCACATCGCTCACGGCCAGCATTGCCGGTGGCTCGCAGCAGCCATCGGTGGTGAAGAGGCGGTCGTTGCCCCATCCGCTGCTGTCGGTCTCGCACTGCGAACGGAGACTGACCCAATACTGCGTGCAGGCATCGAGACCTTCGAGAAGGAATGGCGCGGTTACCCCGGCCACACCGACCGTGTCATCGGCACCGACCGCCCCGTAGCGCACATCGAACGAAAGCACCTGTTCCAGACCGGTCCAGTTGAGCGTGGCCGCTGTCGCGGATATTCCGCTCACCGTTACATTGAGCGCACCTATGCAGCCAGCATCCTGACAGTCGGTGAGCAGCAGGTCGAGCGCATTGCGCAGGTTGAGCCTGCCGCCTGTTACCGTGTAGCCGATGAGGTCGTCCACCACATCGACCCCGCCAAGCAGGTATTGACGCACGAGCTGCGCGGCCAGTTGCGGGTCGGCATGGGCAATGGCGGCCAGCGATGGGCAGGGTGCAGAATAGAGTAGCGCAATGGCGCCCGCCACCATGGGCGAGGCGAAGGAAGTGCCATCGGTGGTGGTATATCCGTTGCTGCCAGAGGTGGTGCGCACAGCCTCGCCCGGGGCACCGAGGTCGATGGTCGTGAGTCCATAGCCCGAGAAGGTGCGCACATCGTTGTTGTTGGTGGCCGTGACCGAGATCATGAAATCGCTGGCGCAGCCCGTGGGCAGGTCCCCATTCACGTCCACATTGATCTGTGCATTGGCCGTGGCACCGGCACTGAGGATGCCATAGGCGCCCAACGTGTCGTAGAAGGCGCACCATAGCGGGGCGTTGTCGGGATTGCCGTTGTCGATTCCCCACGAGCTGTTGGTGGCCACCACGAAGGCACCTTCTTCACCGCCCGTGGCATGATAGCGCTGGCGCATGATGAGCGGATAGGTGTAGGCCGCGATCACATTGGCCTCGTTGGGGCTCCCGCCACCGCCTATGCTGCCATTGACCACCGTCATCAGCTTCACATTCCAGTTCACCCCCACCACACCGAGGTTGTTGTTGCCCTTGGCACCCACCATGCCGGCCACGTTTATCCCGTGACCCCCGTTGCCCACTTCGGGCGAACCGTTGGATGCATTCCAACCATAATAATCGTCCACATAGCCGTTGCCGTCATCATCCACGTTGTTGTCGGGAATCTCGTTGTGGTTCTTCCAGAGATTGTCCACCAGATCGGGATGGCCATAGTTGGTACCATCGTCCACGATGCAGACCACAATGGTGTCGCCCAGTGCCGTCACTCCTCCGGTGGTGATGTCCCATGCCAGGGGCGAATCGACATCTGCGCCTGCGGTCCCACCATTGGCCCCTGTGTTCTGGTGCTGCCATTGCTGATTGAACTGCGGGTCGTTGGGCACTGTTTCGCGGAACGCGACCACGTGGTTGAACTGTGCCTCGGAGACGGCCGGATGGGCCAACACCTGCCGCAACAGGGCGTTGTGGTCGGTCTGCGGGTCGAAGGCCAACAGATGGATGCGCATGGGCGGTGACAGGAACTGCATGTGCTGCACATCGGTGGCCTTACCGTTGAGCACGGCATTGTCCTGCAACACATGGTCTATCGAAGCCCCTTCGCGAAGCTGAACGATCAGCTGGCCGGGAACTATCTCAGGACGTTGGGCGAATGTGGATCCGCAGAGGGCAACAGTGAACAGTTGGAGTAGCAGTTTTTTCATCTTGATGATGCTCAGAAGGGCGGCTAATGTATGGAAAGCCCGCGTGGCACAATGACAGGCATTGGCACAGGCTGCCGCCCGCTATCGTTGAACTGCGGCCCGTTGCCCTCAGGCCCCGGCCTTCGCGCGACCGGCCCTGTTGCGACCGGGATAGATGATATACTCGTTGTAGCGGCTTGGGTCCACATTGAACCACAGGCGCTTGCCGAGGTCGCAGAGTTCTTTCATCTCGTGGTAGAAGGCGTTGCCGGCTTCGATGCGGTCATCGTGGGCCTTGTCGCGGTCATCGATGAAAGTGTCGATGGCTATGAGCGAATCAAAGAAGGATGGGGCATATTGCAGCACGGTGTCGATGTGGGCCTGAGTGAGGCCCTTGGGCGCCAACCGGGGCAGCAGCGCGCTGGCCTGCCGGGCCACACGGTTCAGCAGCAGGAGGAACGCGAAGTCGTCCATAAGATGGATCTCTTCCACACGGAACCTGAGCGCGGTCATGCTACCGGGGCCGAACGCGCTGTTGACGCGCGTCATCACCTCCACCGTCACATATCGGGCGGCCTCCTTGCGCAGGGCGCGATGGTCCTCGCGCAGCCCCATGCCAATGGCGGTGAATTCCCCATCGATAGGCAGGTCGATAAGGGCCATTTGGGCCGATTCCAAAGCGTCCACCCGCGCCTGTGGCCAGCCGAAGGGCGTGAGTTCGGCCACATCGCGCCTGGCACCCACCAGCACGCGGGTCGCGATGGTGATGAGCTGGCCATCGCCCACGGTATAGTCCCTTTTTGCTTTCATCGCATCTGTGTCTGTGCAATGCCACAGGGCAGCGTTGCGGTTACCATCCGGTGGGTGCAGCCCCCTGCGGGCCGCGTCATTGCCCGAAAGGCCACGGGCGGGGCCGGAGGAGCCACGGCCAGGGCCGGAGGGGAGGCCGCTGGGAAATGGCCCGTTTCCGTTGCCATATTCATGACATCTTCACCTGTTTGAACTGCTTCTTCATCTGTTTCAACTGCTTCTGCACCTGTTTCATTTGCTTCTGCATCTGTTTCAACTGCATCTATACCTGTTTCAACTGCTTCTGCATCTGTTTCAACTGCATCTTCACTTGTTTGAACTGATTCTGCACTTGTTTCAACTGCATCTTCACCTGTTTCAACTGCATCTGACCGTGACGGAACAGGCATTTTCTTCAACGGACGAGATAAAAAGAACAACGGCATGGCCCAAAGTGCTGACGGACGATGCAAAAATAATGGTAAATATGTGATATGGATCATAGGATGATGTGTCTGTCATAGCGGAAAAGATGCCACCGTTCACGGCTGTGGCTGTGGTGGAAGCGGATGGCATGGCTCTCCTATCCGAAAGCCTTATTTCCCCGACCGGCCCCTCATTTGGCGGGATGTTGCACTTGCAGGGAGGGGGCCTCGCAATGGTGTTCTCCCGGTTATGGGACAGTCCCTGTTTCTAAGAACGGACGGACCGCCCCGTCCTATTCGGGGCTACTTTTGTGTGGTGCATCATAACAGCACGGCCCGACCGAAGTCCATCAGAATATAAACCCCCTGATCCCATTTTCACCAGTGAAATAGACACTCCAAGATGTCCAGACTATGCGAGCAGAACGAGGCAATGAAGCAGAAGCTTCTTGCTGCCGAGTATCATATCTGCACCGAGCGTGCGCGGTTCTACACCGAAAGCTATAAGGACACGGAAGGAGAGGATCCGGCCCTGCGCGCTGCCAAGGCCCTCAAGCATACCTTCGAGCAGATGACCATCAGGATCGAGCCGGAGGAACTGCTGGTCGGCAACAGGTCATCGCATCTGATCGCCCCGCCCATCGCCCCCGAACGGGGAGACTATTCGTTCATCCTCAGATACCTCCTTCCCGACCTTGTCAAATTCGGATACAGGATAACCGAGGCCGACAGGCGGATACTGTTCGATGAGGTGCTTCCCTATTGGCAGAACAGGACAGTAAGGGACATGAAACTGGAAGAGTTCGGCAACCGGGGGCTGTGCAGCAGAATGAACCTCAGGCCCCGGGAGATCCATCGGAGAAGACAGATGTTCGGCAGGAGGGTGCTGCTCAAACTGCTCATGGACAAACGCTCCATGACCGAGGACGAAAAGGCAAAGAAGGTCGATTCGGTGCTCCTGGGCCTGCCCCGCTATCTGAAGGCGATCAGATACGGTTCGGCAGACAACATAAAGGGCCGAGGCCGCTGCATCGACACGCAGGCACATATCGTGATCGGCTATAAGAACGTGCTGCAGCACGGGTTCCACGGAATAGCCGAGCAGGCAAGGCTGCGCATGGCCCAGACCGATGACCGGGCACAAAGGGCGTTCCTTGAGAGCATCATCATCATAAGCAATGCCGTCAAGGATTTCGGTGAAAGATTCTCCAAGGAGGCCGCACGGCTGGTCTCCGAGGAGCAGGACCCGCAACGGAAAAGCGAATTGGAGCGGATGGCCAGGGCATGCGCCAAGGTGCCCTACCATGCGCCCTCCACATTCTATGAGGCCATGCAGGCGCTGTGGTTCACCCAGAACGCCATGATCATCAGCTATGGTTCGGGCAGCGGCATCACGCCCGGGAGGGTCGATCAGCTGCTCTACCCCTACTATCTGCGCGACAGCCAGCAACCCGATTTCGATGAAGCGTTGGCACTGCGACTGGTGGAGGAGTTCATCATCAAGATCAACAACAACATGGTGATCTGGCCCAATGTGGCCGACATTGAGCTCAACCCGCTGGGCTCGGACGTGGAGAACATCACCATTGGCGGGGTTGACAAGGATGGCAACAGCAGCGTGAACGCACTCTCGTATCTGTTCATCGAGGCCATACGCAACACCCGCCTGGCCACCACGGCCTCTTTCCGCATATCGGAGAACGCACCGCCCGACTACCTTCAGAAGGTGCTGGCCATTCACCGCGACACCGACAGCCCGGCCCTGCTCAACGATGCCACGGTGATCCGCACGCTGATGAACGATGGCTATTCGCTCGAAGATGCACGGCAATACTGTCTGGTGGGATGCGTGGAACCGAGCGGCAATGGCGATACTTATGGGGCCACAGGCGGCACCAAGGTCTATCTGCCCACGGCCATCGACATGGTGCTGAACCGGGGAAGAACCGCCATGTTCGGCAATCAGGACGGCCCCGACACGGGCGATCCCGAGAAGTTCAAGCGGTTCTCCGATGTCATGGACGCGTTCTACACCCAATTGGAATTCATGGTCAAAACAGCCGCTGATGCCACCAACATCCGCGACAGGATATGGGCCGAGCATTATCCGAACCCTTTTATCTCCTGCACCATTGACGGCTGCATCGAAAACGCCAAGGATGCCACGCAGGGAGGCGCAAAATATAACTTCGGGAACATCGGGGCCGGAGGAATGGCCACAGCGGTCGATTCGCTGGCGGCCATCAGGAAGCAGGTGTTTGACGACCGGAAACTGAGCATCAAAGACCTGAACAGGGCCATCGGGGCCAATTTCAGAAAACACGAAAGAACGCGGAACCTGTTGAAACGCGGGCCCAGATTCGGGGTGGATGACGATGGGACGGACATGTTGGCCAAAGAGATCGTAGAACGGTTCTGCGCCATTGTAAAACACCAGAGAAGATATTCGGGCGGACATTACAAGGCCAGTTTCATCTCCTATGGACTGAACGTGTTCGAAGGAAAGATGGAGCCCGCCACACCTGATGGCAGAAAGGCGGGCAGACCGCTGTCCAACAGCTTCTCGCCCTCCAACGGTGCAGAGACGCTCGGCCCTACCGCTGCGTTGAACTCCCTTGCCAAGATCGATCAGACGCTTATCGGCTATGGCAATTCGGTCAATATGCGATTCCCAAGCAGGATGACCCACGAAAGGACGGGAATGGTCCTGCTCGAAAACCTCATCACAACCTATTTTGCGAAAGGCGGGGCGCATATTCAGATCAACACCATCGACACCGAGGTGCTGAAGAAAGCGCAGGCCGACCCTTCGGAGTATGGCGACCTTATTGTGCGGGTCTCCGGCTACTCGGCCTACTTCACCCGGCTGGGAAAGAACATACAGAACGACATCATCGATCGGCTCGAATTCTCGGAGCATTGAACCCCGACAGGGCAGCCCGGTTCGCAATGGACCGCAGGAGTCTGGATGATACACAGCATGTGCGGGCCAAAAAAAAACGGCCCTGTCTGTGCGACAGGACCGTTGATGGCTTCAAGGCTGTTGGGCGAGGGTCAGTATTCGTCCTCGTTGAAAAAGAAGTCCTCTTTCGATGGATAGTCGGGCCACACGTCTTCGATGGTCTCGAAGATCTCGCCATCGTCCTCAATCTCCTGAAGGTTCTCGATGACCTCCATGGGAGCGCCAGAACGCATGGCGAAGTCGATAAGCTCGTCCTTATTGGCGGGCCATGGAGCATCTTCCAATTTTGATGCGAGTTCGAGTGTCCAATACATGTGCTTGACGTTTATCAAAGGGCATAGCCTCCCCTTGGGAATTTGCGCAAAGCTAAAAATTCCATGAACTGAACGAATGCCCCGATGAAAAAATGGCTGTGGCCGATGAAACCGTTTATTTTCGGGGTCTCCAAGGCACTTCGGGCACGCCATCATGCTGTGCGGCAAATCTGGCAAGGACGAAAAGGTAATCGGAGAGACGGTTGAGGTAGGTGAGCACCAAGGGTTCAACGGGTTCGTTCTGATGGAGCAGCACGGTGAGGCGTTCGGCCCTTCGGCACACGCATCGGGCGATGTGAATGAAGGCCACGGTATCGTTGCCGCCCGGCAGGATGAAGGAGCGCATTTCGGGCAGGGCGGTGTTCATCCGGTCAATCTCGTGTTCGAGCAGCTCTACATCGGCCTGATGGAGGTCGGGCACACTGAGGTTTTTCTTGGCGGGGTCAGATGCAAGTATGGAGCCGATGGTGAAAAGGCGGTCCTGCACCTCGGCCAGCACCTCCTGCTGCCGGGGGTCGATGGGGCGGTGGCGCACCAGGCCGATATAGGAGTTGAGCTCATCGACCGTGCCATAGCTCTCGATTCGGATATGGTGCTTGGGCACGCGCGCACCTCCGAAGAGGCCGGTAGTACCCTTGTCGCCAGTGCGGGTATAAATCTTCATGCGCGCTGCAGTACGGTGGTGATGCTGCTATTGGGCACGTCACTTTCCACGAGGCCGTCCTTGAGGCGAATGATGCGGTGGGCGTGCTGTGCGATCTCCTCCTCGTGGGTCACCACGATGATGGTGTTGCCATTGCGGTGGATCTCTTCGAAGAGGCCCATGATCTCGACCGATGTTCTGGAGTCGAGGTTTCCGGTGGGTTCATCGGCCAGCAGCATGGCGGGGTGGTTTACCAGAGCGCGGGCCACGGCCACGCGTTGGCGCTGACCGCCCGAGAGTTCGTTGGGACGATGGTCCATGCGGTCGGCCAGGCCCACCTGCTCCATCACCTGACGGCCACGGACCAAGCGCTCGCCCTTGGGCTTTCCGGCATAGATGAGGGGCAGGCACACGTTGTCGAGCGCGGTGGAACGGGGCAGCAGATTGAAGGTCTGGAACACGAAGCCGATCTGCTTGTTGCGCACCTCGGCCAGTTGGTTGTCGTTCATGCGGCTCACGTCCTGCCCGCTGAGGTAATAGTGGCCCGATGCCGGGGTGCCGAGGCAGCCCAGCATGTTCATGAGGGTGGATTTGCCCGACCCCGATGGGCCCATGAGGGCGACATATTCGCCTTTTCGGATGGTGATGCTCACATCGCGGAGGGCGTGGACCTCTTCGGTGCCCATGCGATAGACCTTGGCAAGATGCTCTGTGCGGATGACTTCGGACATGCGGCTAAATTAGGGTTGGAAGTGCGGAGTTGGAAGTTGGGGGTTCGGAGTGGGGAATGATGAGTGGGGTGTACATTCGCAGGGCCTCGGTCAGAAAACCAAAGTGGCGCGCAAATGTTCCCACCGCTCAACCTCCCCGCCTGCCCACTGCGCACTGAGATGCGCGATGGCCGGCCCATGGTGCTGTGCATGGTGCGCAGGAAATGGGTGGTGCTGACGCCCGAAGAATGGGTGCGGCAGCATCTGACGGCCCACCTGCACCACGGTCTGGGCCATCCGCTATCGCTGATGAGGATGGAACGGCAGGTGAAGGGCGGAGCGCGCACGCAGCGGGCCGACATCAGCATCCACGACAGCCAGGGCACTGCCCTCATGCTGGTGGAATGCAAGGCCCCCGATGAGCCTTTGAACCGCGAGACCCTCTTTCAGGCCGGCCGCTACAACCGTCACATACAGGCAGGGCATCTGCTCATCAGCAATGGGATGCAGCACTTCTGCTGCCGTGTGCAGGACGGGGCGCTGCACTTTCTGGATGCCATACCCACCCACACCCAGCTCACGGGCGATTGAGCTAACTTCATCCCGTCAAACCATCCCGCCATGAGAAACCTTCCCATCGCACTGCTCCTGCTGCTGATCCCCTTCGCTGCCCTTGCACAGACAGACATCGTTCCGGGCATCATCATCCTCAAAATAAGACCCGAATTCAAACAGAATCTGCTCCGCGATGGGGCGCAATGGGAAACATTCGCAGGGATGGAAGTGCAAAGCGTGCGGCAGATGTTCCCAAGGGCCGAAGCACCCGATGGCCGCACCGATGACCGTGGCAATGCATGGGCCGATCTGACGCGCACCTTCCGCCTTCATCTGCCACCCCATGCCGACCTGCGGGCCGCCACCGCGAAGCTGATGGCCTCAGGACGCTTCGACTGGGTGGAACATACCACCTACTCCATATCGTTCAGCACGCCCAACGACCCTTCCATCGGTTCGCAGGACCACCTTGTCCAAATCGGTGCCTTCGCTGCCTGGGATGTTTCGCAGGGCGACACCAACGTGGTCATCGGCATCACCGACACCAGCTTCGACCTGCTGCATCAGGACCTGCAGGACAACCTCAAATACAATTGGGGCGACACCATTGACGGGGCGGACAACGACCTGGACGGATTCATTGACAACTATGCCGGCTGGGACATTGAGAGCAACGACAACAACCTGTTCGTGGCCAACAACTGGCACGGCACGGGCGTGCTGGCGGTGCAATCGGCCTCGACCGACAACGGCATCGGCATCGCAGGCGTGGGTTACAACTGCAAGTATCTGCCGGTGAAGATCGGCAACAGTATAGGGGAGATTTCCACGGCCGATGGCTATGAGGCCATCACCTATTGTGCCGACCGCGATTGCAAGGTCATCAACTGCTCTTGGGGCACCACCACCTTCAGCAATCTGGGTCAGGATGTAGTGAATTATGCCACCTTCAACATGGACGCACTGGTGGTGGCCGCAGCTGGCAATGAGCCCTTCGAAGAGTTCCGTTACCCAGCATCCTTCGCCAACGCACTGAGCGTCACCGGGGTTCACAACAGCGATGTGTTCAACAACGGCAGCAATCCCACCTTCACTTGGGCCGACAGTGTGGATCTGTGCGCACAGGGCTTCTACGTGTTCAGCACGGCCACGCTGGGCGGCACCCCGGGCGCCAGTCCCATCTATACCACCACGGGCGGCACAAGCTATGCGGCCCCGCAGGTGTCGGGCGCGGCAGGACTCGTGCGGTCGCAGTTCACCTGCCTGACCGCCCTTGAAACAGCCGACCTTCTTCTGGCCAGCGCGGTGGACATAGAGGCCATGGGCACCAACAGCGACTATGCAGGCAAGATCGGAAAGCGGTTGGACATGGCGGCCGCGCTGAACCCCGCAGCCGATCCGTGCGAGCCCATAGGCCTGACCGGGCCGGGAGGGCGGCAGTTGTTCCTTGTGCATCCCAATCCTGCTGTCAGCGATTTCGCGGTGCGTACCACTGCCCCGGGCAATTGGGTCCTTACTGTGATGGATGCGCAGGGAAAACGGGTATCGGAGCAGCGTTTCACAGGAACCGTCCACACCGTATCGGGTCTGGCCCCGGGGCCTTACACGCTCTCGCTTGACAACGGCACCGGGATGTCGGTGCAGCGGGTGGTGGTGGTGGGTCATTGAGCGGACCTCGTACCGATCTCATCCAGATACCTCCTGTCATTGCTGAGCCGCGGCACCTTGTGCTGCCCGCCCAGTTTGCCCTTGCTTCTAAGCCAGTTGTAGAAGGTGCCCTTGGGGAGGCTGCGCACCAGCGGACGTTCGAGCACCATGTCGCGATAGCGCTTGGCATCATAGTCTGAGTTGATGGACCTGAGGGCCGTGTCCAGCGTGTCGGTGAAACAGTCCATCTCGTCCGGCAACTTGGCGAACTCTATGAGCCATTCGTGGCGGCCCTTGGCGTTGCCATCGAGATAGAGGGGCCCTGCGGTGTATTCGCGGATGAGTGCCCCGGTGCGGTCGCAGGCCGTCTGCAATGCGTGTTCGGCATTGTCGATGATGACCTCCTCTCCGAAGGCATTGATGAAATGCCTGGTGCGCCCGGTGATGTGGATGCGGTGCGGACGCAGGGAGGTGAACATGACCGTGTCGCCAATGCGGTATCGCCACAGCCCTGCATTGGTGCTGATGACCACCGCATAGTTGGGGCCCATTTCCACCTCTTCGAGCAGCAGGGTGCGCGGTTCGGGGCTGTCCCATTCGTCCATGGGGATGAACTCGTAGTAGATGCCATAGTCCAGCATCAGGAGCATGTCGTCCGATGCGGGGCGGTCCTGCATGGCGAAGAATCCCTCCGAAGCGTTGTAGGTCTCCATATAGTTGATGCCCGGACTGCCGATCATGGCCTCGAACTGCTTTCTATAAGGAAGAAAACTGACCGCCCCGTGAAAGAACACCTCCAGATTGGGCCAGACCTCGCGGATGTTCT
Source organism: Flavobacteriales bacterium (assembly GCA_021739625.1). Classification (GTDB taxonomy): domain Bacteria; phylum Bacteroidota; class Bacteroidia; order UBA10329; family UBA10329; genus UBA10329. Next base: position 60,747 of record JAIPBJ010000004.1, on the reverse strand, counting down.
TCTTTCCGGACACCTCCAGCACCTTGTTCAAGAGCACGAGCGTCCATGATGGCACGCCTTGAATGTTGGTGATGTCCTGCTGCAGGGTTATGCGCACCATCTCATCGAGCTTGGCCTCCCATTCGTCCATGAGGGCCACTTCGAGCCGGGGGGTGCGATAAAGCTCAGTCCACAGCGGGAGGTTCTGAAGCAGCACTGCCGAAAGGTCGCCATAGAACACCTCGGCATTCGATTCGTCCACACGGTGGCTGCCCCCGATGGAAAGTCCTTTGCCAGAGAAGATCTTCGTTTCCGGGAAATTCTGACAGTAGATGCTCAGCATGTCCTTTCCTCCCTTGAAGTGGCAGTCTTCGAGGGCCTCCTGACTCACGGGGATGAACTTGCTGCGGTCGCTGGTTGTGCCGCTCGACTTGGCGAACCAGCGGATGGGCGAGGGCCAGAGCACATTCGGCTCGCCCTTGCGGTGGCGGTCTATGTATGGCTTGAGCGAGTCATAGTCCTGCAAGGGCACGTGCTGTCTGAATTCATTTTTTGTTCCGATGGAAGAGAATCCGTGTCTCCGACCGAACTCGGAGTCGGCAGCCCTGTCCACAAGATTCCTCAGCACATCGGCCTGCACATCGAAAGGATAGTTGAGAAAAAGTTCGCGCTGATGCTTGCGCTTCTTCATCAGCCAAGTGACCACACCATTGAACATTGCCTTTGCGAATAGTTCACGCAAGTAAACGAAAAACCCCGTCCGACCATGGCCGCACGGGGTTCTTCACAAAATGATGACAGGGTCAGTCGATGTAGATGCTGTAAGGCAACCGCGCCTGCACGCCTTTCATGTTCATCAGCGATTCCACGTCCTTCATATAAGTGTAGTATTCACCGAGCCGTGCCTTGAGCAGGGCCTCCTTGCCTCCACCGGTCAGATCTTCCATCATCTGCTCAATGGGATCCTTCTGCTCGGGAAGCTCGGTTACGCGGTAGTCCTCCAGGCCGGCCATGCCGGCAGCGATTTTCACGGCATCGTCCAGACCGCCCAGCACATCGACCAGACCGATGCGCAAGGCATCCGTTCCGCTCCACACCCGGCCCTGCCCGATGCTGTCCACCTCGGCCGAGGTCTTATGACGGCCTTCGGCCACCTTGCCGATGAAGTCGAAGTAGATGTCATTGACGCTCTCCTGAATGATCTCGCGCTCCATGTCAGACAAAGGGCGGAGTGGGCCTCCCAGGTCGGCAAAGCGGTTGGTCTTGACCGTATCGACACTGATGCCGAATTTGTTCTGCAACATCTTCTGTGCGTTGAACAGCACTCCGAACACCCCGATGGAACCGGTAATGGTGTTGGGCTGCGCCACGATGGTGTCGGCCGCGCACGAGATGTAGTAACCGCCAGATGCGGCCACATCACCGAAAGAGACCACGAAAGGCTTGGCGGCCTTTGCAAGGACGGTCTCGCGCCAGATGACATCCGATGCGAGGGCACTGCCACCACCGCTGTTCACACGCAGGACAATGGCCTTCACCTTATCGTCCAAACGGGCCTTGCGTATCTCTTCGGAGATGGTTTCGGAACCGATGCTCTCATCATCGCCCTCACCGGTATCGATGCTGCCAACGGCATAGATCACGGCCACCCTGTCGCGCGATGATGAGGCATCATCGTCCTTCGGTTTGGCCGCGTCCTTGTAACTTCCAATAGCGATGAAATTGATCTTCTCGTCCTCCTTTTCGATGGACAGACGGGCGCGGATGTCGGCCAGCACCTCATCCTTGTATCTCAGCGCGTCCACCAGCCCATGATCAAGGGCGTGATCGGCCTTGCGGATGGTGGCGTTCTGGGCCATGGCATCCAATTCCTCCACGGTCTTTCCACGCGATGCGGCCACACCCATCAGCATCTGATCCCAAAGTGCGTCCATATAGGTCATGGTCTGCAGACGGTTGGCATCGCTCATTTTGTCCAACATCAGCGGTTCCACCGCGCTTTTGAACTTGCCATAGCGGATGATCTGCGGTTCCAGTTCCAATTTCTCGAACATGTTCTTCAGAAATACGACCTGCGAACCGAGACCGCGCCATTCGACCAGTCCTTCGGGATTGAGCCAGATCTCATCGGCCACAGTGGCCACATAGTAGGCCTTCTGGGTGTACACCTCGCTGTAGCTCACTATCCATTTTCCGCTCTCTTTGAATTTGATCAGTGCATTGCGGATCTCCTCTGTCGAGGCCATGCCTGTGGCAATCCCCTGCATGTCGAGGTAGATTCCCTTGATGCGGTCATCAGTGGCAGCCTTCTCGATGCTTGCAAGAATCTCATTCAATCCAAGGCTGCTCTTCGGTTTGAAAGTAGATGGATCGATGTCGAACGGGTTGTTGACACCCCGCTCCTTTATCTCAGTATTCAGGGTGATGTGCAGCACAGAATTCTCTTTCACTGTCACCTCGCCTTTACTTCCCAGCGAGGCACCGATGCCGGCAAGGATCAATATCAGCAGGAAGATACCTACCACCAGACCGAGTGCGCTGGCAAACATGAATTTGAAGAATTGTCTCATTTTTTCTTGGTTTAAGGGCGACAAAGGTAGCCACGCCCCAAAGTTGATGACATCCTTCCCGTTATCGAATGTTAAAACCCATATTCGCAGCCTCGCTGATAACCCGGATCGTTGAACGCTACACGCCAAGAATACATCCTGCTGCTCGGATCCAACCTCGGCAACAGCCAGTTGACGCTCAAAGAAGCGGGCACAGAGATTGAGGATAGGATCGGCAAGGTTACTTCGACCTCCTCTATTTACAGATCTGAACCTTGGGGATTTCAGTCCACTCATCACTTTCTCAATCAGGCGCTGATCATATCCAGTGAATTGTCACCGATCGAGGTGTTGATGGTCATACATCAAATTGAAGAAGGGCTTGGGCGGATACGTGAGTCCTTGGCCGGATACATGTCGCGTACGATTGATATCGACATACTGCATTGGAACGGTGGCACAATCACAGAAGCCACCCTGAAGGTGCCGCACCCCCTAATTGCGCAACGAAGGTTTGCGTTGCTGCCGCTGTGCGAGATTGCCGGAGGCGCCATTCATCCGACCACAGGCCTCACATATCAGGAACTACTGAATGCATGTAGCGACACGGGTGATGTCCACCAACTCCCTGCACCATGACAACAGCTTCGACAGTACAGAGGAATTACGTGGTCATTGAGGGCAACATCGGCTCGGGCAAGACCTCCTTGGCCAAGATCCTGGCCGATAAATGGAATGCAAGGCTGATGCTTGAACAGTTCAGCGACAATCCGTTCCTTCCCAAGTTCTATCAAAATCCAGAGCGGCACGCATTCGCATTGGAGCTGAGCTTTCTTGCCGAACGCTATCACCAGAATCGCAACGAGCTTGGGCGAACAGACCTTTTCAAACCGTGCGTTGTGGCTGACTATTCCTTTGCCAAGTCGCTCATCTTCGCTGCTATCAACCTGCCCGAGGACGAATTCGAACTGTACCGAAGCCTCTTTCAGATCATTCATGGTCGCCTTCCCAGACCAGACCTGCTTGTCTATCTGCATTGTTCAGAGGAAAAATCCATGCGCCACATCCAAAAGCGAGGACGGGACTTTGAGCAGGAGATTGACATCGCCTATCTCATGAGAATTACGGCCGGCTATCTTGACTCCTTCCGGCAACAGCCCGAAACACCGATATTAATCATTGACACAGAACAAATTGACTTCGTTTCCTCACAATCGGATCTGTCAAGAATCCTCTCGCATTTGCAGAAACACCATAGTCCGGGAATCACCTTCATCGACCCTTTGAACATTGATTCATGATTTTTTTTTGTCATTTTGCCAATTGATGCCTTTGGTTACTTTTGCAGCGCATTCGTCATTGAACGAAATGTGAATTGAATCTAATCAAACAAGTAAGAACATCATCCAAGTTGATATGAAAAAGGGACTACTCTTAATTACCGCACTTGCGTTTCTTGGTGCTCCATCCTTTGGTCAGGATAAAAAAGAGGCCAAGAAACAGGAGAAAGAGGCCAAGCAGAAAAGCGGCAAGGTCAAGTTCAACAAGTTCTCAATTGGAGGTCACGGTGGTCACACCATTTTTTATGGTGATGTCCGTCAGTACGACTGGTGGTTGACTGACAATGCTGAAGAGCGCTGGAATTTCGCGGGTGGCGGGTACGTGGCCTACCAGATTTCACCTGTTTTCGGGGCCAACATCAACGTGATGGGTGGTACGCTGGGCGGTGTAAGGCGTCTTGCTGTCAATTCTCCTGCCGGCAATTCCAGCATTCCTCCAACGCAGTTCACCAACGTCAAATTCAAGAATCACTTTATTGACTACACGTTGAACTTCACCTTCAACTGGGTCAATCTCCTATATTCTGACCGTACGAAAGAACGTAGGGTGACATCCTACCTGACAGGTGGCATCGGCTTCATCTCCTTCCGCTCGCTGAAAACAGGTCTGTATAACGATGAGTTCGTGAACAGCGTTGGATATATCAATCAGGGAACGGAGAATCACAAGAACAGAACTACTGAAACCATATTCCCGCTGGGAATTGGAGTCAAATTCCGTCTTTCACGGAGATTCGATCTGGGTCTTGAGTACACGCACCGTTTCACTTTCAGCGACAAGTTGGATGCCACTGTGGGTAACACTGGTGTCAATGACAGTTACAGCTACGCATCCATGTTCCTTGCATTCAAATTCGGCAAGAACAAGACCAGCGAAGAATGGGTCAATCCTTTCCAGTCCCTGAACAAGAAACTTGACGATATCGAGACCAATCTTGAAGGTCTGGCCGTGGACAGCGATGGTGACGGTGTATCTGACCTCTTTGATAAAGAGCCTAGCACCCCTGCCGATTTGGCCGTAGATGGTAGCGGACGTGCACTGGATACAGACGGTGACGGTGTGCCTGACTATCTCGATTCAGATCCGTTCACTTCCAAAGGTGCCCGCGTGGACGAATCTGGTCGTGAACTTGACTCTGACGCTGACGGGGTAGCTGACAGCCAAGACCTTGAGCCCAACACACCTGCTGGCAACTTGGTGAACTTCCAAGGCAAGACGATTGACCTGAAAGCTAAGGATGGCGAATCAAAATCGACTGTTGCAAGCGGTGGCACTCTGCTATCCATTTACTTCAAGGTCAACAGCTCGCGCATCGACTACTGGAGCAGCTATGATAAGCTGGCTGAAGTGGCCAAGGTTCTCAAAACAAACTCAGGCGTGAAAGTCAATGTTGTAGGTCATGCAGACAAGACCGGTGCTGAGGACTACAACAAATCACTTGCTGAGAAACGCGCTCAGGCAGCAGTTGACCATCTCGTAAAAGTGTATGGTATCGATGCCGGTCGCCTCACAGTTGTGAGTGAAGGCTTCTCCAAGCCCCTGTCTCAGACAGACGATGCACTCAACGTGAACAGAAGGGTTGACTTCGTAGTTCAATAATCTGACTCCTTGAAATAGAAAAGCCGCTCCGATTTCCGGGGCGGCTTTTTTGTTGGAGTAAAGCCCAAATACGGCAACTCTGTACTCTTCGGGTCAGAAGCGCAATCTGCGCAGTAATTCCCAAAGTACGATGCCTGCACTCACAGAAACATTGAGCGAATGCTTTGTTCCCAACTGAGGGATTTCCACGAAATGATGGCACTGATCAAGAATGTCCTGCGCCACACCATGAACCTCATGCCCAAAGACCACTACGTATTTTCTTTCCTCAGAAGGAATGAAATCGTGAAGCGAAGTGCTTCCAGCCACCTGTTCCGCGGCTACGATCACATAGCCCAGTGACTTCAGATGAACTATGGCCTGCAATGTATGCTCCCAGTAAATCCACGGAACAGTCTCAGTAGCACCGAGTGCTGTCTTGTTGATTTCTCGATTGGGGGGGGTAGCGGTGATGCCGCAGAGATGGATCGACTCTATGGCAAAAGCATCGGCTGTGCGGAAAATGGAACCCACGTTGTGAAGGCTTCGCACATTGTCAAGCACCACAGTTACAGGCAAACGCTCAGAACTGGCAAACCCCTCTTTTGAAGGCCGTCCCAATTCGTCCATCCGCAACTTCTTGCCCCTCTCCATTCCTTCTGACACAGTTACCTTAGCCACCCCTCAAAATTACCCATCCCCTTGGCCAAAGCAGCAAAAGAGTCGGAAACTCCATTGATGAAGCAATTCAATGCCATCAAGGGTAAGTACCCTGATGCAATTCTGCTTTTCCGTGTTGGTGACTTTTACGAGACCTTCGGGCAGGATGCGGTAAGGGCATCGAAGGTGCTGGGCATCGTGCTCACCAAGCGGGCCAACGGTGCTGCTTCGCATATCGAACTGGCCGGGTTCCCGTATCATTCTCTCGAATCCTATCTGCCAAAGCTAGTGAGAGCCGGATTCCGTGTAGCGGTCTGCGACCAGTTGGAGGATCCCAGAATGGTGAAAGGCATTGTGAAACGCGGGGTGACCGAGCTGGTAACCCCTGGCCTGAGCATGAACGATAACGTGTTGGAGCAGCGCAGCAACAATTTCCTGTGCAGCGTCCATTTCGATGGCGATGGCATCGGCCTCGCGTTCCTCGATATCAGTACTGGTGAATTCCTTGTGGCCGAGGGCGGTGTGGCCTACGCCCAAAAGCTGGTGCAGAACTTCTCGCCAAGCGAGTTCGTGTTCCGCAAAAGCTTTCGAGGTCGATTCCACGAAGTCTTTGGTGAGGGAAATTGCACTTTCACCATGGAGGATTGGGCCTTCTCCGCACAGTTTGCGGAAGAGACACTGAATCGCCATTTCGGCACGCGCAACCTCAAGGGCTTCGGAGTGGAGCACCTGAATCACGGTATCATCGCAGCAGGCGCAGCAGTACAGTACCTCAGCGACACTGAGCACAGCCGTACGGCTCACATTTCCGCCATCTCACGCATCGAACCCGACCGCTATATGTGGGTCGATGGCTTCACAATGCGCAATCTTGAGATATTGCATCCCGCCCATCCCGATGGCAAGAGCCTGCTCTCCATCCTCGACCAGACCGTGACCCCGATGGGCGCACGAATGATGAAACGTTGGCTGGCTCTTCCATTGAAGGAGAAACATCTCATCGAAAAAAGATTGGAGGCATTGGAGGCACTACTATCATCTGAAGAGGCTAGAAATACCCTACTCTCCGCCCTCAACGAGACAGGCGATCTGGAGCGTTTGGCCTCGAAGATCTCCACCTCCCGTGTGAACCCGCGTGAACTGCTGCAACTGAAACGTGCCCTGCAACGCCTTCCCGCCATTAAGGAATCGCTGACAGCTCTAGGCTGCGAGCCGTTGCACGAAATGGCCGACCGCATCCATCCTGTCGGCTCTGCTTTGGAGAAAATCACCAACGGCATCAGCGAAGATGCGCCCGCTGTGGTAAGCAAGGGCGGGGTGATGCGAGATGGCCTCTCGGAAGAACTGGACGGGCTGCGCGAACTGGCATACCACGGCAAGGACAAACTGGCCGCTGTTCAGCACCGCGAGGCTGAGGCCACGGGCATTTCCAGCCTGAAGATCGGGTTCAACAACGTGTTTGGCTATTACCTCGAAGTAACGAACACCCACCGCGATAAGGTGCCACAAGAGTGGATTCGTAAGCAGACACTGGTGAATCAAGAGCGTTACATCACACCGGAATTGAAGGATCTGGAGGAGAAGATTCTCGGTGCGGAGGAGAAGGTGCTTCGGCTGGAGTCGGAGATGTATCAGCAGCTTGTGCTCGACCTGACCGAAAGTATCCCCGCCATACAGCAGGATGCGGCCATCATCGCGCAGCTCGACTGCCTGCTGAGTTTCGCACAGACGAGCGAGGTCAACCAATACACCCGCCCTCGATTCGTGGACGGCAGTTCCATCCAGATCCAGGACGGCCGCCACCCCGTCATCGAGCAATCGCTGCCCATCGGTGAGGAGTACGTGGCCAACGATGTCCTCCTTGACAACGAAAAACAGCAGGTGCTTATTATCACTGGGCCGAACATGAGCGGCAAGAGCGCACTACTGAGGCAGACAGCCCTCATCACAATTATGGCACAGGCGGGGTGCTTCGTGCCTGCCAAAGGTGCCGCGCTGGGCATCGTGGACAAGGTGTTCAGCCGCGTGGGCGCCAGCGATAATCTCGCGCAGGGCGAGAGCACCTTCATGGTGGAGATGAACGAGACGGCCAGCATCCTCAACAACATGACATCTCAGAGTCTCATCATCCTCGATGAGATAGGGCGCGGCACCAGCACCTACGATGGCATCAGCATAGCGATGGCCATTGTGGAGTATCTGCACGAGGGCAACCGCGCACGGCCCAACGTGCTCTTCGCCACGCACTATCACGAGCTGAACGACCTGGAGGGCCGATTTCCCCGTGTAAGGAATTTCCATGTGGAAGTCAAGGAATTGGGAACCAAAGTGCTGTTTCTCCGCAAACTGAAGCCAGGTGGAACTGCCCACAGTTTCGGCATCCATGTGGCTAAGATGGCTGGGATGCCCGCCCTCGTGGTGCAGCGCGCCAACGAGATACTGTCTGCTTTGGAGGCATCGCGCGAGGAGAAGCCCACTGGCGCATCTCCAGGTGGGAAAAAATCCAAGCCTGCGGATGATGGCCTCCAACTCAGCTTCTTCCAACTGGACGACCCCGTGCTGGAACAGGTGCGCGAGGAGATCCTGAAGACCGACATCGACACCCTCACGCCTGTGGAAGCACTGATGAAACTGCACGGGATAAAGAAGGTGCTGACGGGTGGGAGGAGGTGATTGAAAAAAATTCAACCGCTCAATCCCAAAATCAAAGAATCATCTACATTTGCAGCCCCAAACGCGAGAGTAGCTCAGTTGGTAGAGCACGACCTTGCCAAGGTCGGGGTCGCGGGTTCGAATCCCGTCTCTCGCTCCAATAATACCGAAAGTGAATCCTCCCCTGTGGAGGATTTTCTTTTTGTGCATATTGCAGCACTGCTGCCCGGATGGTGGAATCGGTAGACACGCAGGACTTAAAATCCTGTGGCCATTGCGGCCGTGCGGGTTCGACCCCCGCTCCGGGTACGTTTCAATAAAAGCGGAAGATTTCTGCACAAGTGCTCCGTATTTTCGTGGGCATCTTCACATGGCCAGACGCACTTCCAACCAGCAGCCCCTCAAGGACGTCATTGACGATTGGCTCAACGGCCACCCGATGGCGCGCAGGGCAAAGGAGACCCAGATAGTACACCTCTGGGGTGACCTGCTAGGTCTGATGGTGAAGAACCACACCAGCTCCGTCTCATTCCGCAACGGTCGGCTCACTGTAACGTTGGACAGTGCTGCCATACGCCACGAACTTTCCTTTGCGCGGACGCAGATCGTTGAAAGTCTGAACAAAGAATTGGGCAGTGAGATGGTGACGGAGTTAGTTCTGAATTAAATATTCCAAGGTTCAAATTCGTTAATCTGCGACCGGTCAATCATAAATAATTCATCCCCCCAGATGCGCTTCATACTCATTCTAATCTTCCTTCCTTTCCTTGCCGCTTCGCAACAGGTGTTTGAGGAGAAATGGCCCAACGGCACTTTGAAGGAACAGGGCACCACTATCGATGGCCTTAAAGACGGCCCGTTCAGATCATGGTATGAGGGAGGCGAACCCTTCTGCGAAGGCAGCTATGCCGCTGGAGAAAAGACAGGCCATTGGAAATGTTTCTACAGAAACGGCAAGCTCCTGAGTGACCAACAGATGGAGAATGGGAGTAACGCCAGTTATTATGACAACGAAAAAGTGGAATTTGAAGGACAGGTCAAGGATGGCAAGCGTCATGGCGGTTGGAACCACTACTTCCCTGATGGAAAGATACAGAAGGAGCTGAATTTCAAAAATGACGAGGAACACGGTCGGCACGTGGAATATTTCCAAAACGGGAAGGTGAATGTGGACGGTGAAATGGCGGATGGCAAAAAACAAGGGGCTTTCAAGTGGTATTATGAGAATGGCAAGGTGGAAATGGAGGGCAGATTCAATGCAGACCTCCGCGAGGGCGAATGGAAATTCTATTATGAGAACGGTACACTAGGCAGTAAAGGAAGCTTCGCGCAGGACCATATCACCGGCACATGGGAATACTATTATGAGGATGGAGGCAAACTCTGGAAACGGGGCAATTTCTCAAATGGCCTGAAAACTGGTGAGTGGAACCGGTTCTTTGAGGATGGTAAGCAATTCAGTAAAGGCAGTTTCAACAACGACAAGGAGACCGGCATCTGGGTTTCTTGGCACAGGAACGGCAAGGAAAAAGAGAAAGGCGAGTTCATCGATGGCAAGATGGTGGGACAATGGCTGGGATTCTTTGACAACAGCGAGCCGCAGTTCATTGTGGACTACAAGGACGGTCTGCGTAACGGCAATGCCAAACTGTGGTATCCGAGCGGTATAGTGCAATATGAGAAGAGCTATGAGGAAGGGCTTGAGCATGGCTACAACAAAGAGTGGCACGACAACGGCCAGCTTCGTGCCGAGGGCAGTTATGTGAAGGGTCAGAAGGACGGGCTTTGGAAGCTCTATTATGTAAATGGCAACAAATTCCAGGAACTGAATTACCTGGCCGGCCGGCAGAACGGAATGGCCCAAGGTTGGTATGAGCGGGGCGAAAAGTGGTTTGTGAGCTATTACAAGAACGGCCGGATGCACGGCACCAACACATATTGGGACCGCGAGGGTCAGGTGACCCTCAAAGTCAGATACAAGGACGGACTGGTTGAGAAAGTGCTGGAAAAGGCGGATGGGGTGGACAAATTTTAGTCCTGCGCCTCCGGTGCGTCCAAATCTGCTACTAAGCATTCAGCGCCTTGGCTTCAGGCCATAAGCAGGTAGTGTCAATGCTGTTCATACCTATTTGAGAGTGCTCATCCTTGACATTGATTCAAGTGATTTGAATCGAAAAAAATATCATCTAATCCCCCAAACCCCCGAATCATGCCCACACGATTTCCTCTTTTCGCCCTTCTGGGCCTTGTCATCTGTGCACAGATAAGCTGTGACACAGACACGGACAATACACCTCAGGAACCCCAGCTCGTGTTCCGTTTCAAGTTCGACAGCCAGCAGGAGCGATTGGATAACTTCGGGCAGCCGGTCATTGTTCCGCAGGGCAATGCAGCGCAATCGCCCGATTTCAACAAGATATCTGCACATTATGTGGAACTCATTCCAAACGCCATCACGCAATTGGGCGATGGACAACTGCTTTACAGGGCACCTGAGACAACTGCCGGAGGCGGCAATGCCATAGATTTCAGTCAGGCGGTGATTGTTGGCGAGCACGAGATCTTCCTCTCGGTCCCACTCAGTTCCATTGCAGCCAACAGCTATCCATACATCCGCATCTCTCTAAGCTATCAGAACTACAACATCCTGTTCAACGCTCAAGGATTCAACCAATTGACGGGTACACTGGCCTCCTTCATCGGATTCAACAACTATCTCACAACCTACAACATCGGCAATGAGTCTGTAGCTGTGAATGGCAACAGATTGCAGGGCTATTGGGGTTTTGAGACGGTTGTCAATGTGTTGGGCCAGGATTATGTTTCCGTGACCGAGGGTCAGGTGCCTGAGGGTTTCATCACGGTGCCCAACCCGCTTGCCTCCACAAGTCCCATTCCGGCCGGGAGCTGTCTTGTCACTGGAAGTTTTGAAATTCCGTTGCAGATCACTGGCAACGAGACCGAGAACATTGAGGTTCTGATCAGCATCTCTACCAACAACAGCTTTGAATGGAGCGACCCCGATGGAAACGGCCAGTATGACCCACTGGATGGTGACGTGCCTGTGGACATGGGCGTGAGAGGCCTCAAGGCCATTGTTCAGTAAACTGCTAACGGTGGGTCACCGAAGAATTGCATCGTGACCATGGCACAGGAGCGCACATCTTGTAGAAATCGCCCTGGTTCCTTGCACAGTGAACCGAAATGTCACTTCCCGTGACATTGCTTGTATTTCTTGCCGCTGCCGCATGGACAAGGAGCGTTGCGTTCAATCTTCTCACCCACATGCACGGGCTGTGGTTTTTCTACTGGTGGAGGCGGCATCGGCCGTCCCTGAGGCTGTCCTTGCGTTGGTGCAGATGAACTGACATTGCCTGGCAACTCCGCCTTGGATGCCACCACGCGCTGTTGCTGTTGCTGTGGTGCCTGCCGCACCTGAGTGTTCTCCGCATTGGGCAGGTCGCCTCGGAAAAGGAAGGAGATGGCCTCACGGTTCATGCGGTCAAGCATCAGCTTGAACAGCTCATAAGACTCGAACTTGTAGATGAGGAGCGGGTCTTTCTGCTCATAACTGGCGTTCTGCACCGAGGTCTTCAGCTCATCCATTTCGCGCAAATGGTCCTTCCACTGCTGGTCAATTATGGCAAGCACGATGTTCTTCTCGAACTCCAGAGGCAGGTCGGTGCCCCGTTTCTCATAGGTGTTCTTGAGATTGACGACCACATTGAGACTCTTGATTCCGTCCGTGAAAGGGATGACGATGTTGGTGAATTTCTCACCCTGAGTCTCAAACACGTTAGCGATGACAGGAAATGCACGTTCGGCCACACTGGCCTTCTTGCGTTCATAACGCTCAATGAGCTGCGATACCAATCGATCCGTAATCGCATCAGGACGGCCATTGTGGAATTCCTGCTCTTCCAGCTCCGGATCGGTACCGAAAGTCATGATCATATTGAGTTTGAAATTCTCAAAATCTTTGGATGAAATTCCCTCATCCACCAATGATGTGGTAGTGTCATGGATCATGTTCAGCACATCTACCGACAGGCGTTCACCTATCAGCGCGTGATATCTGCGCTTGTAGATGACCTCCCGCTGGGAGTTCATCACATCATCATACTCCAACAGTCGTTTCCGCACCCCGAAGTTGTTCTCCTCTACCTTTTTCTGAGCGCGCTCGATGCTCTTGGTCACCATTCCGTGCTGAATCACCTCACCCTCCTCATATCCCATACGGTCCATGAGTTTGGCGATGCGGTCTGAACCGAACAGGCGCATGAGGTTGTCTTCCAATGACACGTAGAACTGCGATGAACCAGGGTCGCCCTGACGGCCCGCACGGCCACGCAGCTGGCGGTCCACCCTTCGGCTCTCGTGCCTTTCGGTGCCGATGATGGCCAGACCTCCGGCCTCTTTCACTCCCTCGCGCAGCTTTATGTCTGTACCACGGCCCGCCATGTTGGTGGCGATGGTCACCGCCCCGGGGCGGCCTGCTTCGGCCACAATGTCGGCCTCTCTGGCATGCAGCTTGGCATTGAGGACCTGATGCTCGATCTTCCGCAGTTTGAGCATTCTGCTCAGCAGTTCGGATATTTCAACAGAAGTGGTGCCCACGAGGACCGGCCGACCATTTTGAGTGAGGTTCACAATCTCATCAATGACCGCATTGTACTTCTCGCGGGTGGTCTTATACACCAGATCCTCACGGTCATCGCGGGTAATGGGACGGTTGGTAGGGATGACCACCACGTCCAGTTTGTAGATGTCCCACAGTTCTTTGGCCTCGGTCTCAGCCGTGCCGGTCATGCCCGCAAGCTTCTTGTAAAGACGGAAGTAGTTCTGAAGCGTTACCGTGGCCCATGTCTGTGTGCTGGCCTCCACCTTGAGATTCTCTTTGGCCTCAATGGCCTGATGCAGTCCATCAGAATATCTGCGACCGTCCATGACCCGTCCAGTCTGCTCATCCACAATCTTGACCTTGTTGTCCATCACCACATACTCCACATCCTTCTCAAACAGGGTATAGGCCTTGAACAACTGGTTCATGCTGTGAACGCGCTGGCTCTTGATGGCGAAATCCCTCATCACCACGTCCTTCTTCTTCGCCTTCTCTTCGGCAGAAAGTCCTGAATTCTCAATGATGGCCATTTCCGATCCCACATCGGTGAGCACGAAGAACTGATCGTCCTCCATGTTGCGGGTAATGAGCTCCAGCCCCTTCTCGGTCAGCTCAATGGTGTTGTGCTTCTCATCAATGACGAAGAATAGCTCTGCATCCACCTTGTGCATCTCCTTGTTCTGATCCTGCATATAGTAGTTCTCCGTTTTCTGGAGAATCTGCTTCACGCCCGGCTCGCTCAGATACTTGATGAGCGGCTTGTTCTTGGGCAGGCCGCGATAGCAGCGCAGCAACGCCATCCCTCCTTCCTTCTCGTTCTTCTCAGCAATAAATTTCTTCGCCTCGGCCAGCGTGTGGGTAATATAATCGCGCTGCACACGGAGCAGTTGTTCCACCTTGGGTTTCAACTCCTGAAATTCGTGCTGGTCACCTTGCGGAACTGGCCCGGAGATGATGAGCGGGGTACGGGCATCGTCTATGAACACACTGTCCACCTCATCCACAATGGCGAAATTGTGCTTACGCTGCACCAGATCTTCAGGACTATGTGCCATGTTGTCGCGCAGATAGTCGAAACCGAACTCGTTGTTGGTGCCGAAAGTGATGTCAGCACGGTAAGCACTTCTTCTCTCCTCGCTGTTGGGCCGATGCTTATCAATGCAATCCACATCCATGCCATGGAACTGATAGAGCGGGCCCATCCACTCACTGTCCCGTTTAGCGAGATAATCGTTCACCGTTACCACATGGACACCGCGACCAGGCAGGGCATTGAGATAGACCGGCAAGGTCGCCACCAGTGTCTTTCCCTCACCGGTGGCCATCTCGGCAATGGTGCCCTTGTGCAGGAAATAGCCTCCTATGAGCTGCACATCATAGTGCACCATGTCCCAATTCACCTCTGTGCCGCCCGCACTCCATTTGGTCTGATACACGGCATTGTTGCCCACAATGCTGATGTGATCCCATATCACCGCCAGCTCACGGTCCTTTTCTGTGGCGGTCACTTCAAGCGAATCATTTTCAGTGAAGCGTTTTGCGGTCTCTTTCACCACAGCATAAGCCTCGGCCAATAGACCTTTGAGCACCTCCTCTATCTTCTCGGTGACCGTTTTCTCGATGGTGTCGATACGCTCGTAGAGTGCCTCTTTCTGCTCCACCGATGTACCAACCGCCTCAGCCTCTTCCTTAAATCGGTCAATCTCATCATACTCAGCCTTCAGTGCATCTGCTATACGCTGCTTCAGTTCGACCGTTTTGGCTCGCAGCTGGTCATTTGTAAGCAACCTATATTGCTCGAAAAACTCATTGATCTGCACAACATACGGTTGTGCCTCCTGAATATCCTTGTCGGCCTTTGACCCGAAGAACTTGCGCATCAGGCTATTGATGAACTCTACCATATTGTAGGGGAAATGCGTTTGAATGGCTATGCCAACTGGCTTCTGAAGCCCGCGCTGGAGCATTCTGACGGCCATTTGAACAAGGGCGCGAAAGTACGGGTTTTAGATGGGACGATTCCGCTGATCACGGCCCATTTCTTAGCTGCAACCAACCTGTTTCCCACAATTGGAAATGCCCCTGCAGGAATGACGACCGGGCCTTGAAGAGCCGTTTTCAGTTGCTCAAAGGAACCACATCATCTTCCTTCCACTCGTTTACCTTTGCCCCATGCTCAGACTTGTATTTGCCTTATTGATGCCATTCGCACTCACGGCTTCGGCTCAGGTCACCGACACACTCGGATGGCAACGTTTCCATGAAGGAACTCCTTTACTTTACACATCCCCAAATGGTGGTTATGCCTTTGGCAACAATGGTTATGGAGACCAAGTGAAGGCTCAGAGCTTTTCGCATTCCGAGTCTTCGGTGCTTCGCGGGGCCTTGATACGGTTCGGGGCAGTAACAACCACCTCGGCCAATCCTCAGTCAAAGATCAGAATCTCAGTCTATGCCAACAACGGACGGGGTCTTGGACTCTTCGGATATGTTGACGGTCTGGCACCTGACAGCATACTTGCTGTCAAGGATATTCCGGTGTCTGACCTTCCAATTGATGGAAGTCTGTTCGAAGTTGACCTCAGCGATTCCAATCTCGTGCTTATCGATCGTTTCTCTATCGGAATTGACCTTACGATGATTGCGGCCGGTGACACTGTTGCTTTGCTGAGCACAACAGATGGCGATGGAGGTGAACGTCAGGAGGCATGGGAACAGGATGCTGCTGGTGATTGGCTGACCGTGGTAAGTGCATTCTCGTGGGGGTTGGATGTGGATCTTGCCATTTTCGCCTTGGTGGATGTGAATGACCCTGCGGGAATTGAAGACCTCACAACCGAAATGGCAGTGTGGCCCAATCCAACAGACGGGCCATTGAGTGTACATTTTCCATATACCGACCAATGGATCGTGACTATTCATGGAGTCAATGGACAGCTTGAGATGCACCAGGGGATATCTGGCGACCGAACCACACTCGACCTCAGCTGTCTTGTCCCGGGACTTCACCTGCTCAGGGTTCAAGGTCGTGAAAGCGTGATGGTCAGGCGCATCATCGTCCACTGATTTACAACAATAAACTCTCTTTTGCTCGATTGGCCCCTTCAGATCGACCGCAAACTGTTCCTCCTTGTGAATGGATGGGGTGAGTCCCTACCTTTCATAGACCCTGTCATGCTGCTGCTGAGCAGCAAATGGTCCGCCATTCCGCTGTACGCTTTCCTTGCCTTCATCCTATGGAAGGAATTCGGATTCCGGTCTTTCCTGTTGATAACCTTAGGAACCATACTGCTCTTGACATGTACAGATCAGGGTTCGGTCCATCTGTTCAAGAACGTGTTTCAGCGGTTGCGGCCATGTCATGACCCATCGATAATGGAACAGGTGAGGCTTGTGAAATCAAGTTGTGGCGGCATGTACGGATTCATCTCATCCCACGCTGCCAACGTGTTCGGCCTGTCTGCCCTTCTGGTCACACTTCTCAACCATCGCAATTTGCATTGGCCACTGCTTTTGTTTCTTTGGGCCACCGCGGTAGGCATGAGCCGTATCTGGCTTGGCGTGCACTATCCATTGGACGTGATCATCGGAGCACTTTTCGGAATCACCTTGGGACTTGCAATGGGCCGACTGTGCCTCCGATTGATCAGACTTAAAGGATGACGTATCTGTTGGTTTTCATTGGTGGCGGAATGGGATGCATGGCCCGCTATGCGGTGGCATCTCTTGTGGCAAAGCACTACTCGGGCAGCTATCCTATTGCGACATTCATCAGCAACACGCTGAGCTGTTTGATATTGCTGGCAGTACTCATGCTGCTGATGGCCGACAACAATGCGCCTCGATGGGCAAGGCCACTGCTGATCATCGGTTTCTGCGGTGGATTCAGCACATTCTCCACTTTCAGTTTCGAAACTGTCCATTTAATAAAGAACGGCAACCCTTGGGTTGCCGCTGTCAATGTCATGCTGAGTCTGGGCGTGTGCCTTGCTATCGCCTATCGAGCGAGCAGATGACCTATCAAGTATGGAATACCTCGATCTTCAAATGAGTGGGGCCTCCGATACCATCGGCTGACATGCGGCATAGTACCGATCTGCCTATGATGAGGTCGCCCTCCTCATAATCCTTCCATTCACTGCGGTCGGTCTTCACCTGAATGCGGACATCCTGAATATGTTGTTTTTCCTTGAGCATGATGCTGCACGGATAGCAATCGGTTGCACGGAACACCTCAGCCTCAGGGCCGAATGATTGACCGGGCATCACAGGCATATTGTAAACATCTGATGGACACATGACCTTTCCGGTTTGATGGTGAATGGGCTACTGACTTTCAAGCTACTTTCAGTGTGCGGAAATACTCTGCCTCGAACGGGTTGAAGATGAACTGAAGACCATAGTCAGCGGCCAAGTGCTCGCCTCTTTTTCCACCCATCCGAAGACATGCGGCCTCCACCTCGGTGCAGATGTCACCTATAAGCTCATCCACCACCCGTCTTACCAGACCAAGGTTAGCAGCCGAACCATCTTCATTTGTCGCCTCATCGCGCAGCTTTGCGATGAACGGCCTGAGATAGGTCAGCAATTCGGGCGAAAAGGCCAATTCATTCTTTGGGGTGCTAAGACCTTTTGCATAGATGCGATTGAGAAGCTGCATCCTTTCCTGATCGTTCGATGGGAGGCGAAGTGCGTTCATGGCCTTTGATTTTTGGTGTTGCGGTTGAGTGATTATCGATTTGATGCACCAAAAGTAGAGGGGTGAAAACCGCCCTACAAGGAAATCGAAGCCTGAATGTGACAAACAAAAAAACGCCAATACACGACCAATCAGGTGATTTACAACCTGTTCGGCCGTGCTGGCGCACGAATTATTGACTCAGCGGAGCACTCCGCACAGTCAACGGAAAGTGAACTTTCCTATTTCAAATCGGAATGACCGCCTGAAATGGCAGTATCCCTATGTTTGTCCGACTCAGTCAACCCCCACCAAAGGGACTGCAAGTCGGGCAGATTTATCAGAAATCATCAGCCTCCTGACCGAAGATGATAAAGTCCTTTTCAAGATTGTTCTGCTTCACGAGATCCTCGGCCTGAGACTGGGTCAAAGACGCAGTGGCGCGGTCGCCAGAAGATACTACTCCGAATGCAATGAGGAAAGCGAGCAAAAGTTCCATGACTCTTAGTTTTTTATGGGTTCTTAGTTTCGATGAATTGTTCCAATCCCTCGATGAATGTTCCTATTCAACCGATGGACGCCCCAAATGTATAGGATTGATTCGAATCCGCAACCGTTGCGTCCCGAGTTTTACTCATTTTATTCGTATCTAATTGATTATCAATGACAATAATTTTCATTTATTTTCGATGAAGTGTTCAAAACTATGGTCGCAGGGTTATTTTCGGCCATATAAAGGGCCGATATTTGTCGATAAACGCCTTCGGCCAGCACTATGGAACGACTGATCGGTATTGTGAAAATCCTCCGCAAGGGCGAAAAAAGACTGTTGCGCCACCTGTATTCTGCCACAACAAATGGAGAGGATCGCCTCAGATTGGAGTTATTCAATCTTGTTGACGCTGGAAAAGTGCAATCCAATGAAGATGCACAGATAGCCCTTGGCAGGACTCATGGTAGTTCCGCGTTCAGTCATTTGAAGACGCGCCTTAGAGATGACATGTTGAACATCCTATTACTTCAGGAATCGGCCAAACGCATCCCGCAGCCCAATCGGGTAGCTGCTTTCGAATGCAGAAAGAAACTTGCGCAGGCGTACGTGCTTATTCCTCGAGGAGCATTCAAAGAGGGTGTTGAAATCCTGAAGGCTGCCAAGGCACAGGCCATAAAATATGAACTCGTAGCGGAGCATATTCTGATTGATCAATTGGTCAGGGAGATGGTGCATCTGATTACAGATGTTAGGCAGCTGCATGAACTCAATGATGCCATCAACAAGAATATGGGCATATGGGCAGGCATCCTTAGGTCTGAAGAAATATCATTAGCCCTGACCCTTCCCCATCTGTATAAAGAAACTGAAGAGATCTCTGACGGAATATTGAGGACGGAGCGTATCGAAGAGCTCAAAACGCTTTACAACAACAGTGGTTCGGCCCGTGTCGGGTTCTGGTACTACCTCGCGTACATCGAATACGCGAATCGAAATCATCTTTACACCGACTCGATCAAAGCTGGAAAAGCCTTTATTGAACTGGTAGGCAATAACCCCTCCATCTGGTCCAAGAACAACATGGCTGGGGCAAACCAGATGCTTGGGTCAGCCTATCTCCATACTCGGGATTATGCCAATGCGGCAGTCCATTTCGAAAAAGCAGACAAGAACTTTCCAGTTGCGGGCAATAACCGTCTCGCCAACATGGAGATGCTCTTCCGTTCCCAACTGGGCATGGGCGACTTTGCTGCATCTCTTCGCACGGTTGAAGAGGCTCTGGCCCATCAGCGCATCAAGGCCAGACCTGTCACCCTGCCACGCTGGTACTACTTGCAGGCATGTGCCCTGCTGAATACAGGGGATGCGGACGGTGCATTCCACATTCTGAATCAGGATGGGTATCTCATCAAACAGCAGGACGAATGGAACGTGTGGTTCCGAATCTTGGAGATGATGGCGATGGTGGAACAGCGGGACGAGGAGTGGATCGACTTCAAATTGCAGACCCTGCGAAAATTCATTGCCCGTTATCGCAAACTGGGCACCCCAAGGGTGAAGGCGGCCATCGAGATGCTGAGTGCCATTCTGCGCAAGGGATTGGCGTTTGACAATCTGGGCAAAAAGGCCGAGGAGGGTCTGAAACTGTCACTTGCCGAGGCTGAAGGTTATGAGTGGAGTCCGGAAGGGGCCGAGGTGATCCGATTCGATATGTGGGTGCAGTCCAAAAGGAAGAGGACACCTCAAGAGAGCGGGGAATAGCCACGGAGCGTACGAATGGCGTATTCCACACCAGTGTGGTCCATGCCCAGATGCGTGACGAACCTGACCATGTGTGGGCCCAAGGACATGGCAAGCACCCCATTTTTGGAGAGATGACCAAGGAAATGGTCTGTTTCTACGGACTCACTGAGTCGAAAAGAGACGATGTTGGTCTGTTGCGGCAGCACATCTTTTATATAAGGAAGAGAAGACAGCGTGTCGGCCAACAGCTTGGCATGCAGGTGATCCTGCTCCAGGCGTGCCACCTGGTTCTGCAATGCATAAAGTCCAGCAGCCGCCAAGAACCCTGCTTGTCGCATGCCACCGCCCATCATCTTGCGCACTCTGCGGGCCTGGTGAATGAATGCATCATCGCCCAACAAAAGAGACCCGACCGGAGCTCCAAGTCCTTTGCTCAGACAGAGGCTGATGCTGTCATAGAGTTCACCTTGCTGGCGTGGTGTTGTCCCTTCGGCCAGCATGGCGTTGAACAGCCGCGCCCCATCGAGGTGCAGCTTCAGCCCGTGTTTCTTGCAGGTCTGGTAAATCTCCTTTACGTTCTCCACAGGAAAGACCCTGCCCCCTCCCCTGTTGCAAGTGTTCTCAATGCAGACAATCCGTGAAACAGGAAAATGAACATTGTCAGGACGGACACGTGCCTCTACATCGACAGCTGTGAAAACACCTCTTTCTCCCTGAATGAGATTGACGGAAACCCCTGAATTGGCGGCAATGCCACCTCCTTCATAGTAATGGACGTGCGCACCTGCATCGCAGATCAGTTCTTCGCCCGGACGGGTGTGCGTGCGAATGGCGGTCTGGTTGGCCATGGTTCCGCTGGGAAAGAACAGCGCGGCCTCCATGCCGAAAAGGTCGGCAGCATACTCCTGAAGGGCATTCATTGTGGGGTCTTCACTGAAAACGTCATCGCCCACCTTGGCCGAGGCCATGGCCGCAAGCATTCCGGGTGTTGGCAGCGTGAAGGTGTCGGAACGGAGGTCAACGACCATGATGTGGATGCTGATTTTGGGTCTGGCAAAGAAACGCAAGGCCGGGCCTGCGCGAACGATCTCTGCCGGCATGGCCGTGCGGTTCTCTCCTTCGGCAACCGACAATCGCTTATTGCGAACTTCCTCCGTAATTTGCACTCCCGTTGCTTTGGGAATGTGAACCCCATGGCTTGATTGTTGTTGACGTTCGAGGCCCTCGCTCCAATGAGACTGATCCTTCTGTCCATCCTTCTGTTCTGTGCCTCCTTTGCCCATGCAACGCACAACCGCGCAGGCGAGATCACCTATGAGCATCTGGGCGGGCTCACCTTCCGGGCCACCATCACCACCTATACCGTTCCCGACAGCCCGGCCGACCGTCCGTGGCTGCCGCTCTCATGGGGAGACGGCACGATCGACACTGTGTATCGCTCCAACGGGGGCGGCAATGGTGAGGAGATCGCGCCCGGGGTGAAGAAGAACATCTATACGGCCACGCACACCTATCCCAGTGCCAGCACCTACGTTCTTTCGATGGAGGACCCGAACAGGAATGGGGGCATCCTGAACATCCCCAACTCGGTGAATGTGGTATTCTACATTGAGACCACGCTTACCATCAGTCCCTTTTTCGGGTCGAATAGTACACCTGTGCTTTTGAACCCGCCCATAGACAATGCCTGTGTGAACCGTAGATACATCCATAATCCTGGTGCATTCGACCCTGACGGGGACAGCCTGAGCTATGAGCTGGTGACCTGTATGGGCGAAATGGGTGAGGCCATCATCGGCTATTCGCTGCCCAACGGTGTGACCATCAATGCTGTGACAGGGGATCTGGTATGGGAATTCCCTACCCAGCAGGGCGAATTCAACTATGCCATCCGCATCAATGAATGGCGCAGGCCCGAAGGGTCGGATCAGTATGCGCTGATGGGCCATGTGATCCGCGACCTTCAAGTGACCGTGCTTACGTGCCAGAATGAACCGCCCATTGTCACATCGGTAGATGAAATCTGCGTAGAGGTTGGCGACACATTGATCTTCCCTGTTTATGCATGGGACCCGGACGGTCATGGGGTGCGGCTCACGGCCACAGGCGGGCCTCTGGTCAATGGCATTTCCAACGCCTCTTTCCCACAGCCAACGGTGGCGACCAACCACGACACCGCAGTGAGCATTTTCCAGTGGGTCCCGCAGTGTGGCAACGTGCAGCTCCAACCGCACACCATGCTTTTCCGGGCCATTGACAATCCTCCCGCTAACGAAGTCGCCCTGACCGATTATCACACCACTTTCATCACCGTGGTGGCACCTTCACCGAAGAATCCGTTGGCGGAGCCGGAAGGCAACTCCATTGTTCTGAATTGGGATGCCAGCATCTGCACCGAGGCTGTGGGCTACAAGGTCTATAGACGCATTGAGGAGTACGGATTCATGCCCGACACCTGCGAGACAGGGGTTCCGGCATATACCGGCTATGGCTACATCGGGTCCACTTCGGGCCTCAACGGCACCACCTACACCGACAGCGGACTCAATTCAGGAATCCAGTACTGCTATATGGTCGTGGCCTGTTTTGCCGATGGGGCCGAAAGCTATGCCAGTGAGGAATTCTGCGCAGTGCTGAACCGCGACCTGCCCATCATCACCCATGTGAGCGTGCGCGAGACCGACAATGCGAACGGTTCGATGGATGTGGTATGGAGCCGCCCAACAGAGCTGGACACACTGCTCATCCAAGGCCCGTACGAATACCGCGTCTATCGCTCGGATGTGACCGCCCCGAACGACTTTCAACTCATCGAGACCAAATTCGGGCTGAACGACACCATATATATGGATACGCTCATCGACACCCGAGCGTTGGAGTTCTACTACAAGATCGAACTCTTCAACGGTGAGCCGGGCAACACCTTTGTGGTGGGCGAGAGCGATGTGGCCTCGTCAGTCTATCTGGTCGCCATCGGTGTGGACAATGAGGTCATCCTCACGTGGGCTGAGAATGTGCCTTGGGTCAACGACATGTATGAGGTCTATCTGGCCGATGCCGATGAGAACCTCACGCTGCTCGACACGGTCTATGAGCGGGAATATCGTCACGGGCCGGTGGCCAACGGGGTCGAGCTGTGCTTCCGCATCCGCAGCATCGGGCACTATTCTGCCGATGGGCTGGTCGATCCGCTGTTGAACTGGTCGCAGATCGCGTGTGCAACTCCCGTTGACACTTTCCCGCCATGCGACCAGACGGTGCAGATCGTCCGCGATTGCGAGTTGGACCAGAATCTGCTCTCTTGGACCGAAGAACCGGGCTGTCCCAACGACATCATTGAGTTCCGGATCTATTACACGGCCGTTTTTGGCGGCCAACTCCAGCTCATCAGAACCATCACCGACCCACAGGAGCAGAGCTTTCTCCACACCAACCTCGAATCCATTGCTGGCTGCTATGCAATTGTAGCAGTGGACTCATTCATGAACATGAGCACGGCAGACACATTCTGCATCGACAATTGCACCGACTACACGCTGCCCAACGTGTTCACCCCCGGTGGCGACCTCTTCAACGACCTCTTTGGTCCGGGCACTTTCAAATACGTGGAGAGTGTGGACGTGAAGATCTACAACCGTTGGGGCATCAAGCTCTTCGAAACCACCGACCCGGCCGTGAACTGGGATGGCACCTACAGCGTCACAGGCGCAGAGGTGCCCGATGGGGTCTATTATTATGTGGCCACCGTCAACGAGATAAGGCTGCAAGGCGTGGTGCCGCGACACCTTCACGGTTTCCTGCACCTCATCCGTAGAGTGGTGGCACCGAGCAATTGACCTGAGCCCATGTTCACCGGAATAATTGAGACCCTTGGCCGCGTGGAACGTTTGGAGCGCGAGGGCACCAACCTTCACATCACAGTCTCAAGCCCCATCGGTCAGGAATTGAAGATAGACCAGAGCGTGGCCCACAACGGGGTCTGCCTCACGGTGGTGCGCGTGGATGGCGGGCAGCACACCGTCACCGCCATTGACGAGACCTTGCAGATGACCAACCTCGGCTCACTGCGAACAGGCGACAAGGTGAATCTCGAACGCTGCATGCCCGCCAACGGCCGGTTTGACGGCCACATTGTGCAAGGGCACGTGGACGGGCCCGGCACTGTGGAGGCCATCACCGCGCAGGACGGCAGTTGGCTCTTTGCCTTCAGCCATGCCAAAGGCCTGAATTTCACGGTTGAGAAAGGTTCCATAACTGTCAACGGCACCAGCCTCACCGCCTTCAACGCCAGCGACACTGGCTTCACCGTGGCCATCATCCCCTACACTTTCGAGCACACCTCCTTCCATGCCTTGCGCGTTGGCGACCGGGTGAATCTCGAATTCGACATCATCGGCAAGTATGTTGCAAGGATGATGGAACGCAGGCAGTAAGCTGAAAATTGCTTTTTCGCGACAAATAACCGATAGCCTTTTTAGGTCATTTTTCTGTGAAACCTGCAAAAATGTTTGGAGATTACAAATGAATGGTGTAGTATTGTAGGCAGTAATTGCGACACTAACCTTAAAACAAACCCATCATGAGACAGTTTTCTCAACTGCTTTTCGCTTCAGTCCTACTCCTTTCAATCTGGTCCTGTAGTCAGCCTGAACCTAACATCATCAGCACCCCATCAACGTGCTGCCCAAATGTGACTTGCTCAGATGACGACACCATGGAATGGGCAGCTGATTTTCTGGCTTCACCACTTGGTGACGGGCAGACTGCGGGGGATCACAATATCACCATCTTCAGACAGAACAACGTTGCCATATTGCAGCATGTGAAGAGCAATGGTCCTGGGGTTGAACCAGAGGTAATCCAGGAAATTGACCTGTCGAACACCACAGCCCGAATACGTATTGTTGATGGGAATGTGGTTACACAGGTATATGGCGCTGGGCATCAGCACAACTCCACATTGCACTACATCGCTCACTCAAGCTACGCTGACATGAAGATCACTACTTCCTGTCCATTGGCATCAGGTGTGGCAGCCATCGTAGGAATGGAGGATCCCCGTGCGGGAGTGCAAGGGTATCGTGGTGACATTAACGTCTATGCTCTGCCATTGGGAACCAGTCATATTCGGGTAAGCCAAGGGAGCTCTACCACCCTCAGGGTATCCTACTATTCAGACTGCACACATCACGAATATATTGACAAGGAATACTGTAATGAGAAAGATGAGTCCACCACTGGCGTGAAACTTTGGGGCAGAACATTCTCAAAATCATGTGAGTGAAGCACTACACGGGGCCATAAGTTTTGAGTTTGCAATCACAGGCGACAACAACAGCAGATGGGAATGAGGTCATGACCTCCTTCCCATCTGTCCTTTCCGACACTGAAGGGGAAATTCAATCGGTGCTCATACGATATGAGAGAAATGACCTTAGCAAATCGATTGTTGCGAGCATTGCACGCACGTTGCCATGGGCAAAACTCTATGTAATTCCAGAAAGCGACTTTCATGCTGATATTGCAATTGGTGGCGTTCTGGACGGCTCGGGCAGTAGAAAATTGTTTGATGTCCCTGAATTTCTAAATGGAGTCCACAGCCGTGTCGGTTTCAACAGTGCTGAAGATCTGCTGGGTTGGCTCAATTCAAGCCTCCCATTCTCTGAGCGATTTTCCAATATAGAATTGCAAGTTGACGAGAACACAAAAGTCAGTGTGGCTCTCCAGATGCTCAGAATTCCCGACCGCTTGTCATACTGTAGGACACTGCTTTCTATTTTTCCGAAGTTGACCTATCGGCTGCAGGAAAATGATAAGGACAGTTGGACAGGCAGTTCGGTATTTGGAACAATCCGGATGACATCGGGAAATGGCCATAGGGTCGATGGACTGGAACGCCAGAAGTTAGCAGACCTCTTGAACAGGTTCAGTGACTACTCTAATTCCACGTCCTTGAACTGGGATATTCGGTTCTCAATGGCAGATCAAACCATTCATGACCTGCGCAGAATCCTGGTTCGCGATTCCAATGGAAACCATAACCCGCCCGATCCCACCATGAATGCGAAACTTAAAGCATGGCCTCAGGATCAATTTGTGGTGAGAAGGGCAGTCGGAACACACTCATTGGCCTTGATGAGAAATGCACTTGGCCGCAGACGCAAAGATGATTTCAGGGAGTATTGCAGAAGTATGATCCCCGAAGACGGAGCATGGAGCTGGAGACCATTGGACGACCCGTTGCCAACGCAGGGCGGGAACATGCATGTGTCGGACAACATTCTCTTCATAGGCAGGAACGAGCTTGTGAATTACACGAATTGTAATTCAGCTCAGGAAGCTGCAATAAATGTTCTCAGGCAGGTTTTCGGAACTGAACATGGCAAGCACGTGGTCTGGATCGGCACTCATGATGCTGGAAGTGATATGTGGGGTGAGAATCCCTCATATCAACCAGCGTATCACATAGACCTTTTTTTCTGCCCTTTGGGAATGACAAGGTTGCCTGACGGATCCAAACATCTGCGCTACATTTTCGCCTCACCGGTTGAGGATTACGTATTGGTGACCGACAAGAACCAATTGCCAGAATGTTTCAAGACCTTGATGGACAGATTCAAAGAGACCCACGACAGCCTCGTAGCCCAACTGAACTGTATCGACATCACCCACTCTGATATACCCTGCAGTCTTCCCATTCGATTTCGGGAGATAGTGCCAGGAGAATGCCACATAGAGCAATACTGGAGCTTTGCCAACGGAATAGTCAATAGGAAAGGCGATGAAATCGAATATCTCATGCCTGATTACTCAGATGACGCAACACCTACCGAAGTTTGCGAGGCAAGTTGTTCGGCCCGCAAAGGCGTGGAAAAGGCCGGGGTGACTGTTAAACCAATCAAAGGAAGTGAACTCATCGGGGACACCTTGGGCAGTCTGCGATGTCATGTCAAAGTACTGGCACGCAGTTGACTTACAACAGTTCTCGCATCGGTCTCCCCCCCCGTTTCGAATTTATCCAAAGTTCCACCTCCTCCATTCCTCCACTTCTTTTGAAGTTCTCCGACTTCTTGAATCCCTCCATCTCTGTGGCAAACGCCTCCAACTTCTCCTCAAATTCCTTTTCATTGGCCGTGAAAGGCATCGTTTGCAGATAGCGGATCACCAATCTTTCAAATTCGTGCAGCCGCTGCTGCGCCAATAGGTAGCGATAGGCAGCACGGGTGATGTTGTCGAGGATGTCGAACTTGCCCAGTTCGTAACAGATGATGGGATAGAGAATGCGATTGGCGGTCTGCATGTCCTGCCGGATGTCGCTCTTCTCATCCAATATTCGCTCGCTCCAGATGCGTGCTTCCTTGAACTTGTGCATCAGGAAATACATCACCATGATGTTGTAGGTGAAACTGAGCACCCGTGAGCGGTTGATCTTGCGGGCGTAGGTCACCAGTCCTTCTTCTATGATGGAAACCAATGCCTCGGCCTCTTCGAAGCGCCCCGCGTTGATGTAATAGAGATGTTCCACGAAATAGACGTTCTGAAACACCTCGCCCTCTGCATAGAAGTCGTCTGCCGGCAGTGCCTTCAGAATGGCCAGCTTCTCCTCAAAACGGCTGTAGTCCTGACGAGCGTGTGCACGGGTCAGATAGTTGGCCAGTGCCACTTTGTACTTCTGCCCGTCCTCCTTTATCATGTCGGGGCTTGATTCGCAGACTTCGAGTGCCTTTGCCGACTCGTAATAGCACTGTTCGCGGTCGCCCATGGAACCATAATAGTGCGAGAGGGCAGCATGGTATTTTAACGTCAGCCGGAACGAACCCCTCAGGCGGTTGGCCAGGATTCTGATGTCATCTGCCAATGTTTCCAAGTGCTGTCGGTTGCTCTCATTCTTCAAGTCTGTTCCGGAACGGGCAAAAATGAATATCTCATCGCTTGCGAGCGTGAGTTTGGCAAATGTCTGCTGCAGGGCCACCACATCCTCTATCTCCTCCAGTTTCTCCCTCACCCTTTCGGTGAGGCGTTTCTCCTCAAATTCAGTGATCAGATCCTTCTGGGCAAGAAGGATCTCCAGCAGGTAGGTGTATTTCTCATACTTGCGGGCCAAGGCTTCGGCCTTGGCAAGCGTAAGCTCGCGCAGTTCGTTGAGGCCCTTGCCGCGCAGGAAGACCTCCTCCTGCATCAGCTCGAAAATGCGGGTGTCCACGCTCTTCTCTGAATAGAAGTTGCGCATGGCCCGCATGATGGCAGCATAGAGATTGCCTTTCTCGGCTGAGATGTATCTGAGAAAGGTCGCGCCTTTGAGTTTCTTCTTCAGCTTCTCATCATCATGCTCCTCCAGACTGTCGAGCGCATCGAAGAGCTGCATGAAGTTGCCCTCCTTGCCATTGACCTTGGCAGAGATCACTTTGAAATAGCGCTTCTCGGCCGGGCTAAGGGCTTTCACAAGGTCAAAAAGGTCGTCCGGGGCCTTCATAAGGGGGAAATATCGGCTAATATAGGGTAAAAAAAGGGCCTCAGAAGTACTAACTCAATTGGGCTATGAGACCTGATTTTATGGTATCCAATCACTTGTTCATCAATATATTATAGAGACTGAAAAAAAATGACCAAGGTCAAAAAAGGCCGTCAGGAGTACTAACTCGGGCAAAAAGTTGGTTAGGATTGAGAAAGGGCACCCCGACACCTTTGTCGCAGAAATCAAAGCACAGGTACCGGTGCAGCGATTCACAATCCGAATGCAAACCAACCCTTAACCCTTTAATACCTGGAAATAATGAAAACCATCACCCTCACCCCCCAATCGCCCAGTGTCCTCTTCTTTAAGGATGCTCCCTCGTCTCAGAACAGCAGACCGCGCATCGGCACGGACGATGGCATCAGCAATCGGGGCATGAACATCCTGCTCATCATCTTCATGATGCTGACCGTTGGACTGGCCGTAGCATCTGCCACAGGATCTGACGATGTGAAAATGCGCATCCTGCTGCGCCAGTCGATGCTCGACATTGAGCAGCTCCGCTATCATGAGGCCGTGCCCAAGCTCATGGAGCTGCTGGCCAAGGACCCCGACAACGCCAACGCGTCCTACCTGTTGGGCATCT
Source organism: Flavobacteriales bacterium (assembly GCA_021739625.1). GTDB lineage: Bacteria > Bacteroidota > Bacteroidia > UBA10329 > UBA10329 > UBA10329. The sequence goes on along the minus strand of JAIPBJ010000004.1, from coordinate 31,352 downwards.
GCCACCTCTATGGCACACGCAACTTCCATCAGGCGGCCTTCTATCTGGACCGTGCCTCCAGTTCGACCTCCCATGGCTATGAGAACTGGGATCTGGAGGAACGCAATGCCCCTGTGCAGACCTACTATCTGCTCGCCACAGCTTGGGAACAGGCGGGAGATGACGACAGGGCGGCCGTGGCCTACGAGCACTACATCGTACAGTTGACAGGTGATGAAGCCAAGAAGGTGTCGCCACGCATCATGAACATGGTGCGCCAGAATATGGCCAATGCCCGCTTGCGCCACAATGATCTCGGCATTGAAACGGCCACTACCCGATACTGAACCCATTCATCACCGACTTCCTTCACAGACCCTTCATCAACAACTTCCAAAACCTAAGAAATCATGAGAACCAACAACTTCATCCGCACAATTGTACTTGCCATCACCATGCTTGTCAGCACTGCTGTCCATGCGCAGATGAGCGATCACCGCTTCAATCTTCTTTTTGCTCAGGCGTTTGAGGATGTGATGGCCGGAGACCACTGCCTGGCACAGCCGGTGCTCGAACAGTTGCACAGGTCGCGTCCGCAGAATGCTCATGTAAACTACCTGCTGGGCCTTGCACTGATGAAACAGGGACGTGATGCCGACCGCGCGGCACAACTGCTCCTTTTGGCCAGTGCCCGATTCGACCCGAGGCACGGGCATGGGCGGTCAGAAGACGAGAGCGCACCCGGTTCTGTGTTCTTCCTGCTTGGCGATGCTCTGGCCATGACAGGCCGCCACGCAGAGGCTGTGAACGCCTACCGCACCTACATGACCACCATTTCACTGGCCTCCATACAACGGAAGTCTGAGGTCATACAGCGCATCCGTGACGCCCGCGAGGCCATGGCTGCTGCGGACACCAACAACCACGGGTTGCTTGCGCAACTCACCACTGACGCGAAATGATGGAGGCGCAGACCCCGCACCCCGTCCGTTCCCTGAGCCATGCCCCCAACCCCGGCATCCGGCTCAGGGAACTTCGCAGGCATCTGTTGCTGCGCATGTGTCACATCAACCATCCCCTATTCAGAGAAATGAACAAATCGGCCACCATACTTTCTCACCGCGAGGTGGAAGTGCTGCACCTGATCGCCCATGGGCAGTCGCACACAGATATCGCCCGGAAACTGCACCTGAGCGTTCACACCGTCAACAATCACCGGAAGAACATGCTTGCCCGCTCGCGCTGCGCCAACACGGCCGAACTGGTGCGCGTGGCCATGATGGAGAATGTCATCTGACCAGCCGGGGCCCGTGCATACGCACCCACGCAACGAACATCAGAAAAATGAATGCGGTGGTGATGGTGTTGAAAATGTTGTGGTGATCGATGAACTGGTGGTGGCCATTGTGAATGGTGGTGAGGCACAGCATGGCGACCCGCAGGACATTGATGCCAATGATGCCCACAACGCCAACAGGAATGAACCATGCACGGTGTTTCCATTTGCCGGGGAACGAGACGACAAGGGCGATGAACATGGCGGTCATATCCACCCCGAGGCAATAGTTGCGCACATGGATGTTGATGACCGAATCGTAGAGGTCGATGTTGCGCAGGTCGAATGTCTCTGCCTGATGGCCCATCAGCCCAAGAAGGAACACGGTTCCTTCGGTGAGTGAGAGCATGCTGTAGTGAATGAACCTGCTGTAGTTGGGGCCGATGATGGGCAGCGTCCAAGCACGGGGCGCGAACCACAGGAAATACAATGCCGAAAGGATTCCCATGGTGACAAGGAAGCGCAGCATCACTTTCTGTTCGGCAGTGAGCGACAGGATCATGGCTTCAAGGTCAGGTTCGTCATGGCGGGTGACCAGCTCAGGAACGGATCAGGCTGCGGAGTTCAACGGCCACATCAGGCCCATAAAGGTCATGGCCTTTCTCCATGATGATGGTCCGGATGTTCGGGTGATCGTCAAAGTCCAGTTTTCGGCCCAATGACGGGCGGATGATGCGGTCGTGCCTGCCGAAGACAAGCACAGTGCTGATGTTGTAACGTTTGATCTTGCTCCTGATGTCGCCAAGGTCGGGGATGATGTTGCGGAAAGCGCGCCAGACGTTGAAGACCCGTTCACGCTTCTCGCGTGTGTCCAGTTGGCGGTGAATGAACTGCTCAATCTTCGGGTGCAGGATGCTCGACCTCCGCAGCACATTTGTGGCGGTGAACAGGTTTTTCGGATCATTGATGACCCGGGCATAGAGCCAGCCACCGAACCGTGTGTTGGCCGTGAAACGATAGAGTGGATTCACTTTCAGCCCGTCAGGGGCAATAAGGACCATGCGCTCCACTTTGCCGGGCATCAGCTCTACCAGTTTCAACGCCACCTTTCCGCCCAGACTGAAAGCCAGCATCGAGCAGCGGTCCACGCCCTTTTCGCGCAGCACTTTGGCCAGCAGGTCGGCCAGATCTGACGGGGTTATCGACTCCTGTTCCGTGGTCGTTTCCCCGTGGTGCAGCAGGTCGAAATGCACGCCTCGCGACCCGGGCCGGAAATGCTGCATGAAGCGCTCCATGACATCTGCGCTCTGCCCATATCCATGGAAAGTGACCCAAAGGTCTTCTCCCTCACCGCTTTCGGTGTAGGCCCAGCGGGTGCCCCCCACTTTAATGAACCTGCGTTGCGATGGTGTGGACGGGGTGTTCAAAAAAGCACGATTTCGGCCAAAGGTAGGAACGGCCAGTAAGTACCTTCGCAAAGTTTGCAAAGTCGCGACCTTCAGGAATTTTCACTCGGTAAAACCCATCCAACTGAATGCCCAAAGACCTCTCCATCAAATCCGTGCTCATCATCGGCAGCGGCCCCATCGTCATCGGTCAGGCCTGCGAGTTCGACTACTCGGGTTCGCAGGCCTCGCGCTCGCTGCGCGAAGAGGGCATCGAGGTGACCATCATCAACCCGAACCCCGCCACCATCATGACCGACAAGGTGACGGCCGACAATATCTATCTGCTGCCGCTGGAGCCGAAAAGCATCGTCAAGATACTTGAGAAACACAGGATAGACTGTGTGCTGCCCACCATGGGCGGACAGACGGCCCTCAACCTCGCCATCAAATGCAAGGAGATGGGCATCTGGGCCAAATATGGCGTGCGGATGATCGGGGTCGATGTGGAGGCCATCGAGATCACCGAGGATCGCGAGAAGTTCCGCAAGCTGATGGGCGAGATCGGTGTGCCGATGGCCCCGCAGACCACCGCCAAGTCGTTCCTCGAAGGCAAGGAGGTGGCGCAGGAGTTCGGATTCCCTCTGTGCATCCGCGCATCGTACACGCTGGGAGGAGCGGGCGCAAGCATCGTTCACGACCCTGCCGAGTTCGACAAGCTGCTGAACCGTGGCCTGCAGCTCTCGCCCATCCACGAGGTGATGATAGACAAGGCTGTGCTGGGCTGGAAGGAGTTTGAGCTGGAACTGCTGCGCGATGCCAACGACAACGTGGTCATCATCTGTAGCATCGAGAATTTCGACCCGATGGGCATCCACACGGGCGACAGCATCACCGTGGCCCCGGCCATGACGCTGAGCGACAAGACCTACCAGCGCATGCGCGACATGGCCATCAAGATGATGCGCTCCATCGGCAATTTCGCGGGCGGCTGCAACGTACAGTTCGCGGTGAGTGACGATGAGAAGGAGGACATCATCGCCATCGAGATCAACCCGCGCGTGAGCCGTTCGTCCGCACTGGCATCGAAGGCCACGGGATATCCCATCGCCAAGATCGCATCGAAGCTGGCCATCGGCTACCATCTGGACGAACTTGAGAATCAGATCACCAAGACCACCTCGGCCTTCTTCGAGCCGACCTTGGACTACGTCATCGTGAAGATCCCCCGCTGGAACTTCGACAAGTTCAAGGGGGCGGACCGCAGACTGGGCCTGCAGATGAAGAGCGTGGGCGAGGTGATGGGCATCGGGCGCACGTTTCAGGAGGCGTTGCAGAAGGCGTGTCAGTCATTGGAGATAAAACGCAACGGCCTCGGTGCCGATGGCAAGGAACTGCGCGATCAGCAGCAGATCCTACACAGCCTCGGCAATGCGAGCTGGAACCGCATCTTCCACATCTATGACGCCTTCAAGATGGGCATCCCACTCAAGACGATACAGAGCATCACACGTATCGACAAATGGTTCTTGGAGCAGATTCAGGAACTGATCGCGCTGGAGGACGAGATCTCCAAGTTCAAACTGGAGACGCTGCCCCGCGAACTTCTGTATGAGGCCAAGCAGAAGGGCTATGCCGACCGCCAGATCGCGCATCTGCTCAAGTGTCTGGAGAGCCATGTGTTCAACCGCAGGCAGGAGATGGGCATCCAGCGGGTGTATAAACTGGTGGACACCTGCGCGGCCGAGTTCCCCGCGCAGACACCTTATTATTACTCCACCTTCGAGGACGAGAACGAGAGCGTGCGTTCTGATAGGAAGAAGATCGTGGTGCTGGGCAGCGGCCCGAACCGCATCGGGCAGGGCATCGAGTTCGACTACTCGTGCGTGCATGGCGTGTTGGCTGCCAAGGAATGCGGCTACGAGACCATTATGATCAACTGCAACCCCGAGACGGTCAGCACCGACTTCGACACTGCCGACAAGCTCTACTTCGAGCCTGTTTTCTGGGAGCACATCTATGACATCATCCTGCACGAGAAGCCCGAGGGCGTGATCGTGCAGCTGGGCGGGCAGACCGCGCTCAAACTGGCCGAGAAACTGGAGCGCTACGGCATCAAGATCATCGGCACAGATTTCCAAAGCCTCGACCTTGCCGAGGACCGCGGCCGTTTCTCCACGCTGTTGGCGGAATATGGCATCCCCTATCCGCAATTCGGGGTGGCCGAAGATGCCGACAAGGCGGTGGCACTGAGCAAGGAGCTCGGATTCCCGCTGCTGGTGAGGCCGAGCTACGTGCTGGGCGGGCAGAGCATGAAGATCGTGATCAACGAGCGCGAGTTGGAGGAGCACGTGGTGAACCTGCTGAAGGACCTGCCGGACAACCGCATCCTGCTCGACCATTTTCTGGAGAACGCCATAGAGGCCGAGGCCGATGCCATCTGCGATGGGGAGGACGTTTACATCATCGGCATCATGGAGCACATCGAGCCTGCGGGCATCCACTCGGGCGATTCCTATGCGGTGCTCCCGCCCTTCGACCTCAGCGACAACGTCATGCGCCAGATAGAGCAGCACACCCGCACTATCGCGGTGGCGCTCAAGACCGTGGGCCTCATCAACATCCAGTTCGCTGTGAAGGACGAGGTGGTCTATATCATAGAGGCCAACCCACGGGCATCGCGCACCGTGCCGTTCATCGCCAAGGCATACGATGAGCCGTATGTCAACTATGCCGCCAAGGTGATGATGCGCGAGAAGAAGGTGAAGGACTTCAACTTCAACCCAACGAAGAAGGGCTACGCCATCAAGATCCCTGTGTTCAGCTATGAGAAATTCCCCGAAGTGAGCAAGGAACTCGGCCCCGAGATGAAGTCCACAGGCGAGGCCATCCGCTTCATAGACGACCTGCAGGACGAGTTCTTCCAAGAGGTGTACTCGGAAAGAAATCTTTACCTGAGCCGATAATCGACCATGTCAGCACTCCTCAAACTCATACTTTTCCTCATCGTGCTCTACTATGCGTGGAAGCTGATGTTCCGCCTGTTCTTCCCTGTCGTTCTGCGCAAGGCGACTGAGAAGGCCCAAGAGACCATGAACGAGCGCATGAAGCAAGCATACGAGCAGCAGCAGAACCGCGGCAAGACGTATCAAGAAGGTGAGGTCGTCATTCAGAAAGGGGCCGAGAAGACCCCCAAAGTGGCCGAGGACGATGGTGAGTATGTGGAGTTTGAGGAGGTGAAATAGCGCATCAGGTTATCAGCATATCAGCAACGCAACACTCGCAACCGTTAACCCCATCACCCATGACTGACCGTCTGAAATCCTACCTCCCCCATTTCGCAGTGCTGCTGGCCTTCATCGGTCTTTCGCTCATCTATATGCAGCCGCTGCTCGAAGGCAAGGTGCTGATGCAGAGCGACATCATCCAGTTCAAGGGGATGAGTCAGGAGATTGTTGATTTCCGCGAGAAGACCGGTGAAGAACCCCTGTGGACCGGCAGCATGTTCAGCGGTATGCCGGCCTATCAGATCTCGGTGCTGTATCCGAACAACTGGAGCAAGAAGCTGCTGGAGGTGTTCAATTTCGGCCTGCCGCGCCCGGCCAACTACCTCTTTCTGCTGATGGCGGGCGCCTACTTCCTGTTCGTAGTGCTGGGAGTGGGTTGGCGGTATGCACTGGTGGGCGCGTTCGGGGTGGCCTTCGCTTCCTTTTCGGTCATTATGATCGAGGCGGGTCATAATTCTCAGGTGCATGCGTTCGCATTTGTGGCACCTGTGCTGGGCAGTATCCTGTTGGCCTACAGAGGAAAGTATCTGCTGGGTGCGGCCCTTACTGCGCTGTTCCTCTCGCTTCAGATCGCTACGAATCACCTCCAGATCACCTACTATCTGCTGATGATCGTGCTGCTGCTCGGTCTGGTGAAGCTGATCGAGGCCGCCAAAGAGGGGAAGTTGCCACATTTTGCGAAGGCCACAGGCATGTTGGTGATCGGGGCAATGGTGGCCATCGGGCCGAACATCTCTGCGCTGTGGACCACTGCAGATTATGGTGCTGAGACCATCCGTGGAAAATCTGAATTGAGCACCATGCAGGAAAGCAACGGCCTCGATCAGGAATACGCCACCCGCTGGAGCTATGGTGTGGCCGAGACCTTCACCATCCTCATCCCCGATTTCATGGGCGGAAGCTCGTCCGGCAGCCTCAGCGAGAAATCGAACGTTTATGAGGCGCTGACCGACAACCGGATCCCCAAGGCGCAGGCCAGGTCCATCATCGGCAACATGCCGCTCTATCACGGCACACAGCCCTTCACGAGTGGCCCGGTCTATCTCGGTGCCATCATCTGCCTATTGGCGGTGCTGGGACTGTTGGCCTTCAAAGGGATGGACAGATGGTGGCTGCTGGCGGCCTTCATCCTGAGCATCGTGCTCTCGTGGGGGCACAATTTTGCCCTCGCCACCGATTTCTTCTTCGACCATGTGCCGGGCTACAACAAGTTCCGCGCGGTGAGCATGACGCTCGTGATCGCACAGGTGGTTCTGCCCATTCTCGCGGTGTTCGGATTGAAATCCATTCTGGATGGAACGGAGGACAGGAAGTGGAAGACGGGGAGACTGTATATCGCCACAGGGGTGGTCGGTGGGCTGTGCCTGCTGTTCGCGCTTATCCCAAGTCTTTTCTTCGATTTCACTTCTTCCAGCGACCCGCAACTGGTGCAGGGCGGATACCCCGATTGGCTGGTCGATGCGCTGGTGGAGGACCGCCAGTCACTTTTCCGGTCGGATGCCATCCGCTCGCTCGGTCTGGTGGCCTTGGCCGCAGGGCTCATCTTCCTCACACTGAAAGGGAAACTGAAGGCGCAGGTGACCGGTCTGGTGATCGCTGCACTGGTGTTGGGCGACCTCTGGCAGGTGGACAAGCGCTATCTGAAGAGTGATGATTTCGTCAGTGCCCGTCAGAACAAGGCCGTCTTCGCCCCATCGCAGGCCGACCAGCGCATCCTCTCCGACCCCGACCCCAACTTCCGCGTGCTGAACACCACTGTGAGCACCTTCAACGATGCCTCCACCTCCTATCATCACAAGAGCATCGGGGGCTATCATGGGGCCAAGCTCAAGCGCTATCAGGAGCTGATAGACTCGTGCATAAGCCGCAACAACATGGAGGTGCTGAACATGCTCAACACCAAGTATTTCATCATGCGCAGCGAGCAGGGGCCGCAGGTGCAGCAGAACCCGATGGCGCATGGCAATGCGTGGTTCGTCAATGAGGTGAGCCTCGTGCCTGATGCCGATGCCGAGCTGGCGGCCCTCAACCGTCCCGGATTCAGCGCATTGAACACCGCCATCATCGACCAGCGCTTTGCCGATGAGGTGGCCGACCTTGCCCTGCGCCCCGACAGTGCGGCCGCCATCACTTTCGAGGAGTATGGCCCCAACCACCTCAAGTATGCCTACACGGCCGCAGAGCCGCGCCTCGCGGTGTTCTCAGAGATATACTTCGCCAATGGCTGGAATGCCTACTTGGACGGGGAACCGAAGCCGCATTTCCGCGCCAACTATGTGCTGCGCGCCATGACGCTGCCCGCAGGCGATCACACAGTGGAGTTCAGGTTCGAGCCGCAGGTCTATGCCACGGGCGAGAAGTATTCGCTGGCGGGTTCCATCCTGCTCGTGCTGTTCGTGGGCGGGGGGATGTTCTTCGGGCTGAGGGGAGGGGCATTGTCCTGATCCGGTGAACAGCTCCTTGAACGGTCCGGAGGCACTGCCGCTTCTCCCTTTCACCATTTCAGGCCAATAGATTGCCTGGTGGCTGTGCAGGCGCGTCATACATCACAGAGCAGGTGCTTTGCCCCGATGGGGATGCGTCCGACACGGCCGGGCAACTGCCTTGCCCCAATGGGGGAACTCCAGATGCATTGATACAACTGTTTCCATCTGTTCCCTTGTAAGGGATTGCATCGAACCGACCGTTTCCATCTGTTCCCTTACAAGGGATCGCATCGAACCGACCGTTTCCATCTGTTCCCTTGTAAGGGATTACATCGAACCGACCGTTTCCATCTGTTCCCTTGTAAGGGATTGCATCGAACCGACCGTTTCCACCTGTTCCCTTGTAAGGGATTGCATCGAACCGACCGTTTCCACCTGTTCCCTTGTAAGGGATTGCATCGAACCGACCGTTTTCACCTGTTCCCTTGTAAGGGATTGCATGGAACCAATTGCTTTGCCCCTATGGGAGAACTCCCAATGCAACGGAGCAACTGCTTTGCCCCGATGGGAGAACTCCCGATGCAACGGAGCAACTGCTTTGCCCTGATGGGAGAACTCCGAATGCAACGGAGCAACTGCTCTGCCCCGATGGGAGAACTCCCAATGCAACGGAGCAACTGCTTTGCCCCGATGGGAGAACTCCCGATGCAACGGAGCAACTGCTTTGCCCTGATAGGAGAACTCCCAATGCAACGGAGCAACTGCTTTGCCCCGATGGGAGAACTCCCATTGCAACGGAGCAACTGCTTTGCCCCGATGGGAGAACTCCCATTGCAACGGAGCAACTCATTTGCCATGTCGGAGAGACGTCCGACATGGCAAAGTAGTCTCACCGATGCCCTACCTCTTGAAAGCAAATGCCCACAGCGCTGCACCATTTATGTGCCCGCCCCGCGATGCACTGTCGAATGGCGACATGCCCCGCCCGACAATCCATCGGAGGCGGGCACATCATTCGTTCAGGTTTGTTACCATTGTAGCCGCCTTCGAGGTGATAGCAGAACCGATGCGGCCCAATGGCCTTCAAGCATGAGAACCGTCCCCCTTCTACTCTTACTGATCAGCATTCTCCATCTTCCATTCTCCGTCTCCGCGCAGGGCGGTCTGAACCTGAAGATGGACACCCGTCCCGAAGGCAGCCTGCTGCGGCTTTCGCGGTTCGATGGCGAAGTGACCGTGCCGCTGGACAGCATCCGATATGTTGACAGGCCGCAGGTGCGGTTCAACCTCGACCGCGACCATCCTGATGGCGTTTTTGTGCTGGAGGTGGGCAGTCTGGAAGCACACCGCTTTGTGATCGCTGGCGGAGAGATGGTGGAGGCCGTGCTGTATGAGAGCGGTTCGGGCATGGCGTTCCGCACTGTGAATTCCAAGGAGAACGATGCCTTCCGCATTCTGATGAACATATCTCTGAGCTATTCGCGCAGCATGGACTCGCTCTCCCGTGCCATGAATTCGCTCTCCGACTTTCATCCGCGCCATGATGCCATCTCCGATTCGCTGTCTGCCTCCTACCATCGCGTGGCCAGCGCCTACAACCGTTCGCTCGACCTCATCCCCGACCTTTTCCCCACCAGCTATGCAGCGCAGGTGCTCGTGCCGTTGGACAAGGTTCCACTGAGCAGCATGCGGCCCGAATGGGAGGCCACGTTCGACAACGACCCCGCCTTCAATCACGTCCATTTCTTCCACTTCGTGCCATGGAATGACGGGCGCATCATCACCAATCCGTACCTGAGCACCAAGGTGCTCGAATATCTCTACAACTTCACCGAACGGTCTGAGGACGGCATCCAGTATGCCATCGACCGCGTGATGGACCACGAGGGGATGCACCCGCAGGTGGAGGCATTCCTTGTCGAACTGCTGGTGGACTTCTTCACCGAGAAAGGGGTGAGCGAGTTCGTGGCCTACATGCAGGAACGCTATCTGGGCAACTGCGACCTGCCACTCTCCGAAGAAGTGAAGGCCAAGATCAAAGCCGCAGTGCCCATTGCCAAAGGCGAACCGATGCCCGAACTGTCACTGCCTGACGGTGATGGGATGCAAGTGCCGCTGAGCATGCTCCAGGCAGATATCAACGTGGTAGTGGTGTGGAGCAGCGGATGCGCGCACTGCATGAGAGAAATGCCAAGACTCAAGGCGCTGTATGACCACCTCGGTCCGCGCAAGATGAACGTCTATGCCATCTCGCTCGATACCGACCGCGAAGCGTGGATACGCACCGTGCGCGATGGCGGACTCAATTGGATGAACGTGAATGACCTCATGGGCTGGGAAAGCCCGGTGGTGCAGCAGCTGGGCATTCTGGGCACACCGGCCCTCTTTCTGCTCGATGCAGAAAGGAGGCTCCTTGGCCGTGCCTCGTCATTCGAAGGATTGCAAAAGACCGTACAGGCACTCAACGAACCCTGAACCGACCCCATGGACAACATAGCCGACATCCTCGCAAAGAACTTCCCGAAAATTCTGGACACCGACCTGGTCAAGGGCATCATTGGCAATGGCAAACTGGAATCCATTGATGAGGGCGACTACCTCATCGACATCGGAAGCCCCATACGCACCATACCGATGATCGTGAGCGGATCGGTGAAGGTGATGCGCGAGGATGCTGACGGCAACGAACTGCTGCTCTATTACCTGAAGGCCGGTGAGACCTGCGCCATGTCGCTCACCTGTTGCATGGAGGGCCGCAAGAGCGAGATAAGGGCAGTGGCCGTTGATCCCGTGCAGATGATCGCCCTTCCCGTGGCCCTCATGGACGAATGGATGCGCTTTCGCGACTGGCGGTCGTTCGTGATGAACACCTATGCCAAGCGTTTCGAAGAACTGTTGGAGACCATCGACAGCATCGCCTTCCAACGCATGGACGAGCGTTTGGAGAATTACCTCATCACAAAGGCGAAGGGAACGGAATCAAAGCTGCTCACCGTTTCGCATCAAGAGGTGGCGCAGGACCTGAACACTTCGCGCGAGGTCATTTCACGGCTGTTGAAACAGATGGAGAAGCGCGGCAAATTGAAGTTGGGAAGGGGCAAGATTGAGCTGAAAGGGCGGCTTTGATCCCTTCCCACTAAATTTGGCCTATGAGCCGGCCCATGAGAATCCTGCTGTCACTGGTACTTCTGCTGACCCATCAGGGACTGTCATCGCAGAACTGCAATTCGGTCCGATACCTCGATGAGGTGTTCGATGGGGTGGATGTCCTGTCGGGCGTCCAGTTCGCGGCCGCAGACCCTTATGGGGTCATCGGGTCGCAGGACCTGCTACTCGACCTCTACATGCCCACAGGGGATTTACTTGAGAAACGGCCCCTCATCATCTACACCTTCGGGGGAGGATTTCTGATCGGCACTCGCTTCCAGCCGCCCGTCCCACAGTTCTGCGAGCATTTTGCCCGTTTGGGCTATGTGGTGGCATCCATCGACTATCGCATCGGGTTCAACACTGCCAGCAGCGAAAGTGCCGAACGGGCCGTTTATCGCGGGGTGCAGGATGTAAGGGCCGCCATGCGCTATCTCGGCCAGTTCAGCGAGGGCTATGGCATCGACACCACCACCATCTTCCTCACCGGGACCAGTGCAGGGTGCTTCTCGGCACTTCACAGCACTTTCATGGAAGAAGGCGACAGGCCCGCCTCCAGTTATGGCATTCTGCTCGAACCGGCCGACATGGGCTGCGCCAACTGTTCGGGCAACAATTACATCGACAACCGCGAACTGAGGCCCAAGGGCATCATCAATAACTGGGGCGCGATGCTCGACACCATTTATATTGACCCCATCGCCAAGGACAATGTCCCGGTCATCTCCTTCCATGGCACGGACGACCTCATTGTTCCCTACAACACCGGCAGCCCGTTCTCCTATCCCGTCTTTCCAGCAGTGCAGGGCAGTGCGCCCATCCATCAGCGGTTGGACCATCTCGGGATCATGAACCAACTGGTGCCGCTGGTGGGCATTGGCCACGAACCTTGGCTGACCGATGCCACACTGTTGGACACCGTGTACCGCTACTCCACTCCTTTCCTCTACGAGATCATGCGCCCGCACACATCGGCCATCGTGGGCGATGACAGTGTGCCACAGGGAGAGACCAGAACCTATTCCGTTACCGGGCAGCCCGGCTCGCAGTTCTGCTGGACAGTTTCGGGCGGCACCATCATCGCAGACAATGGCAGTTCCATTGATGTGCTGTGGAATGCCACCGGCATCTGGGCCATGAGCGTGGTCGAAGTGAGCAGCATCGAAGTGCTCGGTAACGAACAGACCATGGAGGTCGAAGTGGTGCAGCCCACTGCGGTCCCGACAATGGAAAATGGCACTTCGGTCCTTTTCCCCAATCCCGTCAGCAGCATGTTGCACGTGAGCTGGAACACAACGCCCAGCACAGGCACGCTCCAACTGTTCGACACACAGGGCAGGCTGCTCCGCACCATTCCGGTTGCCGATGGACAGGAGGGAGTGGTCATTGATGTCACCGATATTCCGAACGGGATCTATGTGCTCAGAACGGCCGAAGCGAACATGCGGTTCGCAAAGACCGCCTACTGAGTGCTGCACCTTCCGCTTCACACGGACTGCCGCCTGCGCTTTCCGTTCTTTGCCGCCCGATACAAATAGCACGACATGCGCCTGTTGCCTTCCATTGCAGTCCTTCTCCTCATACATCCGTGCGCTTTTGCCCAGACCTCGCTCACGCTGGAGGACATCTGGCAGCATGGCACCTACCGCACAGAAGGTGTGCAGGGACTGCGGTCGATGAATGACGGGCTTCACTACACCGTCATGAGCAGTGCTGCCAACGGAAAGTCCATCGTCAAATACGCATACCGGACAGGCGAAGAGGTGGCGGTGTTCATACCGCCCGCCATGCTCACCTACGCGGGCCGGGCATTGGCAATGGAAGAATATGCCTTCAATGCCGATGAGACACAGGTGCTCGTTGCCACAGAGCCGCAGGAACTCTACCGCTATTCAAGCAGCTACGCTTACTACACCTTGAATATCGCCACCGGCAAGGTGCAGCCGGTGGCCGGTGGTGCGCAGGTCTTCCATGCCACTTTCTCACCCGCGTCAGACCGCGTGGCCTACGTCAGGGACAACGACCTGTGGGTGGAGAATCTGACCACCGGGGCCACTGTGCGGCTTACCGACAACGGCAGGAAGGACTTCATCATCAATGGCATGAGCGACTGGGTGTATGAAGAGGAGTTCGCCTTCACACAGGCATTCCAATGGTCGCCTGACGGAAAGCATATCGCCTACTATGAATTCAACGAGGAGCAGGTGCGCGAATTCACCATGATGAACTTCAGTGGAATGCTCTATCCCGAGAAAGTGACCTTCAAATATCCCAAGGCAGGCGAGGCCAATTCAATCGTGAACATCTTCATTGCGGATTCTGAGACAGGGCATCGGGTCAAGGTGGACATCGGCACGGAGACCGACATCTACATCCCGCGCATCAAGTGGACCCGCAATGCGGGCATGCTGTCGGTTCAAAGGCTAAACCGCCTCCAGAACCGGTGGGACCTGCTGCTGGCCAGTGCCAAGGATGGAAGCACCCGCACCATCCTCAGCGAGGAGAGCAAGACCTATATCGACATCAACGACAACCTGATATTCCTTGAGAACGCGAATCAGTTCATCTACAGCAGCGAACGCGATGGTTTCCACCACCTGTATCTGCATGATATGAGTGGAAAGCTTGTGATGCAGCTTACCAAAGGGAATTGGGAGGTGACAGAATTCTATGGTCTCGACACCAAGGAACAGAACATCTACTATCAGAGTCTGGAGGAAGGGCCATCGCAAAGGCACGTGTATTCAGTGTCCATCGATGGACGATGGAAGCGCAAACTGACGCCCGAGCGAGGGCACAACGATGCCGATTTCAGCACCGGCATGCACTATTTCATCAACCGCCATTCCACTGCCGACACACCGCCCGTCATCACACTCAATGATGCCAAGGGCAAGCAGATCAGAGTTCTGAAGGACAACCAACGCCTCAGAGAACTGGCGGCCAAGGTGGGAATGGTGAAACGCGAGTTCTTCACCTTCATACCATCGCATGGAACCGCTTTGAATGCATGGGCGATGAAGCCCGCCAACATGGATCCCGCAAAAAAATACCCCGTGCTGCTGTACGTATATGGCGGTTCGGGCCGCACCTACGTGGAAGACGACTGGAACGTGCCCAACATCCTTTGGCTTCAATACATGGTGCAACAGGGCTATGTGGTGGTGGCCATGGATCCACGGGGCACAGACCACCGTGGCCGCGATTTCAAGCACAGCATCTATATGGAACTGGGCAAACTGGAGACCGAGGACTGCATCGAAACGGCCAAGTATCTGGCCACGCTGCCTTATGTGGACAAGGACCGCATCGGCATGTTCGGTTGGAGCTATGGGGGCTATCTCAGCTCGTTGGGCATCACCAAGGGTGCCGACCATTTCAAAGCGGCCATCGCGGTGGCACCTGTCACCAACTGGCGGTATTACGACAACATCTACACCGAGCGTTTCATGCGCACCCCGCAGGAGAACCCCAGCGGCTATGACGACAACTCGCCCGTGAACCATGTGAACAAGCTGCGCGGCAGCTATCTGCTCATACACGGCAGCGGTGACGACAACGTGCATTTTCAGCATTCGATGGTGATGATAGAGGCACTTATCAAGGCCAACAAACAGTTCGACCTGATGGTATATCCCGACCTCGACCATGGCATCTATGGCCCCAATTCGCGGCTGCACCTTTTTACCAAAATGACAGATTTCCTGAAGAAGAATCTCTGAAAAGGACGGGGGGAGAGAGACACGGGACGGGGGCGTCCGTTTCCTGAATTGCTGATTCGCTGATGACCTGAATAGCTTACTTTCAACCGCTCATAACCTACACACATGACACTGCCGCAGCAACCGCAACTGATGGGACACCCGGCCGGGCTGTTCATCCTATTCTTCACCGAGATGTGGGAACGTTTCAGCTACTATGGTATGCGGGCGTTGCTGGTGCTGTTCCTTGTGAGCGGACTGACCGAGGGCGGTTGGGCCTGGGACCGCGAGGATGCGCTCAAGCTCTATGGCATCTACACCGGCCTCGTCTATCTCACCCCTATTCTGGGCGGTCTATTGGCCGATAAGCTGATCGGCCATCGCTGGGCGGTGCTGCTCGGTGCATTGCTGATGACCATGGGGCATGCCTCGATGGCCTTCGAAACGGAGTTCTTCTTCTACGTAGGTCTGGGCCTGCTGATTCTTGGCAATGGCGCATTCAAACCGAACATCTCCTCTATTGTGGGCGGCCTCTATCCGCAGGGAAGCGACAAGAAGGACTCGGCCTACACCATCTTCTATATGGGCATCAATGCCGGGGCATTCCTGGGCATCCTGCTCTGCGGCTACATCGGAGAGAAAGTGGGCTGGAGCTATGGTTTCGGACTGGCGGGCATCTTCATGTTCTTCGGCATGATGCAGTTCTACTTCGCCCAGGGCATTTTTGGGGATATAGGGATGAAGCCTATCAAAGGTCATGTGGCAGCGGTGGATCCGAATGCGGAGGTCATACCCGCCCACGTAGAGCGCGACCGGCTGGTGGTCATCGGCATCTTCTCGTTCTTCACCATCTTCTTCTGGATGGCCTTTGAGCAGGCGGGCGGTTCCATGACCATCTTCGCCAAGGACTATACCAACCGCCTGTTGGAGGGCGATGCGGCCGTGGCCTTCAGGTGGGCCAATGCACTGCTGTCCATCACTCCGTTGGCCATTGTCACCTACGTGCTGGCAATGCTCTTCAAGCAGACCTTCAGCAAATATGCGCTCTCCAACCTGTTTCTGGGTCTCAGTTTCGCCATTATCTGGGGGGTGGCCATCTGGATGATCCGCAATGAGTTCAACGCAGAGAGCAGCGAGGTGCCTGCCTCTTGGTTCGGCATTCTCAACTCGTTCTTCATCATTGCCTTTGCCCCGATCTTCTCCAAGATGTGGGAGAGCAAGATGAATCCATCGGCACCGGTCAAATTCGCATTGGGCCTCATCCTGCTCGGTCTCGGTTTCGGGGTGCTGGCCTACGGTGGGCTTGGCATCGCATCGGGTGCGCAGACCGCGCAGGTGAGCATGATATGGCTCATCTTGGCCTATTTCCTGCATACGATGGGCGAACTGTGCCTTTCACCTGTGGGCCTGTCCTACGTGAGCAAATTGGCCCCCGTCAGGTTGGTGGGCCTGATGTTCGGCATCTGGTTCCTCGCTTCGGCCCTGGCCAATTACCTGGCCGGGTGGACCGGTAGCCTCATCGACAAGATCGCTGCCATGTATTCACTCTCCACGTTCTTCCTCATCTACACCTTCCTGCCCATCGGGGCCGGAATGCTGCTGATCCTGATGTCAAAATTCATCAGGAAGAAGATGCACGGGATACATTGATTCCTTTGATCGGGAATCATTGGCCCGTTCACAGAAACATGGATTTTCAGGAGACTATTGCGCCTTGGCCAGGTCCTGCCGCACGCGCTTCATGAACTTGGAGGCATAGACGAAGTCGCTCACCTCCTTGTTGTCGGTGCGCAGGATCTCCTCCTTGGTGCCCTGCCACCAGTTCTCTCCCTTATAGATGAACTGGATGTGTTCACCGATCTCGATGACCGAGTTCATGTCGTGGGTGATGACGATGGTGGTGATGTCATACTCCTCGGTGATCTCCTGAATGAGCTGGTCGATGACCAGTCCTGTCTTGGGATCGAGACCGCTGTTGGGCTCATCGCAATAGAGATATTTCGGGTTGTTGGCAATGGCGCGCGCAATGGCCACCCGCTTCTTCATGCCACCGCTCAGCTCGGCAGGAAAGAGCTGATATGCATTGGTCAGGTTCACCCGTTCGAGGCAGAAGTGGGCCCTGTCGCGTCTTTCGGCCAATGTCTGATTGGTGAACATGCTGATGGGAAACATCACATTCTCCTCCACGGTCATGCTGTCGAACAGGGCCCCGGCCTGAAACAGCATGCCGATGTCCTTCCTGATGCGCGTCTTCTCTTTGAAGTTGAGTGATGCGAAGTCGGTGCCATCGTAGGTCACCGTTCCGCTGTCCACCTCATGGAGGCCCACCATGCACTTGGTGAGCACCGTCTTTCCCGATCCGCTCTGGCCGATGATGATGTTGACCTTGCCCTTGAAGAACTGCGCGTTGATGTCGCGCAGTACCTGCACATCACCGAAACTCTTGTTCAGACCCTTAACCTCGATCATTGGAGCAGCATCTGGGTGAGCAGCAGGTTGAAGATCAGAATGACCACGATGCTGTAAACCACCGACACGGTGCTGGCCCGCCCCACCTCCAATGCACCCCCTGTGGTGTGATAGCCGAAATAGGCAGGAATGGAGGTGATGACCACTGCGAACACCACCGTCTTGATGAGCGCGTAGGTGATATAGTAGGGCTGGAACCAGTATTGGATGCCATAGATATAGGTGCTGCTGGCCACTTCGCCAGTGAGAATGCCGGCCAACCAGCCACCGAAGATGCCCAGGATCATGCTGATCATGACAATGATCGGATTGCTGATCATGGCAGCGATGACCTTGGGGCCTACGAGGTAACCTGTGCTGTTGACCCCCATGATGTCGAGGGCATCGATCTGGTCGGTGACGCGCATGGTGCCGATCTCGCCTGCGATGCTCGACCCCACCTTGCCCGCCAGAATGATGCTGATGATGGTGGGGGCGAACTCCAAAAGAATGGAGTCGCGGACACCGAGGCCCACCGTGTAGGCAGGTATGAGTGGACTTTCGAGATTATAGGCCAACTGAATGGTGAGCACCGCGCCCATGAACAGGCTGACGAGCGCCACAAGGCCCACCGAGTTGTAGCCAACGGCCACTACCTCGTCAAATATCCGTTGCCGGAAGATGCGCATCTTCTCGGGCCTGCGGAACACGCGGCCCATCCAGAGCAGGTATCGGCCTATGTGGGTGAGGAGCTTGAACATCTGCGGCCAAAAATAGGCCTTTTGGCCGCTTCCCGCGAGGCAATAAAAGGCGGTTTGGCGCGTTGTACCTTTGCCGCCCATGAGCCTCTCCCCTCGTCTTCTAATCACTTTGCTGCTGATGGCAGTGCTTTCATCGTGCGCGGTGAAGAAGGGCGGCAAGCGGCACCGCAAACCCAGCGGTGGCAGTGGCAACGGTTGCGATTGCCCAAGTTTCAGCAGGGCAATGCCGGACGGCATCCTTCCGATAGACAATTTTGAAGCGGCAAAGTCATGACACGTACCATGATCGTAGTCGCGGGCGGCAGCGGCAGCAGGATGGGCGCAGACCTGCCCAAACAGTTCCTGCCCTTGCGCGGAATGCCGCTGCTGATGCACACCCTTGCCAACCTGCACGCCATGGACGGGTCGATGCGCATCGTGCTCGCCCTGCCCAACGGGCACATCGCCACATGGGCGAGGCTCTGCGCAGATCATGCATTCCGTGTGCCCCATGATGTGGTAGCAGGCGGTGACACCCGTTTCCGTTCGGTGCAGCATGCGCTGAACATGGCCCAGGGCAGCCACCTCATCGGGGTGCATGACGGGGTGAGGCCCTTCGTGTCCAAAGATGTGGTGGAGCGTTGTTTCAGGGCCGCGGACGAATTCGGTGCGGCAGTGCCGACAGTGCCGGTCATAGAATCGCTGCGAAAAATGAACGGAGAGGGAAGTGAAGTGGTGGACCGGAATGATTTCAGGGCGGTGCAGACCCCACAGTGCTTCCGCACAGAAATCCTTGTGAGCGCCTTCGCCACGGCCACTCACGACCGGTTCACCGATGACGCTGCCGTGGTGGAGGCCACAGGCCGACATATTGCGCTGGTGGAAGGCAACACCCAGAACATCAAGGTGACCACTCCGCTCGACATGCGGCTGGCAGACCTGCTTATCGGCTGACAGTTTGTTCCTTAGGAAATGAACACCTTTGTGTTGATACAATAACCATTTGATCCTTGACCCGTAAACCGTCCGCTGTATCATTGCAGCTTTCACCCCCATAGCACTGAGGAACAGGATGATGAAACCACAGCGAATCCCACTGATGTTGGCCCCTGTGCTGCTTTTCGTGTCCCTTCTCTTCTCCGACCCGGTGATCCTTATCGGTGGCGAAGGCCCTGAAAGGAAGGCAGATCCCGAACCGCTGGCCTCGCCAGAGCAGATCATCATCGCCACCGACAGTTCGCTGGCCTACTCACCATCGCTGTTCAAGGCCGGGCTTGTCTATGACCATTCGGAGAACAAGATCGTTTGGGAGAAGAACCTCAACAAGAAGTTTCCCGTGGCATCGCTCACCAAGATGATGGTCGCCCTCATTGCGCTGGAACAGGCCGAGGCGGGCATCATCAGCCTTACCGATACGGTCTCCATCAGCAAAAAGGCCACGCTGGTGGGCGGGTCGAGCGTTTACCTGAAACTGGGACAGAAGCTGATGCTGGAGGAACTGTTGGGTGCGGCCATGGTGCGCAGCGGCAACGATGCGGCCTACGCCCTTGCCGAACATATCGGCACCACCGAGGCCGCCTTTGTCAGACTGATGAACCAACGGGCCGAGGTGATGGGGATGGACAGCACCCTGTTCGTCAACTCAACGGGGATGCCGGTGAAGGTGGGGCCACACAACACATCGACTGCTGCCGACCTCGTGCTGCTGGCCCGCGAACTGGTCAAATACGACTGTGTGCTGGACTACACCTGCCGCAGCAGCGACCAGATCCGCAATGCCAATGGCATCTTCAAGTATGACAACCGCAACTCGCTGGTCAAATCGTTCGATGAGATCGATGGGCTGAAGACCGGGTTCACCAATGCTGCCGGCTATTGCGTGGTGGCCACCTCGCAGCGCTGTGGCCATCGCGTCATCACCATACTGTTGGGCGTGCCCACCAAGGAGCAGCGCAACGACATTGCGGTGAATCTGTTCAACAATTACTACCGTTCCATAGGTCTGGGCCAGCTTGGCGAGAAGTTTGATACGGAGACCGCAAGGGCACAACAATAGCCCGTCAGAGTCCTTTCACCCCATAAATCCTTCCTGATGTTGAAGAACACATTCCTGCTGATGAGTCTTGCCATGCTGTCCATGTCTGCCATGGCGCAGAAGACCAAACTGCCACCCTACCCGCCCATGCCGGTGAGCAAGGAGACCAAACTCATCACCTATGAGGGGGTGGGCAAGGTGGACGGGAAATCATCGGGCGAGCTCTATGACCGTGCCTTCGAGTGGGTGAAGACCTACTATAAGAACCCGATGGAGAAACTGCGCAGACAGGAGCGCGACAATGGCGAGATGGAGGTCTTTGCCCGTTTCCCCATCTTCGCCTACGACAAGAAGGGCGAGAAGACCAGCAGCCAGTCGGGCCTCATCCAATACACCCTTACCCTCCAGTTCAAGGACGGGCGCTACAAGTATGTCATCACAGACCTGAACATGAAGGCCACCAGCAACCCGCCCATTGATGGTTGGCTGACCGACAAGGAGAACGACCCCAATGCCGACAACCACGTCTATCAGCTCATAGATATCGACACCGAGCTGAATGCCCTGATCAAGGACATGACCCATAAGATCGCTGCCAAGGCCGACAAGGCAGGGGACGATTGGTGATCCAAGCAAACCCGATAACTTTCCACATGAAGGCGCTTATTGCCGAAGCAGCCTCTAAGAACATCCTCTTCACTGTTCACGCGCTTGACGAAATGAACAGCGAGGATGTCATCATCACCGTTGCGGAGGTGGTCGATGCAGTTGTTCATGGTGACATCATTGAGGATTATCCAGAAGACCGCAGAGGACAAAGTTGCCTGATGTTCCATGAGAAAGACAGACCTTTGCATGTGGTATGCGCCCCTAAGGCCAACTATCTTGCCATCATAACCGCCTATCGGCCAGATCCACAGAAATGGGAGAAAGACCTGAAGACCAGAAAGACCCAATGAAGTGCATGCTCTGCAATGGTGCGTTGGAGAAGACGCTGATCCCATACACAGTGAACCGCAAGGGGTATCATCTGTTTGTTGAAAAAGTACCGGCACATGTCTGCACCCAGTGTGGCGAGAAGTACTTTGATGCAGCAGAGGCCTCTGCGATTCAGCAGGCGCTCATCAACTTCGAAAAGTCACTCTTCCGCGGTATCGCTGCCTGAACCGTGATCCTTGAACGGTACGGGCATGTTGCCGAGGGCCTCTTGGTGAAATCGTGGGGCGGCAGCGATCACTGATTCAGACCAACCGGGTCACTGTTATACGGTCGGTCATTGCCGGTCTCTCCGCATCGATGTTCCCCAACAGCAGCACACCGGGCATCTTGGACCGCTCCAGGGTGCCCGTTCCTTTTTCCATGCCCAGGGCCATGGCTCCGTTGATGGTCGCCATGCGCAGCAGGTCCTCGAACGGGATGGACGGGCAATGACAGGCCAGCAGCTTCATCTCGTCAAGTATGGAGAGCCGGTGGTTGGATGCGAGGCTGTCGGTGCCGATGCACACCTGCGCCCCGTTGCGCAGCCAATCGTCCACCTTCGGAATTCTTTTTTCGATGTAGCGGTTGGCCGTTGGGCAGGCACACCAGAACAGCCCCCGGTGCTGCCCGTTGGCCCAATGCATCTCCTCTTGGGCGGTGAAGGAGTTGTGTACCAGTATGATCCTTGGTGAGTCGGCCAACAACGGTAGCACCGTGCGCAGCGAGCTTTGGCCCGAGGGGGTGAAGCCTTCCATCGGGATGCCGAGCGAACGCAGCCTTTCCAACAGGGCCCCTGTGCCCGAAACGAACATCAGGTCCTCGCTGGCAGTCTCCTGACTGTGCATGGAAACGGCCCCGCCCGCGCTGGCAATGAGCCCGAAGAGCGGCTGCGACACCGAGTAGGGCGCGTGGGGCACGATGGTGGCCGCAAGCCCTGCCTCAGCGTATTCATCGCGGAGCCCTGTGCCGCGTCCGAAGACCGACAGGGCGCGTTCGGGCGAAATGCCCATCAGCTCGATGAAGGAATGGTAGCGTATGCGGCTGCTGCGCTTGACCGCGATGCTATCGGAGGTGTTGCAGATGTCGCCCACGGCCTGGATGCCCGCCTGCCACATGGCGGCATCGGCATGGGCCATGGCGGCACTGATGGCCTCGTGGGCGGCATCGCGCTGGGCCACAATGCCCCCGATGAAATCGTCAAGCCCGGTGCCTTCGGGCAGCAGGCCCTTCATGTGCGAGAGTTCGAGGTGGCAGTGGGCGTTGACGAACGCGGGGCAGATGATGCCGCTGTGCCTTTCCGTTGCCGTGGCATCGGGCAGGTGCGCAGAATCGGAAGGAAGCACATCGGCAATGCGGCCATCGGGATGCACCACGACCACACCGCCTGTCAACGGGGCGGATGAGATGGGACAGACAAGGTCGGCCGTGATAAAACGCATGGACAGGAGATGGGACGCGCAAGTTAGGAGCGATGGCGGTGCGCTGCGCCTACTTTTTCGGCACGATGCGGCCCGCCTTGCGGTCAAAGCCATAGGGGCAGTGCTTGCAGCCGTTCTTGCAGCAGTAGCCCCTTTTGAGAAGATATTTTTCGGTGAAGATGATGTAGCCTTCCGCTGAACGGTAGAAGTCTTCGGGATCGAGCGGTGGGCTGCTATAAGGGTCGTCCATCGGGGCCATGGGGTGCAAAGGAACGACCGAAAGGGCAGGAAGTTCGGATATCATACCCATTCCCGGTACGAAATGACAAGTGGTAAATGCCGTTCGGGAAGTTGCTAAAGGACTGATAAACTATCCATTAAGCGTTCAGAAGCGGTGTTAGAACTGTAATAATAGGGTGAAAGTTGGTTTGCACACCCCATCCCGAATGTGGAAACTTGCATTATGAAACAACTTCTACCCTCCCTTCTGCTATGCTTTGTGGCCTTTGGGGGCCATGCGCAGCACATCTGCATCAGCCAGCTCGGACTGCCCGCAGAGGGCATGGCCGAACAGTTGGAGAACGACCTGCAACGCTGGTTGCAGCAGCATCCGCAGGCGGCCTCGGCCCGCGAAGTGGTGAAGGTGGGGGAGTGAATCATTCACATTGAAAAAACGGGAACCATGAAACAACTGTTCTTTTTTATCATCCTTCTATGCGGCCCGATAGCAGCTCGGGCCCAATGGGAATCCAGCAGCAATGGATTTAGTGCGGTATCAGCCGGCTGCTTTACGGACGTGACCGAAGGCATACTTGTCGGCACATCCAATGGAGTTTACAGATCTGACGACATCGGTCTGTCTTGGACTCCTTTTGGTCAAGGTTTCCTGACATCAGACTCCATCATCTTCAGTTTTGGAAGGGGCACTGAAAGACTGTTCGCAGGAACCGCCATTGGCATATACGGCTCGGATGATGATGGGCAGACTTGGAATCTAACGCACAACGTTGGGAATAAGGTGACTGGATTCTCCAATATCGGAGGCGATGTTTTTGCCTCGACCGATGGCAGTGGTGTTCTCGTGTCAAGCAACAACGGAGACTCTTGGGCGCAAACATCTGGGACGCTGCCAAATGTTGTTTGGACTGTCATTGGCAAAGGCGGTTACCTGTTTGCTGGAACTAACAATGGAGCGTTTAGATCCACCGATCTTGCGCAGACTTGGATTCCCATATTGGGAGGTGGTGATTCATTGCGCGTGCGTGAAATTGTTACCGATGGGGTCAAATTGTACATGGGGTCATATGAATGGGGTGGCGCAGGGCATACCTTGAGAGAGTCCACCGATGATGGATTGAACTGGAACGTCCTGTCCTCGCTTGCATTCCCAGGTGGTTCTCACCCTGTTGCTGCATCGCTATTGTGTATGCAATCATCAGTTCTGATAGGGGGCGAGCGCATTTATCTCTCCACCGACCAAGGGGCCAATTGGGTCAATTTCACGAGTGGATATGATCCTGTTGGTGGTCATGGAATAACCTGTTTCCATGAAACAGCAGACCACATTCTCGTTGGAAACTGGGGTGGTGATGTCGGCCCAGTGCATAGAATCGCTAAGGAACAGGCACTTGATATTTACGAGCGGAGCGGTTCAGAACGCATCATATTAAACCCCAACCCCACCACTGGCCTGCTGCGCTTTGAGGAAAGGACGGGCGGGGCCTTCACCCTCACCGACCTGACGGGCCGCACCCTGATGCAGGGCACCGCCCCCGCAGGGCAGAACACCCTCGACATCACCGCCCTGCCCGAAGGCATCTATCTGCTGCGCCTGCACAATGGCGCAACCGCAAGGGTGGTGAAGGTGAGGGAGTGAGGCGCGATGGCGCTGGAGGAGTCTTTCTTAGAGGGGTTCTCTATCGAGAGAACTCTTCGGTCAACTTGCTATTCTCGATTTCTCTCGACAGCTCCTTGTTTGGAATGTTGTTAAGGTCGACAAGAATGAATCTGTTTTTTGGCAGGGCATTCTGACCGATTATTCTCAGATAGTCGTCAACCGCAGATTTGTCTATATGCACTTTGCCGGAACCCGCCCAATGTCTGTCTTCCCCATTCTTCTTTACTCCAGAAACCCAGTACTCGTCACCGTTTTCAATGTTGAAGTGATTGCCAATTACTCCTTGTCCCTTTTTCAAAACCTTACCATCAAAATATACGGTCTGTCCTGATTTGGAATATTGACCATAACCAATCCAAGCAGGCCCAGAGTGTCCTTGCTTCAATTCAACATATAGTATTTCTGCTCTCATACAATTACGCCTAACACACGTGTGTACTGAATCTCCCTCCCCCACCGAATAAAGGGGAGATTTCCAGATCGGCTTCCAAACCTACACACATTCTCCGAACGCGGTAGAGGGCGAGCGTTTCGCGCAACAGCAAGGTGGGCCAGTAGGTGAGAACCCCACCACACCTCTGTGACCTTGAAGACCGCCAAACGAAAGTGGGCATGCCCCCGATTATGTGGCACAACGTGCCACGCCATGTGGCACAGCGTACCGCATCATGTGGCATAACTTGCCACACCATGTGGCACAACCTGCCACACCATGTGGCACAACCTGCCACACCATGTGGCACAACGTACCGCATCAGGTGCTACATTGTGCCTCATAACCGGAAAAGCATCGTTTTCAGAACGAACTCCATGATGTCAACAGGCACACTCCCCACATCGACAATGCTGAGCAAGCACATCCGCAGATTTATGACCGAGCTTTATCAAACTTCCGAAGTTTGACAAAGCTGTAAGGCGGACGATGCGGGGCAGTCCCGACCTTCGCGCCCCATGACCGCCCCCCGCCCCTTCCGCACCGTCCCCGCCATCGACATCATTGACGGCAAACCCCACCCCATCACCTTAGAGACACCATGCGTGGCGTCTCTCTATCTGCAACTGCCCCGTGCAAGGGGTTCAGTATCTTTGAACCGCAAAAGACCACACCCATGACACTCGTCCTCACTGCCCACAAAGACAACGGGCTGCGCCAACAGATGCTTGAGCTGTTGAACAAAAAGACCAAACGCAGAAAGATCAGGTGGGACCGGTTCTTCGGAAAGGTCTCTTTTGAAGGGGATCCGGTGGACTATCAGCGCAATCTGAGAGATGAATAGTCTGCTGCTCGATACCAACATCCTGAACTATGACCGGGACGAGCTCCATGGACGGGTGAGCTTATAGGTCGCCCCGTTTAAAGGCAAGCGGAAAAAGCCTTTACCTTTGATGTCAAACACGGAAATGATGCACAGCGCAGTACTCTTCGACACTCTGGCCTACGCCAAAAAACTGAAAGGAGCAGGTTTCACAGAGGCCCAGGCCGAGATTCAGGCCGAGGCGCTTGCAGAGATCATAGAGCAACGCCTGTCCACAAAAGAAGATGTGATGGAACTGAAGCGCGACCTGAAGGAGATGGAGCAGCGCATCATCATCAAGCTGGGGGCCATGGTGGCAGCAAGCATTGCCATCACCGTATCGCTGATGAAGATCCTCTGACCGGATTCCGGACACCCCATATCTAAAGCCCCGCCCCACCAAGGCGGGGCTTTCGTTTTATCTGGAAAAGCCGCACCCCATCCGCCCCCCGTTCACGCCCTTCGCGCCCCATGACCGCCCCCCGCCCCTTCCGCATCATCCCCGCCATCGACATCATTGACGGCAAGTGTGTGCGCCTGACGCAGGGCGACTATGCCCAGAAGAAGGTCTATAACGAGGACCCGCTGGCAGTGGCCCGCATGTTCGAGGACAGCGGCCTGCGCCACCTCCACCTTGTGGACCTTGACGGGGCCAAGGCCAGGCGCGTGGTGAACGCCAAGGTGCTGGAGACCATTGCGCAGCACACCTCGCTGACCATCGACTTCGGGGGCGGCATACGCACCGATGCCGACATCGACACCGCGCTGGCAGCAGGTGCCACGCAGGTGAATGTGGGCAGCGCAGCGGTGAACGACCGCACGCTGTTCCTCCATTGGCTGGCGAAGTATGGCCCGGAGCGCATCATCCTGAGTGCCGATGTGCGGGGCGAGCACGTGGCCGTGAGCGGCTGGCTCGAGGGCACGGCCGTCAACGTGTTCGACCTCATTGCCGACCATCGTGCCCATGGGCTGCTCTATGTGGTGTGTACCGACATAGGCAGGGACGGGCTGCTTCAGGGCAGTTCCGTTGCGCTGTATGAAAGGCTGATGCAGCGTTTCCCCGCGCTGCGGCTCATTGCCAGCGGGGGCGTGACCGACATCGCGGAGCTGCACCTGTTGCGCGACCTGGGCGTGGACGGGGCCATCATAGGCAAGGCGCTCTATGAGCACCGCATAGGGCTGGACGGGCTGGCCGCCTTCGGCACCGGAGGCTGATGCAGACGGCCGACCGTCTTTCTTCAGATTTGTTCGATAACTGCTGGTTTATCCCGCCCGCTTGAGCACCTTTGCCCAGCAAATGCAACCCTGTCAACCATCAACATCAGCGCCCGAATGAAACTGCACACCCTCTCTGCCATCGTTCCGCTTGCCCTCGTCATGCTCGCCTCGTGCGGCCCGACCGACACGGCCACCACCGACCCCGCCCCTGCCCCTGTGGCGGCCCCTGCCGACAACAGTGCCCTGGCGGCACAGGGCAAGGGCCTCTATCCTACCTGCGCGGCCTGCCACGGGCAGAATGCCGAGGGCATGAAGGCGATGAACGCGCCCGCACTGGCGCATCAGGAGCCCTGGTACCTCGAAAGGCAGCTGAACAACTTCAGGGCCGATTTCAGGGGCGCGCATCCGAACGACACCTATGGCGCACAGATGGCCCCAATGTCAAAGACCCTCGCCAACGAAGAGGCGGTGAAGGCCGTGGTGGCCTACATCAAGACCCTGCCGGGCAATGGGATGAGGCCCGTGGCCACCATTACCGGCAACATCGACAAGGGCAAGGACTATTACAACATGATCTGCAACGCCTGCCATGGCCCGGGCGCCACGGGCAACGAGGCACTCAACTCTCCGATGCTCATCGGGTCTGACGACTGGTATATGGTGCGCCAGATCGACAACTTCCGCAAGGACATGCGCGGCCTGCATCCCAAGGACATCTATGGCGGTCAGATGCACACCATTGCCAAGGCGATCCCCGATGATCAGACCGTGCTTGACGTGACGGCCTACATCAATTCGCTCGGCCAAAAGTGATTCCGGGCCTGCGAACCGCACCGGTCCGGGCCATGGTCGCCATTGCAGCGGCCATCGCCATGGGCTGCGGACATGAAGGCCCTTCGCCCACACCTTCCATCATACCGGATGGCCGGACGGAGGCCGTACAGGAAGGCTTCCATCTGGCAGAGGCCTGCCCGCCCGGTTTCGAACTGACGGACGAGGGCGTGTGCCGATTGCGCAACCTCTATCAGCAGTACGGCTCGCTGAAGGACAAGGGCGTGGGCGGCCTGAAGACCGGTCTGCCGCCCGTGCGTGACGGTTTCGCCCCGCAGCAGATAGACCTCGGCCGACTGCTGTTCTTCGACCCTGTGCTGTCGAAGGACAGCAGCCTGAGCTGCGCCTCGTGCCACCGTCCCGACAAGGGTTTCACCGATGGGAAGGCGCGCAGCGAGGGAGTTCTGGGCCTGCCCGTGGGCCGATCGGCACCCAGCCTCTGGAATGTCGCCTTCCAGGAACGTTTCTTCTGGGATGCGCGTGCCGCCACGTTGGAGGAACAGATGCAAGGCCCCCTGTTCGCAGCGGACGAGATGGGCAACACGCCCGAACAGCTGCTGGCCACGCTCAACGGCAATGCAGAGTATGTGCGCCTTTTCAGCGAAGCATTCCCCGATGGCGCGAAAGGGATCGCACTGCCCCAGGTGCTCCATGCCATCTCGGCCTTCGAAACATCGCTCATCTCGCTCAACAGCAGATATGACCAGTATGCCCACGGCCATCATGCCGCATTGACGCAGAACGAACAGGACGGGCTCAACGTGTTCCGGTCGTTCGTGGCGCGCTGCGCAGAGTGCCACACGCCACCGCTGTTCACCAACCGCGAACTGGCGGTCATAGGCACGCCCGACCCCGATGGCATGCCCTTCGATCAGGGCGCTCAGAAACCTACCGGTGACACGGACCAGCGCGGGGCGTTCAAGATCCCGAGTCTTCGCAACATCGCCAAGACAGCTCCCTATATGCACTCGGGCCGGTTCGCCACGCTGCGCGAGGCCGCAAAATTCTATACCGAAGGAAGAGGCCACGCGGTGCCCAAGGGCGAAAAGCTCAAGCTGCACTGGCACATCTGGGAACCGGAACTCAGCGACCGCGACCTCGATCTGCTGGTAGAATTTCTTCATACATTGACGGACGAAAGTCTAATGCCCCGGATTCCCAAAAGCCTGCCTTCGGGCAGTTCGCCCTATACAGGCTGGGAAGATGGTATCGATAAGTTCAAATAACCTCCAATAGTATCACAATGTCAAAGATCCGTTCCTCCAAATTCATCGCAGTCCTTGTGGCCATCGTCTTTCTCGCCATTGGGCTCTTTGCTGGCCGGGCCATCTTCAAGCCTGCCGACCTGCCGCCCGCACTGCCTCCGACCTTCTTCCAACAGGCCGATGGCGGCACAGGCAACTGGACGCAGAAAGGTGTTTTCAGCGGCACCATCCATGAGGTGAAGAACGGACAGGTCATTCAGGATGCCGTGCGCAAGGCCGTTCCGGGCGACCTCATCCGGGTGTGGCCCGGCACCTACAACGAGACCGTCTATATCGACAAGGACAACATCACCATCCAGGGCGTGATCGTCAAGGGCGAATGGCCTGTGCTGGACGGCAAGAAAGTGCTCAATGACGGGTTCCTCTATTCGGGCAACGGCATGGTCATCGAGAACTTCGTCATCAAGGACTATAAGGGCAACGGCATCATGGGCCAAGCGGGCAACAACTTCATCATCCGCAACAACCGCGTGCATGATGCAGGGGTCTATGGCATCTTCCCCGAATATGGCACCAATGGCCTCGTTGAGCGCAACGTCCTTTCGGGCATCGAGGATGCCGCCATCTACATGGGCATGTGCGACAACATCGATGTGCGCTACAACTATGTCTATGAAAGTGTGGCAGGCATCGAGATCGAGAACTGCCGCCATGCACTGGTCGAATACAACTACTGTTTCAACAACACGGGCGGCATCCTTGCCTTCATCACCCCCGGCCTCCCCATCAAGACCTGCTATGATGTCATCATCCGCAACAACTACGTGTTCGAGAACAACCACCCCAATTTCGGGGCCGAAGGCAGCATAGTGGCCAGTCTGCCCAGCGGCACCGGCATCATTGTGATGGCGGCCGATGAGGTGGTCATCGAGAACAACATCATCGCAGGCAATAAGAACCTTGGCATCGCCATCACCGACTTCAGCTTCGGGGCCAACATGCGCAGCGACCCCGACAGCGACCCCAACCCCGACCGCCTCGTCATCCTCGACAACCTCATGTATGACAATGGCCTCGACCCCTCAACAGAGGAGATCCGCACGCTGATGAGCACAGGCGTCATCAAGCGGGCACCCGACATTGCCGTGGTAGGCAATGGTTCCGGAAGCTGCATCCTCAACAAGGGCGCCTACCAGACCTATGGCCTGGACAACTGGGGCCAATGCCAGATCGCCAGCACCGCCTCGGTCAAGACCTATATGCTCAGCGAACCCGTGCCCCCACGCGATGTGACCCTGGAAGAAAAAGGCAAGATGACCTACTATGGCGTGTGCTCCGGCTGCCACTCCTACAGTGTGCGCATGGTGGGACCGCCCACGCAGGTCATTCAGGCACTGTACAAAGGCAACCCGCAGGGCATTGCCGACTACATCGCCAATCCTGCACGCAAGCGCGAGGACTATCCCGAAATGCCTCCTCAGAACTATCTCTCTGAGGAGACAAGGCTGGCCGTGGCGGAGTACATGCTCACGGTGGACAAGTGAGATTTCAGAACAGGAGTAGCTCCCTATGACCGATAAGGCGCATCAATCGTAAATCGGCAATCGTTATTCGTTATTCGGCAATCAACTGTGCTTACCAAACGCATCATCCCCTGCCTCGACATCAAGGACGGGCGCACAGTGAAAGGCATCAATTTCGAGGGGCTGCGCGATGCGGGCGACCCTGTGGAACTGGCAGCCATATACAGCCGCGAAGGCGCGGACGAGCTGGTGTTCCTCGACATTTCGGCAACCAGTGAAAAAAGAAGAACGCTGCGCGAAATGGTGGAGCGCGTGGCCCGCCAGGTGAGCATCCCGTTCACAGTGGGCGGTGGCATCTCCTCTTGTGACGATGTCTATGAACTGCTGCGATGCGGGGCCGACAAGGTCTCGGTGAACTCTGCTGCCGTGCGCGACCCACAGCTGCTCAAACACCTCAGCGACCGCTTCGGCAGCCAATGCATCGTGCTGGCAGTGGACGCCAAACAGGTCCGCGGCCAATGGAAAGTGCATCTCGTGGGCGGCAAGGTGGCCACCGACATAGA
>JAIPBJ010000100.1 GCA_021739625.1 Flavobacteriales bacterium | reverse complement strand
GCGGTCGCGCACCTTCGCCTCGAAACGCTGAAGGTCGTCCTCGCGGGTGATGTCGTCCATTTCGCGATAGAGGGCCAAACGCTCCGCGATGCTGTTCACGTAGGTGTCGGGCAACAGGATTTCGAGGTCGGTGTCTATCTGGCAATCGCTCACTGCTGGTCGCTGGGGCTGGTCGGCAAAAAGCTCCTTGAAATCGCTCTCCTTCAGCTCCTGCACCGCCTCATCGAGGATGCGGTGGTACATCTCATAGCCGATGTCGCTGATGAAACCGCTCTGCTCCGCGCCCAGCAGGTTGCCCGCGCCACGGATGTCGAGGTCGCGCATGGCGATGTTCATGCCGCTGCCCAGCTCGCTGAACTCCGTGATGGCGATCATCCGCTTGCGGGCATCGGCCGTTAGGGTGGCGAGCGGTGGGCACAGCAGGTAGCAGAACGCCTTCTTGTTGCTGCGGCCCACGCGTCCGCGCATTTGGTGCAGGTCGCTGAGGCCGAAGTTGTGGGCGTTATTGATGATGATGGTGTTGGCGTTCGGGATGTCCAGCCCGCTCTCGATGATGGTGGTCGCCACCAGCACGTCATATTCCCCCTCGATGAAGCGCATCATGATGTCCTCCAGCTTGGTGGGCTCCAACTGCCCATGGCCGATGCACACCCGCGCATCGGGACACACGCGGCTGATGACGCCCGCCACCTCGCGGATGTTTTCCACCCGGTTGTTGACAAAGAACACCTGCCCGCCACGGCCCACCTCATATTGCACGGCATCGCGGATGAACTCCTCGTTGAAGCCATGCAGCTCGGTGATGATGGGATGGCGGTTGGGCGGTGGGGTGCTCAGCACCGAGAGGTCGCGTGCGCCCATCAGTGAGAATTGCAGCGTGCGCGGGATGGGCGTGGCCGTCAGCGTCAGCGTGTCCACATTGGCCTTCATCTGCTTCAGCTTGTCCTTCACCGCCACCCCGAACTTCTGCTCCTCGTCCACCACCAGCAGGCCGAGGTCAGGGAATTTCACATCCTTGCCCACGATGCGGTGCGTGCCGATGAGGATGTCCACCTGCCCATCAGCGAGGCGTTTCAGCGTGTCGGTCTGCTGCTTGGTGGTCTTGAAACGGTTGATGTAATCGACCTTGCATGGAAAATCCCTCAACCGCTCGCGGAAGGTGCGTGCATGTTGCAATGCGAGGATGGTGGTGGGCACCAGCACGGCCACCTGCTTGCCATCGGCCACGGCCTTGAAGGCGGCACGTATGGCAATCTCCGTCTTGCCGAAACCCACGTCACCGCACACCAGGCGGTCCATCGGCCAGTCGCGCTCCATGTCGGCCTTCACAGCAATGGTGGCGGTCTCCTGATCGGGCGTGTCCTCATAGATGAACGATGCCTCCAGTTCTGTTTGCAGATAGCTGTCCGGACTGAATGCGAATCCTTTCTGCGCCTTGCGTTTGGCATAAAGGGCTATCAGGTCTTTGGCGATGTCCTTCACCTGCCGCTTCGTCTTGGCCTTCAGATTCTTCCAAGCGGGCGTGCCCAGCTTGTTGATCTTCGGTTCATCGCCCTCCTTGCCGCTGTATTTGGTGATGCGGTGCAGCGAATGGATGCTCACGTAGAGGATATCGTTGTCGCGATACACCAGCCGGATCGCCTCCTGCATCTTGCCGTTCACCTCGATCTTCTCCAAGCCCGCGAACTTGCCGATGCCGTGGTCCACATGGGTCACATAGTCGCCCGGCACAAGGCCCGACAGTTCTTTCAGCGTGAAGGCCTCCTTGCCGCGCTTGTAGCCCGACCGCACCTTGAAACGGTGATACCGCTCGAAGATCTGGTGATCGGTGAAGCACGCGACCTTGGCCGTGTGGTCGATGAAACCCTCATGCACGGAGAGCAGCATGGACGAGAAGAACGGCCGCTCCACACGTACACCGTCAGGCATGGGCAAGTCCTCAAAGATCTCCTCCAACCGTTTGATCTGGCCCGGATTGTCCACCAGCATCACGTTGCGATAACCGTTCGTTCTATTGTCGATGAGAATCTTCTGCAACTGCTTGAAATCCTTCGCCACCTCCGGCTGTGGGGCCATGTCGAAGGGCAGTTCCTGCGCACGGTTGAAGAATCTCCGCTGCCCGAACTCCACCACCGTGGCGGCCTCCAGCGAACGTACCATGTCCTCCGCGCTCAGGTAGCGATGCTCCGGCAATGGCTGGCTTACCGTGCTTTTGAGCTGTGAATACGCCTCCTTGGCTGCCACCAGTTCCTGCTCCACTTTCAGCGTCATCGACTCGGCATCTGCCGCCCAGATGATGGTCTTTGGCGGAAGGAATTCGAGAAAGGATACGCTCTCTTGCAGCATCACCTCGTCCTGCACATTGGGCACGATGGTCGCCTTCTTCAGCGTCTTCACAGAGAGCTGCTCGCTTGGGTCGAAGGCGCGGATGCTGTCCACCTCGTTGCCGAAAAGCTCAATGCGGTACGGCAGTTCCTGCGCAAAGCTGAACACATCGACAATACCGCCACGGATGGCGAACTGCCCCGGCTCATACACCTGATCCACCCGCGTGAAGTGGTACTCGTGCAGCATGTCATTGATGAAATCGAGCGAGAGCGTTTCGCCCACCACCATCTGAAAGGTATTCTTCTTCAGCGTCTTGCGACTCGTCACCTTCTCGGCCAGCGCCTTCGGATAGGTGACGATGACCTGATGCCCGCTGCTGCTCTGCATGGCGTTGAGCACCTCGCCCCGCTGAATCACATTGCTGTTGTCCGTCTCCTCCTGCTCGTAGGGTTTGCGGTAGCTCATCGGGAAGAAGAGCACACGCTTCTTGCCCATCAGCAGTTCCAGATCGCTGAGGAAATAGGCCGCTTCCTCGCGGTCGCTGAGGATGAAGAGGTGATGGCGGTCGGTCTGTTTCACCACATTGGCCGCCACAAAGGCAATGGCCGAGCCCGCCAGCCCAGTGAGGCGCAGCTTCGCCCCCTCATCCTTCAGTGCCGCTGCTACGCGGTCAACAGCAGGCACTTCTGACAGCAGGGAGAGCAGTTCTTCTTTGGTCATTCTTGAAATGAAGGGTGCAAAAGTCGGGAATCGGGGGCGGATGAATCAGCAAAAAGGCCTCAGTCTGTCGGTCTCATCTTTGTAATCATCAGGCCAAACTCCTCAAACGGCCATCCAATCAAACGCATACTTAGGGTTTGTATCACATTCCCGTCAGCTCGTCCATGCTGACGAAGGAGTGGAAGCCTTTGGGCATCAAACCTTGCCGCAGCTTCTGGTCGCCACTCCAGATGGGGCAATCGAACTGCATGGCAAGGGCAATGTAGATGGCATCCTTGGGGTCGGTGTCGGCCACCAGCGTCTCCGCCTCATGTAATACTTGGGGTGAGATGAGTTCCTCAGAAACGAACCTTATCGCTGAGCATACGATATGCCTGACCACTATTGCCTCATCGGATGTCATCCGCGTGATGCGGCAGATCTTCGCATGATGTCTGTGCAGCTCTGTCAATAAAAAATCGGGGGCAATGAAGGTGATGGCATCCGGGCCGTTGAGCAGCAACTGTCCGATGCGGCTCTGCGTGTTCAGCATGGCACTGAAAACGATATTGGCATCAACGACAACGAACATGCCGTCTCAGCCCTTGGCCCCCTGTCGTTTCTTCAGCCAAGCGGTGTTGGCCTCCTCGGCCAGCAAATCGGCATCCTGCTGGGTGGCCCTGCTCTTGGAGGTCAGCTCGAAATAGCGGAAATAGTCGATGATGCGCTGGATGGCGGCATTGTCCACTCCTTCGGGGAAGGTGATCACGAGCTTGTTGCTCTCTGTCCGTTCAATCTGCATGTCTCTCAGCTGTTGATGTTCATTACAAAGGTAAGTGCTTCGGTTCCGTATGGGTATGACCATGATTCAATCCCCGAACGCGACCTTGGCGTTCAATGCGCTCAGCCGCTCCAAACACGCGAACGTCTCCCGCTCCAATTTCTCTGTGATCTCTTTCACGGAAAGCACTTCCTCGATCATCTCCACAGACTGCCCAGCGCACCAGAGTGTCTGGTAACTTGCGGGTTTCAGGGCGTTCTCCAGCCGTTTCATACCACGCAGTTGCACCAATAGTTTGAAGTATTTCTTGGTGCGCTTGTTCGTGGCCAACTGTCGCTCGAACCAGTTCTGCCGCAGGCCGATCTTCCTTGCATAAGGTGTGCTGATGATGGTGCAGGGCGTGCCGCTGATCTTGTCGGTCATAACAATGTCCTTCATGCCGTGCTCCACAATGGCATTCTTGTAGCCATCGCCCACTTCGGCCTCGTGACAGGCGATGTAGCGCGTTCCCACCGAAACCCCGGACGCCCCGAGTGCCAGCATAGAAACAATCCCTTCGCCCGTGGCAACGCCCCCTGCCGAAATGATGGGCGTGTTCGGGAATGCCTTTCGCAACGCTGGCACAAGCAATTGAAGGGGATAGGGTCCGGCATGGCCGCCTGCCCCCTGCCCCACGGCAATGATGCCATCGCAGCCCAGTTCCACACAGAGCCGGGCGTGGTCAACGTTCGTCACATCGCAGAAGACCTTTCCGCCATAACTGTGCGCCTGTTCGATCACCTCTTTCGGACTGCCCAGCGAAGTGATGAAGAACGGCACCTTCTGACGGACGGAAGCCTCCAAATGCTCCTTGAGCATCGGATTGGTGCGCTGCACGATTAGATTCACCCCATAGCTGCCTGTCACTTCGTTGGAATCGCGGAAGGCGTTGAGTCTTTTCAGCACTTCCTCATACTCCCCTTTCTCGCGATAATTGAGTGATGGAAAGGTGCCCATGATGCCCGACCGCATGGCCGCGATCACCATCGGTTCATTACTAACAAGGAACATAGGGGCCATGATGACCGGGAATTCGATGCCCAAAAGGCGCGTCATCTCATTTTCTAATCTCATTCGTGGCGATTGATAAGTGACAAGGATTATTTTTGGCAACCTGACACGCGTCTTTGCAGATCCAAAACTAATCCTAAACATTCAGAACACATGAAGTATCCGTTGCCACTCGACATGCTTTACCGTTGGGAAAAAGAGGCTCCCGACATGGTCTTCATGCGTCAGCCCATCAACGGAAAATGGAAGGAATGGACATGGAAGGAGACCGGACAGGAAGTGCGCAAAATGGCGGCCTACCTCAAAAGCCTCGATCTGGAACCGGGCAGCCGCATCGGTCTCATCAGCAAGAACTGCGCGCATTGGATCATCAGCGACCTCGCCATCATGATGGCCGGACATACTGGCGTGCCGATGTATCCGAACCTGAACGCTGAGACAGTGAAGCAGATCCTGGAGCACAGTGAAGCGAAGGTTCTGTTTGTGGGCAAGCTGGACGATTGGGCATCCATGCGTCCGGGAGTACCGGAGAACGTGAAGTGCATCGCATTCCCGTTCTACACCGAACCCGGCTATCCGGAATGGTATGAACTATTGAAAGATGTGCAACCGCTTCGCGATGATGTGCACCGGGACCCGCAGGATCTCGCCACCATCATATATACAAGCGGAACAACGGGAATGCCGAAAGGGGTGATGCACAAATTCTTCAACTTCGGATTTGCGGCCCAGAAGGCCATGGACGAACTCGGACTGAAGCCTCACACCCAGCGTTTCTTCTCCTATCTGCCACTGTGCCACATCGCTGAACGTCTGTTGGTGGAAATGGGCAGCATCTACACTGGCAGCCAGTGCAGTTTCGCAGAATCGCTCGACACGTTCGCTTCCAACCTTCAGGAGAGCAAGCCTACGGTGTTTCTCGGTGTGCCGCGCATCTGGACCAAGTTCCAGCAGGGCATCCTCACCAAGATGCCGCAGAAAAAACTCGACCTCTTCCTCAAAATCCCGATCCTCAATGGCATTGTGAAGAAGAAGATCCAGGCCGGGCTTGGACTGAGCGAGGCACAGAACATTTTCACAGGTGCGGCACCGACACCGGCATCCCTCATCGAGTGGTTCGGCAAGCTGGGCATCAATATACAAGAAGCGTATGCCATGACAGAGAACTGCTGCTACAGCCACGTGACCCGCAGCAATGCCATCAGGCCCGGCTATGTGGGCCAGCCGCTGCCGGACTGCGAGGTGAAACTGAGTGAGCGGAACGAGATCCTTGTGAAGCATGATGCTCTGATGGACGGTTACTTCAAAGAACCAGAGATGACGGCCGAGACCATGCAGAACGGCTGGCTGCACACAGGCGATGAAGGCTACATAGACCCGAAGGGATACCTGAAGATCACGGGCCGCGTCAAGGATCTGTTCAAGACCACCAAGGGCAAGTATGTTGCCCCGTCACCTATCGAGATGCGCATCTCCTCCAATGCGGACATTGAGCAGGTGTGTGTGATCGGTGATGGCATTCCACAGCCTTTGGCACTGATAGTCCTGTCAGAGCAAGGGATGAAGAAGTCAAAAACAGAAATGACCGATAGCATACTTCGCACCCTTGCCGAGGTGAATCCGCAGATCGACCATCATGAACAGGTGAAGGGAGCGGTCATTATGAGCAGGCCATGGACAGTGGAGAACGAACTTCTTACCCCGACCATGAAGATCAAGCGCAACCCGATCGAGAAGATGTACCGCACCAATTATGAGAAATGGTTCGAAGCAAATGAGCAGGTGATCTGGGAGTGAAATGGCCTTCTGACAATCGAAATGCTCTGCTTTGCCTTTGGGACCATTGATCTACAACCCATGGCGTAGGTGATTTAACCGGTGCTTTACGAATTTCACGTAGTCGTTGGAAGCGAACTTCGTTTGTAATACTTTAGCGCAATCTGATTGAGGCCAAGAATTGGGACATTCCAAACCGTAAACCAGCAGCAGTGAAGTGTTTTTCCGTATCCGTTCCAGGGTTCATCAGTGGTCTTGCCCTTCTTGCAACAATCGTCTCATGCGGTCCCGGTGGCAGTTCGGATGAATTGCCGGTGCGTGAGGGTGTCATCGTGTATGAACTGACCTATCCGCAGTTCACTGAGGACAACATCTTCACCTCGATGTTCCCCAGCGAGATGTCCTTCAAGTTCAAGGACAATGACACCAAGAGCGAGCTGAAGACCAAGATGGCCGTGTTCAGCACCGCCATCCTTGCCGAGCACAACAAGCGTTCGCTCACACATCTGGTGCGCATCGCCAACAAGTATTCCGGTCTGGTGATGGACAGCGCACAGATCATGAACGAGTATGGAAAGGCGCCCGAAGGCATGGTCATCACCCCTACTGACCAGACCAAGACCATCGCAGGTTTCGTGTGCAAACATGCCCGCGTAACCTTCGCAAACGACAGCACAAGCAATTTCGACCTCTATTACACGAACGATATAGCCATCGAGGACCCCAACTGGTGTACACCTTTCCATGAGATCAAAGGAGTGCTGATGGAGGCGCGCGTCAACAAGTTCAACATCGACATGCACATGGTGGCCAAAAGTGTTACCCGTCAGAAGTTCGAAGAGGACGAGTTCAAGATCACCCAGACCTACCAGCCGATCAGTGTCGAGGAGATGGCCGACATCTTCCAGAGCTTCTGAACAGTTCTGCGTAGGAACTCCCAGCTTTGCCTGTTGATATCACCAGATCCGTTTGGCGTGATCACGTCCAAGCACGGGAAGAAGGCGCACCCCCTTTTTCCTACTTTTGGACACCTCTGAAAAATGGAAGGAAACAAGGCAAAGGGCAAGTCGGCAAAGGCCGCTGAAGGCAGTGGCAAGGACACTGGCAAGGCTACTGGTGCGGCCGATCCCCGCAAAAGAACGGTCATCGGCCTTTTCCTCATCCTGCTTTCCATCTTCTTCACACTGTCTTTCGTGTCCTATCTCATCCATGGGTTCAGCGATCAGAGCCATCTGGTGGATATGCAATGGGCCGATACGGAGGATAACGTCCAGAACTGGATGGGCAAGTTGGGCGCGTGGACGGCTCATCTGATGATGTATCACGGAGTCGGCATTGCAGCATTCGCACTCCCTTTCCTGCTGATGCTTCTCGGACTGCGGGTCTTGCTGCGCAAATGGGTGCTGCCTGTTGGCAAAAGCGCGCTGCACTGTCTGTTCCTGCTCTATTTCCTGCCACTGATGCTGGGCTTCGTTTCGGCCAATGCCATGCTGGGCGGTGCGCTTGGCTTCCAATTCGACCGATGGGCCACGTCTTTGATGGGAAGTGTGGGCACCGGCATGATGATTTTCTTCGCATTCTTCGCTTACCTCATCATTGTTTTCAAACTTTCGATCGATTCGCTGCGGCCCTTGGCACAGTTCCTATTTGCGAGAAAGGACACGCCCTTGGTGGCAGGTGCGACCACCGCAAGTGGTGCCGAAGCCGAGCAATGGGATGATCCTTTCCTGCCCACGCCAGACATCACCGTGCGCACCAACGACCTCGACCTGACAGTGACATCAGACAAGGAAGACGAGGATGAGGATTTTGAGGAGGGCGAGCTGGAGATTGAGGTAAACGTGCCTGAGCGCACCGTTGAACCAGAAAGGAGAACCCCGGCCGGAGGATTTGACGAGAACGGCAACCCTGTGGAATTTGAGATTGAGACCGTGACCACACCAGTAGAACAAGTGGTGGAAGAAGGTGAAGGTGATGGGCCTGGTGAATACGACCCCACACTCGATCTGAGCCATTATCAGATACCACCGCTCGACCTGCTGGAGATGTATGGCGAGGGTGGAGAGATACGTGTGGACAAGGAGGAGCTGGAGAGCAACAAGAACCGTATAGTCAACACCCTCAAGAACTACAACATAGACATTGAGCGCATCAAAGCGACCATCGGCCCCACGGTCACCCTTTATGAAATAGTGCCCGCACCCGGAATCCGCATCTCCAAGATCAAGAATCTGGAGGATGATATTGCACTGAGTCTGTCTGCTCTTGGTATCCGCATCATTGCCCCGATTCCGGGAAAAGGGACCATCGGCATAGAAGTGCCGAACCTGAAGCCAGACACAGTGGCGATGCGCACTGTGCTCAGTTCCGAGAAATTCCAACATGCCAAAATGGAACTGCCCATCGCGCTGGGCAAGACCATCAGCAACGAGACCTTCGTCACCGACCTCACCAAGATGCCCCACCTGCTGATGGCAGGTGCCACGGGTCAGGGCAAATCTGTTGGGCTCAATGCCATCCTCGCCTCCATCCTATACAAGAAACATCCGGCACAGGTCAAGTTCGTACTGGTGGATCCCAAAAAGGTGGAACTCACCCTCTTCAACAAGATCGAGCGTCACT
The DNA here is from genome assembly GCA_021739625.1 of Flavobacteriales bacterium. Taxonomy (GTDB): domain Bacteria; phylum Bacteroidota; class Bacteroidia; order UBA10329; family UBA10329; genus UBA10329. The sequence continues at coordinate 3,834 of JAIPBJ010000100.1, read as the reverse complement.
TCTTGGCCAAGCTGCCCAATGAGGAGGAGGCCATCATTACCGACACGCAGAAGGTGGTGAACACGCTCAACTCGCTCTGCATCGAAATGGACGCGCGCTACGACCTGCTCAAGGATGCGCAGTGCCGTAACCTGAAGGAATACAATGCCAAATTCATCGCCCGCAGGCTGAACCCGCTCAACGGTCACCGTTTCATGCCTTACATCGTGCTGGTGGTGGATGAGTTCGCAGACCTCATCATGACGGCCGGTAAAGAAGTGGAGATGCCCATTGCACGACTGGCGCAGCTGGCCCGTGCCATCGGCATTCACCTCATCATCGCCACACAGCGGCCTTCGGTCAACATCATCACCGGCACCATCAAAGCCAACTTTCCTGCAAGAATCGCCTTCCGTGTCACCTCCAAGATCGACTCGCGCACCATTCTCGATTCGGGAGGTGCGGAGCAGCTCATCGGCCGAGGCGATATGCTGTTGAGCACCGGCAATGACCTCATCCGCATCCAATGTGCCTTCATCGATACGCCCGAGGTGGAAAGGGTGGTCGATTTCATCGGTGCCCAACAGGCCTACCCCACTGCGTTGGAACTTCCGGAATACGTCTCTGGCGATGGCGAAATGGAGGCCGGAGCAGTGGATCTGGACAACCGCGATGCCATGTTCGCAGACTCGGCACGCATCGTTGTTCAGCACCAGCAGGGTTCCGCATCATTACTGCAGCGCAGATTGAAACTGGGGTATAACCGGGCCGGTCGCATCATCGACCAGTTGGAGGCGGCCGGCATCATCGGCCCCTTCGAGGGCAGCAAGGCAAGGCAAGTGCTTATTCAGGACGAAGTGTCACTGGAACGGATATTGCATAGCCTCGACAATTAGCGTTTCAGGAATTGAGGTGCTACCGTTTCCTTCCACTGTTTGCCTGATTCCCTGATTTGCTTAGTTGCTGACAAGCTTAAATAGACATGAGACATTTCTTCATCCTACTGCTGCTTCCCCTGACCATTCTCGCCCAACCGGACGAGAAGGCCATCGCCATTCTCGACAAGGTGAGTGCCACCAACATGGCCTACACCAGTATCGACCTGAAGTTCGATTACACACTGAACAACACGCAGGCCAAGGTCTCGGACAAGCGCGAGGGCGGGCTGCTGCTGTCCGGACAGCGCTTCCACCTCGACCTCATGGGCCAGAAGATCACCAGCGATGGCAAAATCGTGTGGTATGACATGGGCGAGGAGGTACACATCAAGAGCATGGAAGATTTCATGGAGGAGACCGATCTCGACCCACGCAATATCTTCACACAGTACAACAAAGGATTCAAGCACAAATACAAGGGCGAGCGCAAGGCGAACGGCAAGGACTGCCACGTGATAGACCTCTATCCCGAAGTGCCCGGCAAGAAACCTTATTCCCGCATCGAGCTGTGCATCGACAAGGCCACGAATCATATTGTCGAATCCACCACCTTCGGCAAGGATGGCACCAACTACGTGCTCACTGTCCGCGCCATGAAGACCGGTGCGGCCTTGGCTGCCGACCGCTTCGTCTTCAATCAGAAGGCGTTTGAGGCGAAGGGGTATGACGTGGTGGATTTCAGGTAGGGGCCCTTACACTCCTACCATTTGCCTTACCTCCTGATGGGTGTAGGTCTCACCGCGCCTCACTTCCTCCTCGGCCATGTCGATGTCATTGAGCAGGGCAAGTTGGGCATACACCTCCTCCAACGTGGCCTCATCAGGCAATCTGTTGGCAATGTCCACAAGGCGGGATTTGAGGGTTTCCGTTTTCATGATTCAAAAATAGGGATCACTGACTTGCGAACGCACAGTTTGCAACGCATCGCCCTCCCCGTCAGCGACCCCTCACCAGAATGGTGGTGGGGTCTGAACTTTTGACAATGATTCTATTGCCATCATTTCTTGACAATGAAATTATTGCCATGGATTAGCAATCTAAACTGTCCGCGCGAGAGAGATTCGAAATTATGCTCATATCAACAACCGCCTATTTTTGCATTGGGCAGAGTGGTCTTTGCTTTAACTTCTCTACGGACTTTTTACCAACAGCGACAAAGGCATGAAAAAAATTCTAATCACAGTCCTGGTGTCAGTATCTATTTACTCAAAGGCACAAGAAAGGACGGGAGCTCAGTATGCCTATGAGGCCGAAAAAATCGTTGATGATGAAGCTTCAGACATCAACGTCCTCAAGCAGGCCATCTCCCTGTTTGAAAATGCCGAGGCGAAAGGGTTCGGGGACGCGTACATGTACCATCAGAAGGGATACTGTTTTTACCGCATCGGTGAGCACGCAAGCGCAGTTGCGGCATTCACTATGAGTATTTCAAGGATGGGAAAAGATGTTTCTAAAGAACTTGGAAGAGAAATGTTCCGCAGGCAGAATTTGTACAGTCCTGTTGGAAAGATTGAACAATCTTTTGTTCTGAAGCAAGAGCCCTGCGACACCTATTACAGACGCGGCCTGTCAAAAGCAATTCTCAAAGACCTCAAAGGGGCCGAGAAAGATCTTGATGTTGCGATAAGGAAATGTCCTGACCGCGATGGGCTGTATTATCAGCTGCGGGGACAGGTAAAAGGGAAGCTGGGTAATGTCAATGAAGCATGTGAAGACTTCAGCAGAGCTGGCGAGTTAGGAGTAGAGGTAGCTTACGATTACATAAGGGATTATTGCCAGTGAAGGCGGCAGCGTTCGTTCACGACACCGCCCGACCAAGTGTTCCACAGTGCTTGCACAAGTCTTCCGAAGGACGACTTGTGGGGAACATAACGAGCACAGTCTGTGACCGGGCAATCGACAGTGTACACTCACAAGCCCCCCCGCCCGAACGAGGGTCTTCCCTCGTTCGTTCTATTTGTGAGCGCCCGCCCGAGAACCTTTCACGCGATGTGAAGAATGCCTAAGGCAGAGAAGCTCGGAGTACCTGTCATCAGCGAGGAGGATTTCAGGGGGATGGTGGGAGAGTAGGAATGGAATCCGTTTTGAGGAAATTCCCTGAACAGACTACTTTCGTAGCTGAACAAAATCCAAGTAAAATGAACTCAAGATTCGCTCTTGCCATCTTTCTCTGTTGTTCAATGGGCTTTCTTGGATGCTCTGATGAGGAAGAAGCAGATGACATTGTTGTCGATGTTGATGGAAACAGCTACACAACCGTGACCATTGGTTCTCAGACGTGGTTCGCTCAGAATCTGAGGACATCATCATACGCGAATGGAGACCCGATTCCGCACGTTCCAGATTCTGCGGACTGGAACGATTTGACCACTGAAGGTTTTTGCTGGTACGACAATGATGCACAGAATGATGTGCCCTGTGGCAAACTGTACAACTGGTACGTCATTGCTGATTCACGGAATGCCTGTCCTACTGGTTGGCACGTTCCAACTAACGATGAGTGGGAGGAGCTGATTGACTTCTTGGGGGGTGAGGATGTGGCTGGAGACAAGCTGAAAACGACAGGGTCACTTCAGGCAGGAACTGGTCAGTGGTTAGGAGCAAACTCAGGTGCCACCAACGAAGTCGGTTTTTTCGCAGCGCCTGCTGGTTTACGTTATTATCACGCTGAACTAAACTATCCTGATTTCGATGCCATGGGACATGGAACAGCATGGTGGACGTCTACTGTAAATGTGTCTAACGAAGCCAGTGGAATTTCAGTAGGTATAAACTCGTTGTGCTCGTTGCACAACTCACCAAACGTAGTGAATAACTCTTTAGGGCGGGATCTTGACTTTTCGGGATGGTGATTCGACCTTCGGGTCATGCAAGGAGAAAAACCATTCGAGCCGAAGGCTTTTTACAGTGTGAACCT
>JAIPBJ010000099.1 GCA_021739625.1 Flavobacteriales bacterium | reverse complement strand
GGCCGCCACCGCAGCCAGGTCGGCAGCGAAACCAAGCGCATCGGCCAGAACAGTGAAAGCGGGACCCAAGTCAGAAAAGACACCTGCAAAAGCGTCCAAGGCCCCGGCCAAGAGCGCAAAAGCCCCCGTAAAGAAGGCTTCCAAGGCCTGACCACCAACGGCAATCATCCGCACAGGGACATGCGTCCCCAAGCACCCCACATTGAACCATTATGGCAGAACAACCGCACAAAGAGCAGCCTGAGAAGAAGGCCGAAAAGAAGAAGACCGGAAGTAAACAGGATCCCGCACCACAGCAGGCACCGGACGCTCAGCAGCCCAAGAAGAACAAGAAGCCAACATTCGCCTTCAACATCTATTGGGTGTATGTGGTCATTGCCCTGACATTCATCGGCATGACGTTCCTGCCGTCCATCACAGACGATGCCCGCAAACTGAACGAACAGAGTTTCCGGGAGGTGGTGCTGGCCAAGGACGTGGAGAAAGTGGTGGTGGTCAACAGGGAGGTGGCCGAGGTGTATCTGCGCAAAGAGGCCCTGGAAAAGGAGAAGTACGCCCACTTGAAAGAACAGCCGCTCATAGGTGGCACTGGGGCGCATTTCACCTATCAGTTCGGTGACCTCCAGAATTTTGAGAAAGGTCTGGGCGAGATGCAGGCAGAATTCACTGCTGAAGAGAAAGTGGTGGTGAGCAACGAGACGCGCAAGAACTGGGGCGGGGAATTCCTGATGTGGATACTGCCCTTTGCGCTGCTCATCGGGGTGTGGATGTTCATCATGCGCAAAATGAGCGGGCCGGGCGGGCCAGGCGGAGCGCAGATCTTCAACATCGGGAAATCGCGCGCTCAGCTCTTTGATGGCGACACCACGGTGAACATCACCTTCAATGACGTGGCCGGACTGGCCGAGGCGAAAGTCGAGATCATGGAGATCGTGGAGTTCCTCAAGAATCCGAAGAAATACACCGACCTCGGAGCAAAGATCCCCAAAGGCGCACTGCTTGTGGGCCCTCCGGGAACGGGCAAAACGCTGTTGGCGAAAGCAGTGGCTGGAGAGGCCAAGGTGCCATTCTTCTCGCTTTCCGGTTCAGACTTCGTGGAGATGTTCGTGGGTGTGGGTGCCAGCCGTGTGCGCGACCTGTTCAAGCAGGCAAAGGAGAAGGCCCCAAGCATCATCTTCATTGACGAGATCGATGCCATTGGCCGTGCGCGTGGCAAAAGCATATCGCAGGGAGCGAACGATGAGCGCGAGAACACGCTGAACCAGTTGTTGACGGAAATGGACGGGTTCGGCACCAATAGCGGGGTGATCATCCTCGCGGCCACCAACCGGGCCGACATTCTGGACCGTGCGCTGATGCGTGCGGGCCGTTTCGACCGTCAGATCCTGGTTGACATGCCAGACCTTGAGGAACGCAAGGAGATCTTTCAGGTACACCTGAAACCCTTGAAGTTGGATCCGGAAATGGATGTGGACTTCCTTGCGAAGCAGACCCCGGGATTCAGCGGGGCCGACATCGCGAACCTCTGCAACGAGGCCGCGCTTATCGCAGCAAGACACGACAAGGAGACCATCGGGAAGCAGGATTTCCTTGATGCCGTTGACCGCATCGTGGGGGGACTGGAGAAGAAGAACAAGATCATATCGGTCGAGGAGAAGAAGGTGATCGCCTATCATGAGGCCGGCCATGCCTCGGTGAGCTGGTTGGTGGAGCATGCCTCACCACTGGTGAAAGTGACGATAGTTCCAAGGGGGCGGTCGCTGGGAGCCGCGTGGTATCTGCCTGAGGAACGTCAGATCACCACCAAGGAGCAGATGATGGATGAGATGTGTGCCGCGCTTGGAGGCCGCGCTGCCGAGGAGGTGGTGTTCGGCAAGGTGAGCACGGGTGCGCTGAGCGATCTGGAGAAGGTGACCAAGCAGGCATACGCGATGGTAACGGTTTATGGACTGAGCGACAAGCTGGGCAACGTGAGCTATTATGACAGCAGCGGGCAGAGCGAGTACAGCTTCAACCGCCCCTACAGCGAGAAGACGGCTGAGCTGATAGACAGCGAGGTGAGCGTCCTGATAGAGGGTGCATACACTCGGACTAAGGCCATCCTCACTGAGAACCGCGACAAGCTGGACACGCTGGCGCATGAACTTCTGACCAAGGAGGTGATCTTCAAGGAGAACCTGGAAGAGATTTTCGGCAAGCGACAGTGGGAGAAGCCGTTGCAGGACATGGTGAAGAATACCACAGCGGTCGCAGCGGATGCTGACACGAATGAGGCCGATCAAGCTATCGAAGAGCGCTCTACTCCTGCGGTGGGAGAAGCGTGATACACATTAGGGCGAATGCGGGATTGAGAATAGTTGACCGGTCATTTTCAGATTTCCCTGTTCTTTGCCCACCATGCGAACGATGGAAAAAGATTGGGCACTGATCGCATCTTATGGCCTTGCGGCCATAGCAGAGCTGAAAAAAGCGGTGCTGGGTGCCTCAGGCATTCAGGCCATCACCATCAATAAATCGGATTCGTCCTATCATTTCGGTGAGGTGGAACTGTATGTGAAACGGGACGATGTGATCCGTGCCAAAAAGATACTCGATGATCAAGAAACTGCCTGACCTGCTCAAACGCTTCGTGACGGCCATCATCGCCTTTGCGGTGTTCCTCGCGCTCATTTTCTGGGATGAGCTGGGATTTCTGAGCCTCTTCTCGCTGATCATGCTCGTAGGGCTGCATGAGTTCTATAATATGGTGGACAAGGCGGGGTTCAAGCCACAGCGGATTCTCGGCTATGCGCTGGCACTGTCGCTGTTCTGGGGCAATGCGCTCTTCACCATGTATGATTTCGACCAAAGGTTCCTGCTGCTTGCCTTGGCATGCATGTTCCTGATTCTGCCGATAGAACTGTACAGGAAACGCGAACACCCATTCACCAATATCGCCCATGGATTTCTGGGCATCGTGTATGTGGCGGTGCCATTCACACTGCTCATCAACATCACGCATCTGAATGACGGACTGGGCTACAGGCCACTGTTCCTTGTGGGTTTCTTCATGATGATATGGGCCAGCGACACGGGGGCCTATTTCGCGGGCAGCCTTTTCGGCAAACGCAGACTGTTCGAGCGCATCAGCCCTAAGAAAAGCTGGGAGGGCGCGGCAGGAGGCATGGCCCTGAGTCTGGTGATGGCGGCCATCTGGGCGCAGTTCCTCGATTTCATCCCGCTCTACCATTGGCTCATCCTGGCAGTGATCAGTGTGGTGGCAGGCATCTATGGCGACCTGGTGGAAAGCCTGCTCAAGCGCAACACGGGCGTCAAGGACAGCGGCAACATACTGCCCGGCCACGGGGGAGTGCTGGACAGGTTCGACAGCATCATGCTCGCAACACCGTTCGCATTCGTCTATCTGCAACTGATCCTGTGATGTGCTGAACGGTGCGTTCCGGCCCCTGCACAATCCGCAGGATTTATCCTTTCAGCACCAAACAGTTCACTTCCAGTCGATTCACACTGGCCCTTACTGAGCATCCACGACCTATTTTTGCCGACATGCCAAGGAAGATGAAAATCCATAAGGAGGGGTATCGACTGCTCAGTTTCTGGGGCAGCACCATCCTTGTGGCGGTTCTTGCGCTGGTATATGGGTTTCCGGGCCAGACACTGATGCACGTGGCCGTGGGCGCGGTAGGAACCTGTCTTTTCCTGCTGATACTTCAGTTCTTCCGCAGTCCTGTGCGGCAGATGGCCCTTGGCGAGCGCAAGGTCGTGTGCCCGGCAGATGGCAAGGTGGTGGCCATTGAGGAAGTGGAGGAGCATGAGTATTTCAACGGGGAGAGGCGCATTCAGGTCAGCATCTTCATGAGTCCACTGAACGTACACCTCAACCGCTATCCCATTTCGGGGCGGGTGTCTTATGCAAAGTATCACCCAGGAAAATTCCTGGTCGCCTGGCATCCGAAGTCGAGCACTGAGAATGAGCGGAACACCGTGGTCATCGACACCGGGTTCGGCATGGAGGTGCTGGTGAGGCAGATAGCCGGTTTTGTGGCCCGCAGGATCATCTGGTACTGTGAGCCCGAAGAGGATGTGACGCAGTGTTCAGAACTGGGGTTCATCAAATTCGGCTCGCGGGTGGACCTGCTGCTGCCGCTGACTGCCGACATCCTGGTGGAGCTGGAACAGAAGGTGCGGGGCGGGGTGACCGTTATCGCAGAACTCTGAGAACAGCAGCGTGCGACCTGCCAAGGGTCGGAAATCTCAGCGCACAGCCGTAAATTCTACTGATTGAGGAACAGTTCGTTTGAGCGCTGTGCGATGCACCGGGCGGCATACTCCGAGGCCAGCACCGTAGCGCGATAGTTGGTGCCACCATAGACCTGCGCCCGTGCCACATCATCGGCCATGTCGTTGAAATCGGCATAGCTGCGGGGAGCCACACCGAACAGATACTGACTGTCGTCCGTAAAGGCCCTGTTTCCATAGATGTTGGTGAACACCTGTCCGGCCGCATAGCCCAGCCCTGCCCTTACACAGGGGAACTCGGGTGTGGCGGGATTGACATTGAACGACTCCCAGTCTGCAAAGCCCAACGGGCGGATGAAGCTGACGGGCCTTGGCCTGCCGAACTGGAACTTGTCGTGATAGCCCACTATGTACACATCGGCCATGGCGATGCAGAGCTGTGCGAACATGATGGCGGTCTGCCGACCGTTGAGGCTGTGCTGCGCTATGAGCTGGCGGAACAGGGCCATGTAGTGGCCCGGTGGCGTGAAACTGCCTGCACCGTCATTCCAATGGCGGGCGATGGCCTTCTGTTCCTCGTTCAACTCATCGGCAACCACAATGAGCTCGTTGACCTGGGCCATATAGGGCGAATCGAAATCATCGGACACGGCTGTGGGGAAGAACGTGGCGCACACCAGTCCGGTCTGCTGCTGCGAGAAGGTGAAGGGCCGCAGTTCACCCCAGCATGGCAGTTCGGCCGCTGTGTTCTGCGGAGGGGCCGGCTGCCAGGTGCCATCGCCCTGAAAGCCCTGCCAGTCGCAATTGAGCACCTCGTCAATGCCATCTGCATCCATCCATGCAATGATGACCAGTCCGAGCTGCTGGCCGAGGTCCCGCGACCTTCCGATCACCTCCACCCCCACCCCGAGGTCGGCATACCGGTTCTCGTGATTCTGATAGGTGGAACGGATGACATTGAGGGTGAAACTGCCCGCATTCCCGAAACCGTGGGCCAGCACCTCGGTCATGGCGGCCTCGGCCACTATGCCGTGGTTGAAAGCGGCCTCGGCAGTGGGCCGGGGAATGTTCTGAAGCCCGGCCAGCTGCCCTTCGAGCGTGCGCATGGTGGGGTCGCTGTTCACATAGCCCTCATAGAACGCGATGCTGGAGTAGGCATAGATGCGTGAAAGCTCGGGGGCCGAGATGCCTGTGAGTTTGGAGATGGCAGTGAGCTGCTCGAACCAGTCGCCCAGTTGCTGCGGACTGGTGCTGAGGGCAGGACTGGAGTAGTCGAAAGGCTCTATCTCATCATCATTGCAGGAATTCCAGGTCAGGACGGGCGTTGCGATGAGCAGCAGGGCCGCTATGGTCCGGCCTATGGAGTGACGGTTCGCTTTCATTCCCGAAATGTAGGGAAATGCGGCTGTCTGCGATCTGCGGATACGTTCACCCGACAGAGTCGCACGGAATCTGTCGGTTGAGCTTCTTGAGCAGCCCGCCCAGCACACGTCCCGGCCCGACCTCGGTGAAGGATGTGGCCCCGTTCTGCAACATCTGGCGCATGGTCTGCGTCCATTTGACAGGCGCAGTGAGCTGCGATATGAGGTTGGCCTGAATGATGTCGGGATTGCTCACCGCCTGCCCTGTCACATTCTGATAGATGGGGCACACCGGCCTTACGAACCTTGCGGCAAGGATGGCCTGTTCCAACCGCTCCTTGGCAGGTTGCATCAATGGCGAATGGAACGCCCCGCCCACTTGGAGCACAATGGTGCGCAGCGCTCCCTCCTCTGTGAGCTTGGCACAGGCCTGCTCCACGCCTGCCACCGTGCCCGAAATAACGATCTGTCCGGGGCAGTTGTAGTTGGCGGGAACAACCACCTCGCCCTTGATGCTCCGGCACACGCGCTCCACCACTTCGTCCTCCAGACCGAGAATGGCCGCCATGGTGGACGGTTGCAGCTCGCAGGCCTCCTGCATCGCCATGGCACGTTCGGCCACCAATTTCAGCCCGTCCTCAAAACTGAGGGTGCTGTTGGCCACCAGGGCCGAGAACTCGCCCAACGAATGCCCTGCCACCGCCTCTGGTCTGAAATCGGGAAGTGTGAGGGCCGTCACCACCGAATGCAGGAACACGGCCGGCTGTGTCACCCTGGTCTGTTTCAGATCCTCCTCCGTGCCATCGAACATGATGTCGGTGATGCGGAAACCGAGCAGGGTGTTCGCCTTCTCGAAGAGGGCCTTGGCCTCTGCACTGCCTTCATAGACGGCCCTGCCCATGCCTGTGAACTGTGCCCCTTGACCGGGGAAGATGTATGACCTCATTGATCAGTGTAGATTGATGATGGTTGATTGACGCCCCCCCTCTGGGACCGTCCTCCTTGTCAAAGCACCCGGTCCCCGTAATATTCCACATAGTTGTTCTCGGTCTCCACCAGCTTGATGCAGTGCAGCATGGCCCCCATGGCCGCTATCTCGCCCTCCAACTGCTGCCAGATGGCCATGGCGAGGTTCTCGGTGCTGGGCATGATGCCCTGCATGAAATCGACATCGAGGTTGAGGTTGGTGTGGTCCACCCTGTCGATGATGCGCGACCGGATGAGCGTGCTCAGCCCTTTGAGGTTGATCACGAAACCGGTGTCGGGATTCACTTCGCCCTTCACCGTGACCAGAAGGTCGAAGTTGTGGCCGTGCCAGTTGGCATTGGCGCATTTGCCGAAGACCTCGGCATTCTGGGCTTCGCTCCACTGGGCGTTATAGAGTTTGTGGGCGGCATTGAAGCGTTCTCTGCGGGTGATGAAGACCATGTCGGGCACCTTTGAAAGGGGGCGCAAATATACCCTGCCGAACAGGCGTGCGGACAAGTGGTTTCAACCAACGCCATGTGAATCAGGTAAACACTCCCGTACCTTCGCACCCCATGCCGAAGCCCAAGCGCATCCTCATCACCGCACCCACCGAAAAGGAATTGGAAGGCGTGCGGGCCGCTGTGAAAGGGCTGGGACCGGACCGCCTTCACATCGGCACCGCAGTGACCGGGGTGGGCATGGTGAACACCGCATTGCACCTTGCCGACCTCCTCAGCGCCCAAAAGTTCGACCTCGTCATTCAGATAGGTCTGGCGGGCAGTTTCGGTCCCGACCTCGGGGTGGGACAGGTGGTGCAGGTGGCAGAGGACCGCATCGCATGGTTCGGGGCCGAGGACCTGAAAGGGTTCCTGCCCATCGAGCAACTGGGCCTCTGCCCCAAGGACGAGGTGGTCTTCTGCGCCACGGCCCAGGTGGCGCGGCTGCCCAAGGTCAAAGGCATCACGGTGAACATGGCCCATGGCAGCGCGGCAAGCATCAGGCGCACCCAACGCCTCTATGCCCCGCAGACCGAGAGCATGGAGGGCGCGGCATTCTTCCGCGTGTGCCGGCATTTCGGCACCCGGGCCGTGCAGGTGCGCGCCATCAGCAACCGTGTGGAACCCCGCAACAGGGACGCTTGGAACATCCCGCTCGCATTGCATAACCTTAGCGGAGCAGTGGCAGCACTGCTGCAAGACCTGAACGATGCACATTGAACTGGGCTTTTCGCCCTGCCCCAACGACACTTTCATATTCGATGCGATGGTTCACGGGCGCATCGACACCGAGGGGCTCACCTTCAGCGTGACGATGGCCGATGTGGAGGAACTGAACCGCAGGGCGATGGCCAACGCACCGGATGTGACCAAGCTGAGTTTCCATGCCTACGCCCATGTCTTCGAGCACTATGTGCTGCTCAACAGCGGCTGTGCGCTGGGCAGCAACTGCGGGCCGTTGCTCATAGCCGCGCAGCAGTTCGCGAGCAATCAGGTGAAGCATCTGCGCATAGCCATTCCCGGACACTACACCACGGCCAATTTTCTGATGGGCTTCGCATTCCCCGAGGCCACCGACAGGACCGAGATGCTGTTCTCGGACATTGAGGGCGCCATAGCGCGGGGCGAGGTCGATGCGGGGGTCATCATTCACGAGAACCGGTTCACCTACGCTGAACGGGGCTTCCACCGCATCATAGACCTGGGCGAGCATTGGGAGCAGCGCACAGGGCATCCCATTCCCTTGGGCGGCATAGCGGTGCATAGGAGAATAGACCCTGCCACACGCCTCAGGCTCGACCGGGTGCTGCGCAGAAGCATCGAACACGCGATGGCGCACCCCGAAGTGTCGCTGGGCTTCACCCGCGAACACGCGCAGGAAATGGACCCCGAAGTGATGCGCAGGCATATCGCGCTCTATGTGAACGACTTTTCGCTGAATCTCGGTGAAAAGGGACGGGCAGCAGTGCAACGCATGTATGCCGAAGGCGCAAAACTGCCGGGCTTCCCCAAAGTGACAGGGCGGATATTCGTCTAAGGGAACTCCCCACTCCGAACTCCCCACTCCGAACTTCCAAATTCAGATTTGCCCTGCCCAGTCTATTCCCTTGCGTAGCAGTGCGAGCGTTTCGGCCTCGGGGCTTCCTTCGTCCGGCCTGTGGTCATAATACCACGAAACGTTGCGGGGCAGGCTCATGAGAATGCTCTCTATGCGGCCTTCGGTCTCCAGCCCGAACCTCGTGCCCTTGTCATACACCAGATTGAACTCCACATAGCGCCCCCTGCGCAGCAGTTGCCATTCCTTCTGCTGCTCGGTGAAAGGCATGTCCTTGTGCAAGGCCATCAGTGCGGTGTAGGTCGGGGCGAAGGTGTCACCCACCGCCAGCACGAATTCCCACAGTTGTTCCTTGGAATGGCCCGACTGTTCATTGAGCCGGTCGAAGAAGATGCCCCCAATGCCACGGGTCTCCTTGCGGTGCTGAATGAAGAAGTAATCATCGGCCCATTGCTTGAACTTGGGATAGAAGGCAGGGTCGAAGCGGTCGCAGGTCTCCTTGATGCGGTTGTGGAAGAACCGGGCATCATCGGCCACCACATAGTGCGGGGTGAGGTCGATGCCGCCACCGAACCACCACGTGCCGTCCTCCATGCCGAAATAGCGCACGTTCATGTGAATGATGGGCACGAGCGGACTGTTGGGGTGAATGACGATGCTGACGCCCGTGGCGAGGAATGCAGAAGTGTCAACGCCCAATGCCCGTTGGATGTTCACGGGCAGATGGCCATGCACGGCCGAGAAGTTGACCCCGCCCTTTTCGATCACCGCCCCTCGGTCCAACACCCGTGTATGGCCACCGCCACCACCGGGCCGTTGCCATGCGTCCTCCTCAAAGCGGCCTGTCCCGTCCTCAGCCTCCAACGCTGCCGTGATGCGCAGTTGAAGGGCACGGAAACCGTCAATGATGTCCTGCTGCGCGATGCTCATGGCCGCTCGTAGGTTTCCATGAGGCCGGTGTAGTCCACAATGCGCGAAGCGGTGTTCTCAAGCCCGCCCCCGTCCTGCCTTTTCCAGTCGAAATCGCATTGGAGGCCCCGGTCCTTGACACGCAGAATGTGGTCGATGCCCTCGGCACGTATGCCCGGAAGGGCACGCAGGAAGTGTATGCCGAGGTCGTAGCCCCGATAGGCGAACGTGTTGGGCTCTGTGCCGAACCGTTTCCTGAAACCGAGGATGAACCTTTCGGTGGCCACATCCGCATAGTCGATGGCGAGGGCATCGGTCACATGGAGTTTGAGGCGGTCCCAGTGGTCGGCCTCCACGTTGCGGAACTTGGGCCAGTCAGACAGGCCATAGACCGTAAGGTCCAGATCCTTCGACCAGCTGGATAGCGAGCGTACCAGCGAGGCCACTCGGGCCTCATCGGCCGTGAGGATGACCAGATGATTGGGCCTGGTCTGCGAAAGGCGGTGAAACACGGAGTCGCGCACACTCTTGCTGATGTCGATGGCTGGGAAGGAGGGCCGCTGGCCATCGGCACTGGATACCATGCCCCCGCGCAGCCTCCAGAGGAGCACCTGCTGCTCGGGCTTCCCATAGTGCAGCACGAGATTGTTGGTGCCTTTCAATCGGGACAGATGGCGGCCCAATGCCACCATCATCTGTTCTTCTGATGGCAGCACCTTCATCACCATGGCATTGCCTTCGATGATCTGCCTGCCCTGCATGGTGGGGGTCACGATGGGGATGCGCTGCTCCTGTGCGTAGGCCACGGCCTTCTGAAACTCTGCACTGTAGAAGGGGCCGATGATGAGGTCGGAGCCACTGAGTTTTCCTCCCGAGGTGATGCGGGCCATCTGATCCGCGCTGTTCGCAGAATCGAACACCCGCAACCGGACATCCAGCCCGGTGGACCGCACAGAGTCCAATGCCATCATCAGACCCTCATAGAAATGCAGGGCCATCTGCGAGCGCTTGAATATCTCTGGAGCGTTGACCCCATCTGAATTCAGCACCGAGTCGTTCTCGCTGAGGAAGAAGGGCAGCAGCAGACTCACATGATAGACCCCGGCATCCTTTCGCTCGGCAATGGGTCGGGGCAGCTCCTGCTTGGACGGGGCCTCATACTGCGGCATCCCTTTGAGCTCCTCGCGCCCGGTCTGCTCCTTGGGCATGAGGCGTTGCACCGGAATGCGGATGGTGGAACCCACTTTGAGCCCCTGCTCAAGTTCGGGATTGGCCTCCTGAATGGCGGTCACGGTGATCCCGTGCTCCTTGGCGATCGCATAGAGCGTCTGCTTGGCAGGCACCTGATAGAGGATGTATTCACCGTCTGTGCGCAGGGGTTCCGCAGCCTTGTCCTTGAGCACCTCATCGAGATAGACCTTGGGTATGCGGATGTACTGCCCGGGATGGATGCCCTCGATGATGCCCGGATTGCAGAACACAAGGCGGCTCAAGGTCATACCGTAAGCCTTGGCGATGGAGAAGAGCGTCTGCCGCTGCCCCACTGTATGGATAAGGAAATCCTCCCCATCGATGCGGGCAAGGCTATCGGAACGCAGCACCTGTGTGTCCTGCGCACGGACAGCACCGGCCAAGGCGATATGCAAAAGGAGGATGAGGAGGACACGCATCGGGGCGCAAGTTACGAGGCTGCGGGTCATGCGTGCATGGCCCATGACCATGCCTATCATGTCAGACCCTGATTGTGAAACAATTTTCAGTGCGCAATTTTCAATCTGGCCACTCAAGGGCCTACCAGGTCCTGATTGTAAAACCCTCCTCTGTTCTCCTTCCGCGCAAGTGACTGCGCCACTATGAGGCGGGCCACACATACCATGTTGCGCAGTTCGAGCCCTTCGGCCGATAGCCGTCCTGCCGCATGCAGCCCCTCGGTCTCGGTGGTCATGGCGCTGAGCCGGGCCATGGCCTTGCGCAAGCCATCGTTAGTGCGTATGATGCCGGCCAAGGCATCCATCATGCCCCGCAACTCTGCACGCATCGCTGTCATATCGGTCTGCTGGGCAAGATGGATACGGCCATAAGGTGCGTCCGCATCGGCCAATGGCGCGACAGGCGGTATCTCGGTCTGCTCTGCGATGACTGCCCTGTGGGCCCTGTGGGCCATCACCAACGCTTCGAGCAGCGAGTTTGACGCCAGCCTGTTGGCCCCGTGAAGCCCTGTGTCGGCACATTCGCCAATGGCAAACAGCCCTTTGACCGATGTGTGGCCGTCCAGATCCGTATGTATGCCACCGCAGCAGTAATGGGCCGCAGGGGCCACGGGAATGGGATCCTTGAGAAGATCGATGCCCAGACCTGCACATTTTTCAAGGATGGTGGGGAAATGGTCCCTCAGTTCGCGTTCGGAAATTGCAGTGCAGTCCAACAGGACATGGTCAGTGCCTGTCTTCTTCATTTGGGCGAAGATGGCCCTTGCCACAATGTCGCGCGGGGCCAGGTCGGCCTGAGGATGGATATCGGACATGAAGTAATTCCCCGTGGCATCCATAAGCCGCGCTCCGGCACCGCGCACGGCCTCTGATATGAGGAATGAGGCCCCGTCACTGTCGGCCCTCAAAGCCGTGGGATGGAATTGGATGAACTCCATGTTGCTGACCACGGCACCTGCCCGTTGCCCCATGGCGATGCCATCGCCTGTGGCGACAGAAGGATTGGTGGTGGTGGCATAGACCTGTCCGGCCCCACCGGTGGCAAGCACAGTGAAAGGACAATGGATTGCAGAGACCTGTCCGTTGACGGGGTCGAGCAAGGTGACACCTTCGCACTTCGCAGCCCCGTCAGCACCCTTGGTCTCCAACAGCAGGTCTATGGCCATCAGTCCTTTGAGCATTATGATATTGGGAATCCGGGCCGCGTGGGCCAGCAGGGCCTCGGACAGTTCAAGCCCCGTGCGGTCCTGATGGTGTACGATCCGGTTCTCTGAATGACCTCCTTCGCGGCCAAGTCCTATGGTTCCCCCGTCCGAATCGAACCTTGCCCCCCATTCCATCACCTCGCGGAGCCTTTCGGGCCCTTCGCTCACAATGGTGCGCACGGCCACCGGGTCGCAGAGGCCGTCCCCTGCGGTCAGGGTGTCGGCCACGTGCTTGTCGAACGAGTCGGTGATACGGTCAATGACCACGGCAATACCGCCCTGGGCATAGCGTGAGTTCGATTCGAGGTCGGCACTCTTGGTCACCACGGTCACCTTGCGGTCGAGAAAATGCTCGGCCACCTTGATTGCGAATGCGAGGCCGGCCACTCCGGACCCGATGACCAGAAAATCGGTCCGATTCATGGTCTGGGGGCATAGCTAAGACAGGCCAACAGCGGAATCAGCGCCTTCTGTCGCAGTTGCTCGTCAAGGACAATCTCGGGCCGGCCGTCACGCAGACAGCGGTACAGCTTGTCCATGGTGTTCATCTTCATGAAGGCACATTCGCTGCAGGCGCAGGTGTTGTCCTCGCGGGCAGGGGCCGGGATGAGGGTCTTGTCCGGCACATCCTGCTGCATCCGATGCAG
>JAIPBJ010000003.1 GCA_021739625.1 Flavobacteriales bacterium | reverse complement strand
GCCAAGAGAAGGGCAAACTGGATGGAATGACAACCACAGAGGCCCATGACCTGTTCGAGATGCTTGGACTCGGTGCGCTCAAATACTTCATTCTGCGGGTGGATCCCAAGAAACGCATGCTCTTCGATCCGCAGGAAAGCATCGACATGCAGGGCAACACTGGACCGTTCATCCAATACACACACGCACGCATTTGCTCATTGCTGCGTAAAGCCGGGGGTGTTTCCGATGATATTCCGATTCGCCAAAATCTGGACGAACGAGAGCGCAGCATTGTCCGGCTGCTCAGCACATATCCGGCTTCGGTGAAACAGGCAGGCGAGGAGTACAGTCCTGCCGTGATTGCCAATTATGCTTATGAGCTGGCCAAAGACTTCAATCAATTCTATCAGGAGATTCCCATTCTGAAGGAAGAAGATGCCGTCATCCGAGACTTCAGACTGGCGCTAACTGCAATGACCGGACAGGTGATTTACTCTGCAATGGGGCTGTTAGGCATCCGCGTTCCCGAAAAAATGTAGCTCATTTGGGTGAGGTAAAGTCTGGTGGAAATTTAATTTTTGCGCTGAAAATTCACCGATAGCTCAACCCTGCCACCAGTCCTTTGTGGTCGGATCCCGGAATGAGTACTGTTCGGCAGAATGATGTTGAAAACGTGTCCGTGTGCAGAATATGATCGATGGGAATGAGTGGAATCCCCAATTCCAGAGGGTAGGTGGCAAGGAATCCTCTGCGCGCATCGTCCATGCCTGAGACAGCCTTCAACTGCTTGAATTCCTTGGCCCACGGCACAATGTTCAGATCGCCCATGAGCAGCGCAGACCTGCCTGATGCCGCTACTTCCTTCGCTACCAGACCAAGCAACAGGTTCCGTTCCTCTGTGTCATTGGGAAAAATTGGAGGCCGCGTGTGAACGCACCAGACATCTACATCAACTTCATTTAAGGTCACCATGGCCTTAATCACAGGGTCGCGGGTGAGATACATGACAGTGTCCGTCACAATGGGCAGTCGAGAATACACCGACATGCCATAACAACAGTCACTCTGTGGTACCCGAACCGAATATGGATAAGCATGCACAAGGCCATCCGTCAGCGCAAGATCCCATTCCGAGCTGACTTCCAGAACGGCCAGAACATCGCAGTCAGAGGTCAGGAGCACATCAACTCCTGCGTTGTAGTTCTCATTGTGGTGAAATACATTGAACACACCTATGCGTATTTGCGCGTTTCCAACTTTGGACGGATCCGCCCACGGCAAATAGGGATGAAGCTGCCATGTACACAGGGCTACCGCCATTGCGGACATGACCACGCCACTTCTATGTTCTGCCAAGATGCAGATTGCCAGCAGAAGTATCGAGGCCGAGCCCAGTTGCAGTAAAAACGCCTGTAGTAGCTCCAACGGCCAAAGCCCCAAGGGTTCCCAAATCAATAGACACATTGCGAGCAACAGCACACAAGACCATGTCAGTGCAATATGGAACCGTATATACATTACTCTGATTGAGACCGTCAATTACGAAAGCTGCAAAGTTGCCATGGAGAATCTTTGCCATGGGGCACTCATTTTCCCAAAGAAAGATTTTAGGTCAGCCGCAACTGTTACACCCATAGACTTGACTGGAATATGGAGATGGCCTATATGCGATGTGACTGCGAAACCGCAACACTGTAAAGACCTGTTGAATGTATGGGGCCACTCAGGGGAGCGAAGCCCCATTGATGGATTTTTGAAAGAGCGGGAAAATTAAAATTCACCAAAAGGCGGTCGTTGGAAATGGTCATTCTATCGAACAGGTTGCTGTGAATGTCTAATTTAGTGGCCCAAATCGAAAGGCCGGACAGTCTGCCCCCAACTACCTTACCTACTGTTTCCAAATCCTCATGCCATGGTAAACATCAACTCACTGTTCCATTTCAGCGGTCGCCTGTTCAAGGCTATGACTGTGGTGATTGCTACAGCCGCACTTGCGTCATTCCCCAATGAAGGACTCTATGCTCAGGTGGTCGGGGTCGGAATCTCTGACAACGCCACTATCACTCCAAGTCCCCGCTCTGTACTTGAAGTGAGGTCGAGCAGCAGGGGTCTTCTGGTTCCTCGATTGACAGCTGCGCAGCGAACTGGGTTTTCATTCCTTAATGATGGCGCACCCCATGCGTCATCAGACCGAGGGATGCTTGTCTATCAGACCACCAGCCCGGGAGAGGGTTACTGGTATTGGAAAAATACTGTGGACGGCTGGGTGCAGGTATTGGATGCGAGCAGTGCCACGGGTTGGTTGACCGGAGGCAATGTGGCGGCCGGGATAGATTTCCTTGGAACAACCAATACACAGGATCTGCGCATACATACTGATAACGCAATCCGTTACACCGTTTCCACAACAGGGCGTCTTTTGGCCCATCAGGACGGAACTGCTGCCCTGCCCCTGATTACTTGGGATGCTGACCCTAATATGGGGATTTACCGAGTCGGTGCTGACATACTTGGTTTCAGCACATCGGGGACTGAGGCCATGCGCATAGGCACGGATGGGAATGTTGGTATCGGTGTTGCAGCGCTCCCCGCAGAGAAGTTGGACATTAATGGAAAAATCAGGATGACCAATGTCGCTGACCGTGAAATATACGTTCAGGACATACTTGGTGATGGAAAAAGCCTGACCATCAAGGCCGGAGGCTTTTCGGGTGCATCCGGAAGTGGGACGGCCGCAGACGGTGGCAATCTCGTTCTTCAGGCAGGTAGCGGGAACTCCATCACCTCACCTACAAACGGGGGAGATGTCGTGCTGCGTTCAGGTTTCAACGTCTCAACAAACGTTAACAAGGGCGGTGACATCGTGTTTGAGACCGGTCAGGCGTCAAGTGCTTTTTCTGAGAAAATGAGGATTATAGAAAGTGGAGTAGTGCGCATCAACTCATTGGGGGTGGGAGCAAACTATGTGGTCAGAGCTGATGCTACCGGTCTTCTTAGCGCGGTCGATCCAGCAACTTTGGGATTTGGTTCTGTGACAAGTGTTGGTACAGGCACGGGTCTGACCGGTGGACCGATCACTGGTTCGGGAACCATTTCCATTGCGAACGATGGAGTGACCACAACTCAGATCTTGAATGGAACTGTTGCAAATGCTGATTTGGCCAATATGGCTGCTTATTCCGTGAAGGGAAATGCCACCAGCCCCGCTGCTGCACCGACCGACATTGCGTCCTCTGCGGATCATCAAGTTTTGAGGAGAAATGGCACACTGGGATTCGGAGCCATAGCATTGAATCAGGCCGCTGCTGTTACAGGAACCCTTCCAATTGCGAATGGAGGCACCAATGCTACTGCGGTACCAACTGCTGGTGCTTTGGCTTATGGAACTGGTACTGCTTATGCGTTCTCCACTGCGGGAACCGCAGGCAATGTTTTGGTATCTGGAGGCGCTGGAGCACCTACTTGGTCAACTACTGCGATTCTTATGCAGGATCTGACCATTACCAATGGTCTTGGACCCGCAGCTACTACGTATGATGGCTCTGTGGCGCGGACTGTTAAATTGGGAGGCCCACTTTCGGAGAATACTGCAATAACCCAGGGTGCGTTCACATTTGCGCTCAGCGGTAACACCATCAGTCTCAATGATGGAGTCTTAGGCGCAGTGACCAACATAGGCACTGGAGCAGCGACTGGCGCGGTGAACATTGGGGGCACGGGAACTCAAAGCATCAATGTTGGTAACGCGGCCGGAGTAAAGACCGTGAATTTGGGCAGTTCAACTGGGGCTAGTGCTACCAACATTCTTTCTGGTTCTGCAGCCGTGAATGTGAACGTATCGAACAATCAGCCCACCAATATCAACACCGGTACTTCCTCAGGCAGCGTTCTGATTGGAAATGCCGCAAACAATGTTGGAATCGGGGGAGCAGTCAACGCATCCTACAAGGTCAACATCACAGGCAAAGTAAAATCCACAGGTATCAATGAGACTTCTGACGAGCGCTTGAAGGTCAATTTTGCTTCCATTGATGGCGCATTGGAGAAAGTGCTCTCTATGGCCGGTAAATATTATGACTGGAGAACTTTGGAATTCCCGAACATGGGTCTTTCTGAAGGCCGTCAAGTGGGTGTGATTGCACAAGAGATGGAGAAAATTCTTCCTGAGGTGGTGACCACGGGTGAGGATGGATACAAGGCGGTGGAGTACGGTCACATCGTTCCGGTTCTCATTGAAGCCATCAAAGAGCAGCAGGCGATCATTGCCGGTCAGCAGGAGGAGATCACTGCACTGAAGGCCATGAAGGATGAGCTGAACACGCTAAAAGTAAGTGTTGAACTGCTCAATGAGCATCTCAAGACCTCGCAGAAGTAATATTGAATAACTGTCTGTTAAAGGCAAAGCCCTCACCGCAATCGGTGGGGGCTTTTCTTTTACCCCTGCTCAGTCAGGACAGGCCAGAGCGGCTATGTAGAGTTTTGCAACTCCAGCTTCAAGAAGCACGCGTCCAGCGGCCTCCAAGGTCGAACCCGTTGTCACCACGTCATCCACCAGCAGTACATGCTTGCCTTTGAAGAACTCAGGATGCTCGCACCCGAATACCGATTCGACATTGGTGGAGCGGTCATAGCGCGACTTCTTGGTCTGTGTGAGCGTAGCATGGTTTCGCACCAGAGTTCTTCCATCAACCCGACAATGCATGACCTCGGCCATACCACGGGCAATGAACATGCTCTGGTTATACCCGCGCCTGGTCATCCTTGTATGATGCAGCGGCACGGGTACGATGACATCCACATCGAGGAATTTTCCTTTGGTCACAAGTTGATGTGCGAACATGATTCCAAGATGTTTCCCGATCTGAGGCTGCCCCTTGTATTTCATTCTGTGCAACATCTGCTGAACTTTACCTCCTTTTTGGAAATAGAGATAGACGCAGGCCCCATCGATCTTGAGCCTACCCCTGAACAATTTCTCAATAGGGTTGACATCATAGTCCCAGAAATAGGTCTTGGGAAGCTGAAATATACACATCAGGCACAGGTCAGTTTCGCCTGAGCGCAGGTGAGCATCGCACCCGGCACAGAGCTTGGGGAAGAAGAAATCGAAGAAGTCCACGAGATAGGAGAGGACTTCCTTGCACACAAGTTGCAGAACGTTGTAGGCAGTCTGAAGGATGATGTGGGGTTGAACCATTCTTTTCTACATTTGGCCTGCCGCAAACTACGCAAGTAAAAATGGAAGAAAAAGAGAAGTCACAGAACAATAAGGTATTTCTGATCCTTGCAGTCATTCTGCTCCTGTTGTCAGGAGTATTGGGATGGCAGCTCTATGAGCAGAAGGCCGCCAATGATCAACTGGTGGTGGAAAAGGCACAGTTGGTGGAGGATAAGTCTGCGCTTACGGCCGAGTTGGACGGCCTGCTAGACAAATACAAATCATTGGAGGATGAGAATGGCCAACTTTCGGAAGAGATGGAGGCGCAGCGTCAGGAGTTGCTTCAACTGAAGGCGGACGTTGAGAAGTACAAGGGAGATGCCTCCAAACTCAGTTGGTATAAGACACAATTGGCGCAGTACAAGGATAAGTATGAGGTGCTCGAAGCCAGCTATGACAGCCTTCAGGATGTGGCCTCAACTCTTCACGGTGAGGTTGGGACACTGAAGACCGAAGTCACACAGCAGCAGTCACTGAACCGTGAACTGACGGACGAGAACATGGGTCTGGCCAATAAGGTGGCCCTTGGATCTGTGCTGACTGCCTACAAGATCACAATCGAGGGAGTACGCGGGAAGAATGAGAAGCCTCAGACGCGTGGCAAACGGGTGGAGAAACTCCGCACCTGTTTCATACTCAGCGAGAACTCGATTGCCAAGGGAGGACAGAAGGACATCTACTTCCGCATTGTTGGACCCGATGGCAAAGTGCTGTCGCAGGGCCGTGGTGACGAGTTCGATTTTGAAGGTACCATGATGACCTACAGCATGGTGAAGCAGGTTAACTATGAGAACCGTCAGATGGACATCTGCATGTATTATAATGCACCGACCGAAGGTTTCACAGATGGGAAGTATACCATTGAAATCTATACGGACAAGGCGCTCATCGGTTCTTCATCGTTGACGTTCAAATAGGTTGGCAATCATTTCCTGCCTTGAAATGGAAAAGGCCTCTGCGGAATTGCAGGGGCCTTTTTCGTTGTGTGATAATGTTTGAAGATTCAGATCAGTTCATAGCAGTGCTTCTACCCTTGAACCATGCGGTTATCTGTGTGCGGAAGAAAACGATTATGAAGAGCAGGGCCAAAATGTAGGGCATGGCCATGAGGTAGAGGATCGCATCGTTGAGGCCACGGCCGGGGGTGAAGCCCTCTTCTGCAAGGTTGCCTGAATTTGTCACAGCGCGGCACATGCTGCATTGCGCAACAGCCGTTCCTGCCAGGGTCAACACCATCATAAGGCTCAGGGAGGTGTTGCGAAGCAGATTCATCGTAAATCGTAAAGGCGGTCAGAAACTGTAGTAAGGCGAGATCATCAGATAGACCACAACACCGCTTACTGTGACATAGAGCCAGATGGGAAAGGTGAAGAGGGAGACCTTGCGGTGCTGGTCCACCCTTCCATTAAGCCCCAGATAGAATGAAGTGAGCACTAATGGGAACACGACAGCTGCCAGAATGATGTGGGTAACCAGTATAAGAAGATAGAGCGGCCGGATCGGGTCATCCTGTGGAAAACGGGTCTCCACCCCAAAGGAATGGAACACGATGTATGAGACAAGGAATAGGCTTGAAAGTGCGAAGGCGGTGATGTTCAGTTTTCTGTGAAGTGCTACGTTCTTGCTTCTGATGGCCAAGAAAGTGGCGATGAGCAGGATGGAGCAGATGCCGTTAATAAGGGCATTGAGGGCCGGAAGCACCTTGGCCCACTCAGGAATGCTGTCGGACTTGGGCAATTGATACAGCACCACGACCACCGCAAAGACCACGACCGACAGGGCCAGTATGATTCGGAAGACCGTTCTGTCACTCATTTCGAATCGGAGGTCTGAGAATGTCTGTTGTTCTTCTTAAGTTCAAGATTGTACTCGGCAATCAGTATCTTGATATCGTCAATGAGATCGTTGATGTGGGCTGAATTGGTGCCATCATAGACACCTATGATGTTGCCATTGTCATCCTCGCGCGAACGCATGTTGCCTTCCTTGTCGATGAGGACGAAATACTCTGTATGAAGGAACCCACCTGGGGCAGCATTGTCCTCCATGGCGCTTGAGAGAAACTTGTAGGCCACGGCATACAGTGAGTCCTTATCGCCTGTGAGGAAGTGCCATTTGGGCGAATCTATCTTCCGGCTGACCACATACTCCTTCAGCATTTCGGGGGTGTCGCGCTTGGGGTCGACAGTGATGGAGATGATCTGGAAATCATCGTAGTGTTGGAACCGCTCATGAACCTTGGTCATGTTGGCGGTCATGATGGGGCAGATGCTGGGGCAGGAGGTGAAAAAGAAGTCCACCAGATAGATACGGCCCCGCATGTCCAAAGACCGCAAAGTGTCACCGTTCTGGTCGGGGAAGGCGAAGACAGGCGCTTTGCGTACCTGCAAATCCCCCTGTTCGTCCATATAAGTGACGAATGGAAGATGGGCAAAATTGTGCTTGCCCTGAATGAGATAGAGATAGAGGAGTGAAGGCAGCAGGAGCAGGGCAAAGAGTACCAGATACTTTCTGGTCCGGGCACCTGCGACCGCTTTCATCAGAATCCCAGATAGTTCTCGACTGACGGGCGGATGGTTCCCAGATACGTGGCCTCTGTCAGGGCTATGAAGATGAGATAACCGATCATTACGAAAAATGGTACGATGACCACATATTGGAACGTCTTCTTCTCATCGCCCATGTGCATGAAATACCATGTTATTCCTCCGGCCTTGACCAGTGTCATTAGGATGAAGGAATATTTGAGCACGGCCCGCATGGACTCGTCACGCGACCACATCATGCCCATGGCCACTTCCACGATGGTGATGAGCGAAAGCACGGCCAACACCTTGAGGAAAAGTGTGCGGATCTTCTTGCCTTCGGTCTCACCGTGGTGATTGTCAAGGCTGTATTCGTAAACATCGTCCCTTACGTCCATGATGGAGGTGTTTTATGGTTGATTTGTGTGTGTCAGAGCAGGTAGAAGAATGTGAAGACGAAAACCCAGACAAGGTCAACGAAGTGCCAGTAGAGGCCAGATTTCTCCACCATCTCATAGTGTCCGCGCTTCTCGTAAGTGCCATTGACCACCCCAAGGAAAATCAGGAAGTTGATGATGACGCCAGAAAAGACGTGAAAACCGTGGAATCCTGTAATGAAGAAGAAGAAATTGGCGAACAGTGGGATACCGTACTCATTGTGCTTGAGGTTGGCCCCATGGATGTGTGTTGCAGTCTCTTTGAGTTTAGCGGCCTCGGCACCTGCAACTTCAACGAAACCTGACCTGTCGTTGGCGGGAACAAGGAACGCTCCCTCTTCCAGCACATGGGTGTGCGGGTCGATCTTGTGTCGCATCACCGTGACACCATCGGCAAGGAGATAGGCGCCCTGCGGAGTGCCGTGGATGAAGTGATACCACTCCCAGGCCTGCGACCCTACGAAAATGAGGCCGCCCACAATGGTCCATACCATCCAAAGTTGCACCTTCTTCCTGTCCATGCGGTGGCCGGCCTCAACTGCCAGCACCATAGTGACCGATGACGCGATGAGAATGAAGGTCATGAAGGCCACATAGGCCAGTTCGATATGACCGCTGTAGAAGGGAAAGTGAGTGAACACGTCACCAGCCGTTGGCCAGATATCTTCATACTTGTGGCGCATGAAGCCGTAAGCGGTGAGCAGACCTGAGAAGGTGAATGCGTCCGACAGGAGGAAGAACCACATCATCATCTTCCCATAGCTGATCTTGAAGGGAGACGTTCCTCCGCCCCAAGGGTTTGCACTGTGGTCGCTATGAGACGGGGCGGTGTGATGAACTGCGTGACTTGCCATTTGATAGGGGTTTGTAATTGTCAGGCGGGGTTTTGCGGGTGCAATTTTAGCGAATAAACGTCAGAAACAGAAAGAGGTAGATCCAAAGAATATCGAGGAAGTGCCAGTAGATGGCACCGAGGTCTACACCGAGGTGGGCGGTAGCTGAATATCGACCCCGTTTGGCATTGAAAAGCAGCACGATGAGATAGATGAGACCTCCTGCGAGGTGTGCGATGTGCAGGCCCGAAAGGATGAACAGAAAAGAGGAGCTGACATTGAAAGTCCCATTGATCCTGTCGTCCATGGGCTTTTCATAGCCGATGTCATCAGGGCGGAAATAATGGCCATCGTGAAAAAGCATCGGCTGACCCTTCATCAGGATGAGATAGTCTTTGCCGTACTGCCCGGTGAGGTCGTTGATATGGCCTACGACGAATTTTCCGCCCTCGTTGAGTTCTTCCCATCCCTTGTATTGGGTGGCCGTGAAGGCCAGACCGAGCAGCAGTGTGACGCTGAGCCAACGCTTGAGCCCAGCGGTGTTGCCCTGCTTGATGCAGCGTGTGGCCATCCACATGCTCAGGCTGCTGAAGGCGATAACGATAGTGCTGACCCCGAACATCGTGGGCAGGTCGTGCAGCACCCAGAAGTGGTCGGCCTGCAGGACCATGTAGGCACTGGTGAATGCTCCGAAGAACATGGCGATGCTGCCCACGCCCAGCCAGACGAGCATCTTCTGTGCCCGAACATTCTTGGCTTTCAATTCTTCATTCGTGTGCATGTCTTAAGGCGTAAGGGATAAGCGGTAAGTAAGGAATATCAGGCCATTCAGAATTGATAACTGTTCATTGAAAGTGTTTGCTCAAATTTTATCGAACAGGTAGGCCAGTTGCACCACGGGGAGGTAGAAGAATGAACCGAACATCAGTTTCTTAGCGTCATCGAGCGAAAGTGATCGATAGAGGTCGATGGCCTGTTTGGCAAAGATACCTCCTGCAAGGACGGCCACCACTGCCGCAATGTTGCCCACAAATCCGAAGAAGATGGGCAGCAGGCTGATAGGGATGAGGCCCAAGGTATAGACCACGATCTGGAATGCGCTGGCCCTATCGCGACCGCCTGTGGAAGGCAGCATCTTGAAGCCTGCGCGCAGGTAATCGTCATGCATGCGCCAGGCAATGGCCCAGAAATGGGGAAACTGCCAGATGAACTGCACTGCGAACATGAGCCACGCCAAATGCGTGACCTCTCCGAACCCTTCTGTTGCCGCCACACAGCCCAGCATGGGAGGTATGGCCCCCGGTATGGCCCCCACAAAGACCGTGAACGGGGTGATCCGCTTCAGTGGGGTATAGACCAATGCATAGCTCACCAGCGCGATCAGGCCTAGAATGCCGCACATGGGGTTGATGAGCTGCCAGAGGATGGCAATGCCCATGGCCCCAGTAGTGACCGCAACGACCAATGCCTCCAACAGGGTCATGCGTCCGGTGGGCAGGGGACGCATCTTTGTGCGGTCCATGAGAGCGTCCAGATCGCGTTCGATCACCTCATTGAAACCATTGGCGGCCCCAGTGAGCAGCGTGCCCCCTACGATCAATGCTGCAAAGATTCCCCATTCGAAGTTGTCGGTGGCGATGCCATAGCAGATGCCGGCCGAGACAACCACAAGCGTGGCCAGCCGCAGTTTCATGAAGGCGGCATAGTCTTGGGTCTTGCCTGATATGGAGCGTGACGGGTTCAGGACAATGGTGTGCTGTGCAGCGATGCGGTGAACGGGGCTGCGAAATTAACAGGTGGATTCAGGGGAAACAGGTAGAGATGGACGATCTGGGGCATCTGTGCAAATGGCCCGCTCATCATGTGAATACGGTACACTTCATTTGTGCATAGCAAAAGGCGGCCCGTGCATGGCACAGACCGCCCTTTCTGTTCGCTTTTTTGATCTGAGTCCTATCAAAGCTTGGCCTTAACCTCGACTATCTCATAGCCTTCGATGATGTCGCCCACCTTGATGTCGTTGAAGTTGTTGATGTTCAGGCCACACTCGTAGCCCTTGGCCACTTCCTTCACATCCTCTTTGAAGCGCTTGAGCGAGGCCAGTTCGCCCGTATAGACCACTATGCCATCGCGGATAACGCGAACCTTGGTCTGGCGGGTGAACTTTCCATCGAGTACCATGCAGCCGGCCACCGAACCCACACGGGTGATCTTGAATACATCGCGCACTTCGATGTTGCCCACGATCTTCTCCTCGTATTCCGGGGCCAGCATGCCCTCCATGGCAGCCTTCACCTCTTCGATGGCATCGTAGATGATGCTGTAGAGTTTGATCTGAATCTGTTCCTGCTCTGCGATCTTTCTTGCGCTCATGGAAGGGCGGACCTGGAAACCGATGATAATGGCATCTGAGGCGGAGGCCAACATGACGTCCGTCTCGGTGATGGCTCCCACACCCTTCATCAGGATGTTGACCGCGATCTTGTCTGTGCTGAGCTTGAGCAGCGAATCGGACAGTGCTTCGATGGAACCGTCCACATCGCCTTTGACAATGAGGTTGAGTTCTTGGAAGTTTCCGATGGCTATACGTCTGCCGATCTCGTCCAGAGTGATGTGTTTGCGTGTGCGCAGGCCCTGTTCGCGCTGCAGCTGAAGACGCTTGTTGGCGATGTCGCGCGCTTCGCGCTCATCTTCCATTCCTGCAAATTTGTCACCGGCCTGAGGGGCCCCGTTGAGACCCAGCACCTGAGCCGGCATGGACGGCCCTGCTTCGTTGATGTTCTGCCCGCGTTCATTGAATATGGCTTTCACCTTGCCGCTGAAGCAGCCCGCCAACATCACATCGCCCACATGCAGCGTGCCTGACTGCACGAGCACCGTGGACACGAATCCGCGGCCCTTGTCAAGTTCGCTCTCGATCACGGTTCCAACAGCACGTTTTTTCGGATTCCCTTTCAACTCGAGCAACTCCGCCTCCAACAGCACCTTTTCGAGCAGCTTGTCCACGTTGGTGCCAAACTTGGCCGCAATCTCCTGACTCTGATACTTGCCGCCCCAGTCCTCCACAAGGAGGTTCATCTGGGCCAGTTGCTCCTTGATCTTTTCTGGATTGGCGTTGGGCTTGTCAATCTTGTTGATGGCAAAGATCATCGGAACACCAGCAGCCTGAGCGTGGTTGATGGCCTCTTTGGTCTGTGGCATGATGTCATCGTCTGCCGCAACCACGATGATGGCGATGTCAGTGACCTGTGCGCCCCTCGCCCTCATGGCTGTGAAGGCCTCGTGACCCGGAGTATCGAGGAATGCGATGCGTTTCCCGTTGCCCACTTCGACCGAATAGGCCCCTATGTGCTGGGTGATGCCACCTGCTTCACCGGCCACCACATTGGCGCTGCGTATGAAGTCGAGCAATGAGGTCTTACCATGGTCCACGTGACCCATGATGGTGACAATGGGAGCGCGCTCCACGATATCTTCTGGGCGGTCCATTTCTTCGTGTACCGCATCTTGGAAGTCGGCACTCACGAATTCGACCCCGAAGCCGAACTCCTCTGCCACGATGCTGAGGGTCTCTGCGTCAAGCCGCTGGTTGATGGAAACGAAAAGGCCGAGGCTCATACATGCCGAGATGATGTTGGTGACTGGCACGTCCATCATCTGGGCGAGGTCGTTCGCAGTTACGAACTCCGTCACCTTGAGGGTGCTCTTCTCGCGTTCGTGCTCATCGAACTCCTCCTGCATACGTTCCTGCACCATGGCACGCTTGTCGCGCCTGTGCTTGGATGCCTTTGATTTCCCACCTCCGCTGGTAAGGCGTGCGAGGGTCTCTTTGACCTGTTTCTGAATCTCTTCCTCGGTGAGGGCAGGTTTCACCTCTCTGCGGCCTTTGGCAGCCGCAGGGCCTGTACCCAACGGGCGAGGTGCCGCAGCAGCGGGCTCATCCACTCGCACACGTTTGCGTTTGCGTTTATTATCGGCCCCACCAGTGGACGATGCCACTGGTTTGCGTTCCTTCTCCACGGGCAGTTCCATCTTGCCCAACACCTTCGTTCCTGCAAGCCTGTCGGCCACAGCGCGTATCACTTCCGGTTCTGCTGTCTTCAGGGCGTCTGCTGCCGTTTTCTTCTCCAATTCGGCTGCAGCGGCCTTGCTGGCATCATCTGCCAGTTTTGCCTTTTCGGCATCCAGTTTTGCAGCGTTGGCCAGCTTGTCCGTAGCGGCTTTCTCAGCAGCCTGCTTCTCGGCATCTTCTCGTTGCTGCTTCTCTTTTACGGCCTGTTGCTTCTTCCGTTCACGGGGATCAATAGACGATAGGTCCATCGTTCCGAGAATCTTCGGGCCTGCGGATCCCTTTTCCTCATCCACTTCCTGAGCTGGCGTGGAGATCGGTGCCGCTGTCACCACGGGCTGAGGTTCCGGTGTTGTGGGTGTGACAGGGGTGGCAGGTGCAACAGGGGTCTTGACTACAGGAGCTTCCGGTTCAGGATGACGGTCTGATGCGGCCAAGCGCTCATCTTTCCGTTCTTTCAGCACCTCGGCCTTCTTGTCGGCTTCCTGTTTCACCTTACGGTCGGCCGCGAACTGGCTGAGCAGCAGGTCGTAGCCCTTGTCGTCCAATCCGGTGTTCGGGTTGATGTCCTCATACCCTTTCGACTCCAAGAATTCCTTAGCTGTCGCCAGCCCGATCCCGAGCTCTTTCAGCACCTTACCAATACGAACCCGTTTATCCTCTGCCATTTGCACTTTTTATCATTTCTGCATTGTCTCTCTCCTGCTCCGGCCCTTGCGGCCTGACGTTCGCTCACATGGCTCAGTCTTCAAACTCAGCGCGCAGTACGCGTAGAATGTCATCGATGGTCTCCTCTTCGAGGTCGGTGCGTTTCACCAAATCCTCGCGGGTCACCTGAAGCACACTCTTGGCCGTGTCGAAACCAACGGCTTTCAGCGCGTCAAGCACCCATCCTTCAATCTCATCGGCAAATTCCTCGAGATCGACATCTTCCTGATCGGACTCCGAATCGCGGTACACATCAATCTCATAACCCGTGAGCTGACCGGCCAATCGTATGTTGAAACCGCCTTTGCCAATGGCCAATGAGACCTGATCGGGCTTCAGGAACACATCCACGCGCTTGGTCTCTTCCTTGATTTCCAAACGGGTGATCTTGGCAGGGCTCAGCGCCCTTTGGATGAACAGCGGGGTGTTGTTGGTGAAGTTGATCACATCGATGTTCTCGTTCTTCAGCTCGCGGACGATGCCGTGGATACGTGAGCCTTTCATGCCCACACATGCGCCCACGGGGTCCACGCGGTCATCATAAGACTCAACAGCCACCTTGGCACGCTCGCCCGGCACTCGGACAATCTTCTTGATGGTGATGAGGCCATCGAACACCTCAGGCACCTCATTCTCGAACAGACGTTCGATGAACCTTGGATCCGTACGCGACAGCACAACGCGCGGATTGTTGTTCACCATCTCCACTTCTTTGATCACCGCTTTCACGGTCTCACCCTTCTTGAAATAGTCGCTGGGAATCTGCTCTCCCTTGGGAAGCACCAGCTCATTGCCCTCATCATCCAGGATTAGGGCCTCCCGCTTCCATATCTGATACACCTCACCAGTGAAGAGCTCGCCTTCGCGGTCCTTATACTTACGGAAGATGTTGTCCTTCTCCAGATCCATCAGGCGGCCCACCAGATTCTGACGGATGGCCAGCACGGCCCTGCGCCCGAAGTGCTCCAATTGGACAGGCTCAGAGCAGTCTTCACCCACTTCAAAGTCGTCCTGGATCTTCAGTGCCGCAGATAGCTCTATCTGTGTGAGGGGATCCTCCACCTCACCGTTCTCAACAATCTCACGTGTGCGGTATATTTCAAGGTCACCCTTTTCCACGTTCACGATCACATCGATGTTCTCCTGTGTTCCGAACTGCTTCTCCAGCACACTCTTGAACACGTCCTCCATGATGTTCATCAGGGTCACCCTGTCGATGTTCTTGAATTCTTTGAATTCCTGAAAGGATTCTACCAGATTGAGGTTTTTCATCTGTTTTAGTTGAAGGAAATTACTGTCTTGGCTTGTTTTATCTGTTGAAGCCCGATAGATACCGCACCGGGCTGCTCTTCATTCTTTTTCAATTTCTTCTGCTCAGGCATAATGGTGACCTGCTCGGCATCTGCGGTAAGTACCTCGCCTTTCACGGTCACTCCCTCGTTGGTCTCCACCTTAAGGCTTCGACCGATGTTCTTCACATATTGAAGGGGGTGTGTCAGCGGTTCGGTAAGTCCTGGTGTGGACACCTCCAGCTCGAAGTCCTCCACCTCGCGGTCGAGGCTGCCCTCAATGTGGCGGCTTATCTGAACACAGTCGCGCACAGTAACACCGCTCAGGCCGTCAACGAACACCCTGATGCGGTTGCCCGCAAGCACCCGCACCGCCACAATGAAGCGGTCTGAGTCGGCAATGCGTTCCTCAACAAGTGCGGTGATCTGAGCCTCTGTTATCATCATTAAAAAAGGGGACTGCGTGTCCCCTTCTCCTTTTCCATTTCGCGGGGCAAATGTAAGCTTTTCATGTTCACAGCGCACAACCCCAAAAGCAATATACCGTCAACGGTGCGGTCGGTCGCTGTCGGTATGCCCCTATTGTTAAATTTGCCGCCTACTTCTAAACAAGAAAAACATGAGATCAATTCTCCTTTCGGTCATCACTGCCACGTTTGTTCTCAGTGCTGTCGTTGCGCAGGCACAGGATTTTGACAAGCGGCTCACCGCCAAGTTCAGCAAGAAAGAGCTCACAGAAATGGCGAAGAACGATGCCGCCACGCTGGCCTATTGGAACTTCTATCTAGACAATGGATATCAGATCATGGATATTCCGAAGGGGAAGGAAGACGGCATTCAGCAGAGCATCACACTCAAGAGTCTCGATGCGAAGGACATCAACCTGCTTGCGCTCGATCTGCCTCAGCATGATTTCGCCCGTCAGTATTACCTGATCGAGGGAATGTCGGGCAAAATGCTGGCCCTCCTTCCAAAAAGCGAAGTGAAAACGGCCTTCGATAAGGCATCCAAGTAATCATTGCACCACATCAAGTGGGCAAAACCCATCTCATGCACATTACAAATTCCCTCTTCGGCAGCCTGATCCTGTCGGCAGTCATTGCATTTTCCGCTCAAGCGCAGACTGTTCCCATTTCTGATGGTGGTTCGCAGGATGTGAGCTGCGCAGGCACTTCGGTGACATTCACCGACTCAGATGCCGGAGGCACAGGTTATCTGCCCAATGAGGATTTCACCATCACATTCTGCTCAG
Organism: Flavobacteriales bacterium; assembly: GCA_021739625.1. Taxonomy (GTDB): domain Bacteria; phylum Bacteroidota; class Bacteroidia; order UBA10329; family UBA10329; genus UBA10329. The sequence continues at coordinate 59,722 of JAIPBJ010000003.1, read as the reverse complement.
ACGGTGGCAACAGTGTCAATTTCTTCGCTGATGTTGCCGGGGGCAGCGTTTGGGACATCCACGAATCCGACACGCTTTTCATCTATGACGGTCTGAATACCAGTGCTCCGCTGATTGGGGCATTCAACTCTGCCACAGACCCTAATGGGATCATCATCTCTTCAACCTTGGACAACGCCACGGGCTGTCTTACTCTGCGGTTCGTTTCGAATGCTGCCGATGAGACAGAAGGCTGGTCGGGCACGGTGGAGTGCCAGACAGTTTGGCAACCGTACTCCGTGTCCATTCAATCGATTCCCAATGCTGAGCCGACAGACACAGGATTCGTGGATATTTGCCAGTCAGATTCCGTCATGTTCTATGCGGTGGGCGACTACGCCTATTCCGGTGCTGGTAATGGCGGTTACGTGCAGGAGAATTCCAACATGTTCTTCAAATGGGTGATGGGCGATGGCACCAGTTTCGAGGGTGTCGGTCTCGATACCATCTACTACCCGTTCGATCAGCAGGCCGGTTATCTCATCTATCTCACTGCAAGGGACATTCAAGGTCAGGAAGAATATACCGTGGCCCGCGTCCGTGTGGGCACAACGCCTTCATTTGAAGGAACGGCAGCAGTGAACGATACCATCTGTCTGGGAGAATCCACCATCATCAATGGGGTGGTCACCCCCACTGAGGGTTATTTTCTTTCCGGAGGAACATTCGGCACACAACTCTATCTGCCCGATGGCAATGGCGTTTCTTATCAGACAGATATTACCATAGCGGGATATGCGCCCGGTCAAACCATTGAAGGCCCTGACGACCTTGAGCAACTGTGTGTGAACATGGAGCACTCCTATTTGGGCGATCTGGAAATAGAATTGACCTGCCCCAACGGACAGACTATCATTCTTAAGCAATATCCCGGAGGCACGAACACTTTCCTCGGCAGTCCTATAGATTTTGTGAATTCAAATGGTCAGCCCGGTGTCGGTGCCGACTACTGTTTCTCGAACTCGGCCGTTTGGGGAACCATCCTTCAGGAGAATACGCTCGGCAATCACGTCACTGCCGGCAATCCAACAGGTAATTCAATGACGCCCGGCACCTACACGCCCTTCGAGTCCTTCAATGATCTGGTGGGATGCCCTGTCAATGGTGAATGGACCATCACCATCACTGACAATCTGGGTTCTGACGATGGCTTCATTTTCAGTTGGGGATTGGACTTCAGTGCTGACATTGATGGCTTGGCGGCCACCCCGCCCTACACGCCAACCATTGTTGAGCAGAACTGGGTGATCGATCCCACCATTGTAGCCACTATCGGAGACTCTGCAATTGAGGTTCAGCCCGCTGAACCCGGCAACTACAGCTATACTTTCCGGGTCACGGACGATTTCGGATGTACCTATGACACCACAGTGACCATCAACGTGGTGCCCAATCTTACTTCATTCAACGACCTCTTCAACTGTGGTCTCAGTGTGCCGCTGCTGGCAGCAGATTATGACATCATTGGCGGGTGGACTTACATCAGTCCAGGAGCAGGGGCGACCGCAACATTCAGCCCGAATGCACTCAGCCGAAATCCGACCGTCACTGTGAACCAACAGGGCACTTACACCTTCATCTACACCTCGGACTACTGCGGTCAGGCCGATACGATGGAGGTGCTCTTCGCCCAGGCGCCCGAGACCGTGCCGCTTGGGACCGACACCGTCTGTCCCGGAACTGACGTGAGTTTCAATGCCCTCAACACGGGCATCAACGCCACCTATCTGTGGACTCCCGGAGCAGTGACCACACAGGAATTGATCTTGGACAGCGTGACCCAGACCACTGGGGTTCAGGTGGTCGTTACCAACGATTGTGGCAGTGCCACAAGCGCGGCCACGGTGAGGGTGGTGAATGTGAATGTCACCGGCCAATTGGAGGCCTGTCTTCAGGACAATGCGGAGCTCTATGCTGCCGGAAGCCGCGAAGGGGGTGCATGGAGCTATACCGGCCCTACAGGTGGCAACGTGACCTTCAGCCCTGATGCGCAGAGCGAGACTCCGACCGCCACAGCGAGCGTGGCCGGGAATTATGCGTTCACATACACGGACACGGAATGTGGCACCACCCATGATTGGAGTGTGACCTTCGCCCCGGCACCGACCATTGTCATCGCATCCGACACCAACCGTATCTGTGTGGAAGGGGATCTTCTCCTGACCTATACCATCAACACCGATTTCCATGATGCTGTGAACTGGTCGCCTTATGGTGTTGACAAGGATTCGCTGTTGGTGTATGGTACAGATTCGTTGGCATACAGCCCATTGGACAGCATGTTCACCGTGACCATCTCGGTGGCGAACTTCTGTGGTGAGGCGGAGGATTCGTACACCTATCAGGTCATCAACTGCAACATCATCCTTCCCAACGTGTTCAACCCCAACTCAAACGTGCCTGACAACAGTTTCTTCAATGTGGACGCGCTTGACCTGCATCCGGGCAACAACATGAAGATCTTTGACCGCTGGGGCCGCCTTTGCCTCGACCAGGACGATTATCACCTCAGCCCTTGGACCGGGGACGGTGCAGCCGATGGCGTGTATTACTACGTCCTCAGCCGTCAGGGCTACGACCCTATCACCGGGTTTGTACACAAAGTGGGAGGCAACGCCAATTGACCGGACATTCAATCATCCATTCCGACATCCGCTGAGAACCTGAGGGTCCAGCGGATGTTGTATTTGCACGCATAGCACATGAAAGTCACCGAGCATCTGCAAAGGGCCAAGGGCACACTCTTCTCCATTGAGATACTCCCACCGCTCAAAGGCAAGGGAATAGACACGCTGTTCAAGGGAATTGAACCTTTGATGGAGTTCAGACCTGCCTTTGTGGACGTGACCTACCACCGCGAGGAGTATGTCTATAAGAAGCGTGATGGGGGATTTCTGGAGAAGGTCAGCATACGCAAGCGACCGGGCACGGTGGGCATCTGTGCGGCCATCATGCACCGGTTCGGGATCGATGCCATACCGCACATCATCTGCGGAGGATTCACACGAGAGGAGACCGAGAACGCGCTCATCGACCTCAGCTTTCTGGGCATCGACAACGTGTTGGCACTGCAAGGCGACTGCATAAAGACCGAGCGCGATTTCAGTCCCGAGGATGGCGGCCATGCCTATGCCAATGAACTGGTGGGACAGATAGTGGACATGAACCGTGGCCGTTTCCTTGACGATGACCTCAAGGATGTGGAGCACACGAATTTCTGCATCGGGGTGGCAGGCTATCCTGAGAAGCACATCAAGGCACCGAACCGCAAGGCCGACCTCCGCTATCTGAAACAGAAGGTGGATGCTGGCGCGGAGTATATCGTCACCCAGATGTTCTTCGACAACGCTGCCTATTTCCGTTTTGTGGACGACTGCCGCGCTGCGGGCATCAATGTCCCCATCATTCCGGGCATCAAGCCGCTGACTGCAAGATCGCAGACCCGTGTGCTGCCCAGCATGTTCCACATCGACCTGCCCCACGACCTGTTCGAGGCCGTTGAACAGTGCCGCACCAATGAGGATGCCCAGCGCGTGGGCGTGGAGTGGTGCATCCAACAGTGCAGGGAGCTGATTGCCGCCAATGTGCCGAGCATCCATTTCTACACGATGGGTAGGTCAGAGGCGACCAAGGCCGTGGCGGCCGAGGTGTTCTGAGTCTTTCCAGTGGGTTGCTTGGCCCGACAGATGGCCAGAAAAGTTTTTCCGGTGTTTTGCTCGGCCTTGCAGACGGCCAGAAAAGTCTTTCCAGCGGGTTGATTGGCCTTGTAGATGGTCAAATGATCTCTGTTGATGGGTTGACGGCCCTGTCAGGGAATCAAAAAAGTAAGACTTCCCGCTGCTGCTGGAAGTGACCGGACCAACGTTTGCACTCACCTTTGTCGCACCATGACGAGCGTTGACATTCACAGGTTCCTTCAATTGGGAGCATCCATTCCCATTGCAGATGTGCGCTCACCGGGCGAGTTCGTGGCAGGCCATATTCCCGGTGCGTTCAACATCCCTCTTTTCTCTGACGATGAGCGGGCACAGGTGGGAACCCTCTATAAACAACAGGGCCGCAAGGATGCCATTGAGAAAGGGCTGGAGTTCGTGGGGCCCAGAATGCTCGCCCTGGCCAAGCGGGCAGAGGAGGTGGCGGTGGACGGGAAACTGCTGGTGCATTGCTGGCGCGGAGGGATGCGCAGCAACCGCATGGCATGGCTCTTCGGGCAGTTGGGGCTACAATGCACGGTGCTCGAAGGTGGCTACAAGGCATTCAGAGGTCACATCATGCAGCAATTCCTCGGTCCGGGGCGGCTGCTGGTGCTCTCAGGACCCACTGGTTCGGGCAAGACCGATGTGCTGCTTGCCCTGCGCAAAATGGGCGAGCAGGTCATTGACCTCGAAGGGCTGGCCAATCATAGGGGGTCGGCCTTCGGAGGATTGGGAATGCCCACGCAGCCGACCAGCGAACAGTTTCAGAACGACATCTTCACGCAGCTCAATGCCCTCGACCCACAGCGCACCATTTGGATAGAGAGCGAAAGCCTCACCATCGGGAGGGCCTACCTGCCAGTGAACCTTTGGAATGCCATGAACGCGGCCCCTGCCATAGAACTGGACGTTCCCAGAACAGAACGTGTGAAGAGGCTGGTGCGCGATTACGGAACGGTGGATACCAGTCTGTTGGCCGCATCCATTGTGAAACTGCAGCAGAATTTTGGGGGAGACCGTGTAAAGAAAGCGTTGGAACTGCTGGAAACAGGCGACCTTGCAACCGTTGCCGATATGCTGCTCGACTATTACGACAGACGCTACCAATATGGAAGGGACAAGCACCGCAGTGGTGGTCTTACGGTGGTGAGGACAGACACAGGCGATGCACACAGCAATGCAAGGCTGTTGTTGCCGGAAAAGATGAATTGAAGCGTGAGAATGGAGAGGAGAACTTGCAACTCAATCAACCGACAATTACGAATACTCATAACCAGATGACCAGACATTCCATGGAAAAACCGTCCGACCCCGTCCGACTCACACAGTTCTCCCATGGTGGAGGCTGTGGATGCAAGATCTCTCCTTCTGTGCTCAAGGACATCCTTGGCCAAGGGACCGATGCAGGCCTGTTCCCAGACCTGATGATAGGCAACAGCACTTCGGATGATGCGGCCGTGATGGCCATTGATGGTGAGCGTGCCATCATCAGCACCACCGATTTCTTCATGCCCATTGTGGACGACCCTCACGATTTTGGTGGAATAGCCGCTGTCAATGCCATCTCCGATATCTATGCCATGGGCGGAAAACCCTTGATGGCCATTGCCATTCTGGGCTGGCCAGTGGCAAAACTTGCTCCCGAGATTGCCGCGCAGGTGATCGCTGGCGCACGGGAGGCCTGCTCGCGGGCAGGCATTCCGCTTGCGGGCGGCCACAGCATAGACTCGCCCGAGCCCATTTTCGGGCTGGCGGTCACGGGCATCGCAGACCGCCATCAGATCAAGGCCAACAGTACGGCCACAGAGGGTTGCGGGCTGTTTCTCACCAAACCGCTGGGTGTCGGCATCATGGCCACTGCCGGAAAGCGGGGTCTGCTGGGCGATGATGACAGGGCACGGTTGACCGCACAGATGCTGACACTCAATAGCATTGGAGAGCGACTGGGAGGAATGAGGTCAGTGATGGCCATCACCGATGTAACGGGCTTCGGGCTGTTGGGCCACCTTATCGAAATGTGCGAGGGATCGGGTCTCAGCGCAGTGATCGACTATTCGAAGATTCCATTGATAGAGGGCTTGCAGCACTATCTGGACCTCTCCATCTATCCTGATATGACCATGCGCAACTTCCAGAGCTATGGGTCAAAGGTCTCCACGCTCACGGGGCCGCAACTGTTCACCCTCTGCGACCCGCAGACAAGCGGTGGACTGCTTTTGGCGGTGGAACCGGCAGGCCGCGAAGAGGTGGTCTCGTGCTGCAAGGAGGCTGGAGTCGTGCTCCATCCCATAGGATCGATGGTGAGACGCGGAGACAGGGCGGTCACAGTGCAATAGGACTGAGGGCAACGCGGCCGTGGTCTGTCCGTCCTGACAATTGCCGTCATCCGGATAATCATTCCTTTCACCCGCATCCAAAATTCAACCCCGACAAAGATGCCATTCAGTACCAAATTCAGGACTCTATCGATTCCTGTGATACTGTTGTTCGCCCATGCTGCATTTTCGCAGCAGTGTGGGGTCATTCATGTCACTCCGGGGGGTGCGGGCAGTGGGGCGGCCGGCACCCGTTCCAATCCTGCATCGCTGACCTACGGACTGAGTCTGGCATCGGGCGGCAACACGGTCATCTGGATGGCAGCCGGCACATACCCCATTGTCAATACGCTTCAGATTCCATCGGGAATAACGCTGGAGGGCGGTTTCAATCCGGCCACATGGGTCAAGAGCAATGCCACCGCTTCGGTCATTGGCCGTTCGGCCGCCAATGTGCTGCCTGCCCCTGCCAATGCATTGGTGGGCCTTGCCGCGTTGAACGCCACAGGATTCCGACTTCAGGACCTCACCATCGATGTGGCTGCTGCATCAGGGGCCGAAGTGTCGGTCTATGGCATATACCTCAACGGCTGTTCGGACTACAATATCGTCCGCTGCGTGGTGACCACAGGTGCGGGCGGTGCCGGTCTTTCGGGATCGCCAGGTGCTGCCGGGGTTGCCGGGGGCAATGGTCAGCCGGGTCAGCCGGGTGCCAGCGAGCCCAACCTTCCGCAAGGTGGCAATGGCGGTGTGGGTGCCCAGGGCAATAATGGTGGGCGTGGTCAGAACGGTGGTCGGCATGCAGGTGGCACCAATCCCGGCCCCGGTCTTCCGGGTCAGCCGGCCGGTTGTGGTGGCACGGGAGGGGCGACCGGCACTGGCCCGGAGAACTCGTTCTTCAATCAGACGCCCAGTTGCGGCAGCGTGACTTCGGGTCAGCCTGGCCAGCCCGGAGGCAATGGCACTGCGGGTGCGGCCGGAACAGTGGGCGGTGCCGGATCCATAGCAGGCGGATACTATGCCGTGGGCGGCCCCGGTGGCGATGGCGTGCAGGGCAATCCCGGATGTGGAGGTGGTGGAGGCGGTGGCGGTGGCGGCCGGCAGCTCGGTGGATCTGACAATTACGGTGCTGGCGGTGGCGGTGGCGGAGCAGGCGGCAGTGGTGGAGGTGGCGGTATCGGTGGTACTGGTGGAGGAGGGTCATTTGCACTGTTCCTCGTAGGCAATGGTGCGGGCGGAAGTGTGGTCGATTGCAACCTGAGTCCCGGGCCGGGCGGTGTGGGCGGAACTGGCGGTGCAGGTGGTGCAGGTGGTGCAGGTGGTGGTGGTGGTGCCGGTGGCACGGCCGGGGCATGCGCCAACAGTTTTGGTGGTGCAGGTGGCACTGGTGGCACTGGTGGCCCCGGTGGAGTGGGCGGCAGTGGTGCCAACGGCCCGAGTGCGGCACTGAGCGAGAACGGTGGGACTCTGGTCGCGCAGCAGAACATCACTTCGGTGCCCGGCAACCCTCCGGTCATTTCGGTTGAGAACTACGGCTGCACCAATTCCAACATTCTGTTCTCATCGGCCGGAGGAGGTGCATGGACTTTCGGTGCAGGCGCAACGCCCGCATCGGCCAATGGCAGTGGGCCTATAGCCGTGACCTATTCCTCAATGGGAAGAAAGACCGTCACGCTCAATGGAACACCCTTCACCGATTTCGTACTGATATTCACTGATGGACCGGCCACACCTTCCATTACTCCGCACAATGGCACAGTGGATGCAGGATGCCCCAACAGTTTCACCACTTCATTGCAGGGAACACAGTATGATTGGGTGTTGCCGGGTGCTCAACCTGCCACAGCCTCAGGCCCCACTATGACCACCGCCAGCGACATCTATTTTGCAGTGCCCGGCACCTACACCGTTTACGTTACAGTGCAGACCCCCTGCTGCGGCCCGGTCACAGATTCGACCATGGTCACCGTGCAGCCCAGCAATTTCGATGTCAATCTCTCGGTGAGTGCATCGCAGATCTGCGATGGGGATGCACTCACAGTGACAGCCGATGGCAATTACCTCAACTACGCCTTCTTTGTCAATGGAACGGTGGCACAGGATGGTGCTTCCAATGTTTTCACCTCCTCATCGCTTCAGAATGGCGACCTGATCAATGTGGTGGCCTTGGTGGGCAGTTGCTTCGCCAATCCAAGCGACACCATTGAAGCAGTGGTGAATCCCATTCCAGCGGTCACGCTTACATCCGATGACCCTGACGACCAGGTGTGCCATGGCGACCTGCTTACTTTCACTGCCACGCCTGCAGGATATGACAGCTATGAGTTCTTCAATGGGAACAACTCGATGCAGGATGGCGCCAGCAACATCCTTTTCGGAAGTCTGCTGCCCAATAACAGCATCACTGTGGTGGCGACCGACAACGGTTGCAGCAGCTCGCCCAGCAACGCCATCGCCACGGTGATCCACCCCATTCCAGTGCCAGTGCTTTCAAGTTCTGATGCGGACGATGCCATCTGCGAGGGCGATGCCATCACCTTCACTGTGCTTCCCAGCGGCCTGGCAGACTATGAATTCTTTGAGGGAGTGGCCTCTGTGCAGAGTGGATCGGGCAATATCTATTCAACATCAAGTCTTCAGGACGGAACAACACTGACCGTGATCGCGACCAGCGCACAAGGCTGTGTGAGCGAACCGAGCAACGCCATCACCACTGTTGTGAATCCCTATCCGGCCGTGACCCTCAGCAGCTCCGATGCCGATAACACCATCTGCGAGGGCGAGTCCATCACCTTTACCGCCTCGCCTTCCGGATTCGACAGCTATCAATTTCTCGATGGGACCACACCGGTTCAGAACACTTCCGACAATGCTTGGATTACAGCCGGACTGGTGAGTGGAAACAGCGTTACGGTCATTCCCACAGATCTGGGCTGCACTGGTGCTGCGTCCAACGCCATCGTGGTCACTATCATCCCATCACCCGTGGTCGATCCGGGAACAGACTTTGAGCTGTGCGAGGATGCCGTGAATGAGACGCTCAGCGGATTTTCGCCCACGGTCGGAACTTGGAGCGGAACGGGCATCACCAATCCAACAGGCGTATTCTCTCCGACCACTGCCGGTGCTGGCATACATGTCCTTTCATACGCGGTATCTGATGGCAATTGCACAACCACCGGAACTATCGAGGCCACAGTCCATGCGTTGCCCACCGTTGCGTCAAGCCCTTCGCGCAGCATCTGTCTGGGTGAGACCATCGGGCTGAATGCCAACGGAGGAGTGAGCTACGTGTGGTCGCCAGCCACAGGTCTGAGCGATGCGACCGTTGCCGATCCTGTCGCAACACCCGTGGTCACCACCACCTATACCGCTACAGGAACAGATACCTACGGTTGCGTGAATACTTCCCAGACCACCATAACGGTCGATCCCGTGCCTGATGCTCAGTTCACAGGAACCGATGTGTGCCTTGGAGCGCAGACCCAGTTCACCAACGCCTCAACGCCTGTCGGGCAGCTCACTTATGCTTGGAGTTTCGGCAATGGTGCCTCGTCAACAGAAGAGAACCCTTCGCATCTCTATCAGGGTGATGGTACTTATAATGTGCAACTGGTGGCCATTTGGGACAACTGTACAGACACGGTGACTGTCCCGATCATCGTGCATCCTCGGCCTGAAGCGGACTTCTTCGCCCGGCCGAGCATGATTTCCGTCATCGATCCATTGGTGACCTTCGAGAACCTGAGCACGGGCGATGATACATGGCTCTGGAGTTTTGGAGACGGGTCGTTCGCTGATGAGGAGAATCCGAATCATGCCTATCAGGATACTGGTGCCTATCGCGTGTGGCTCACTGCCGTCAGCGAGTTCGGATGTCGCGATTCTGTGAACACGGACATCACTGTTACGCCTTATACCACCATTTACGTGCCATCGGCCTTCACACCGGGCACTGACGGTGTCAACGATCTCTTCCAAGCCTATGGAGAGGACGTCACGGGATTTGATATGAAGGTGTTCAATCGATGGGGACAAATGGTGTACTTCAGCACCAACATTGAGCAGGGTTGGGACGGTGGCCCTTCTGGCCTTGGAGGCGACACCTGCCCGGGAGGCGTTTACACATGGGTCATCCAATTTGTCGATTTTAGAGGACGGACTCAGCAGATCGCTGGCAAGGTGGTGCTGATCCGTTGATGATCGATCGGTACTGCTTGACAATCTGGCCGATGCGGAACGTGGAATTGCTCACCATTCACGCTCAGACCCGCAGATCGAACCTGTCCGCATCCTCCCACGCACGGAACCTGTCCCGGAAGTCCAACAGTTCGGGTCTGTCCAGACTTACGGTCATAAGTCCTTGCTGGTGCGGTCCGAAAGTGGCGAGCATTTCGCCTCTCGGCCCTATTGCCCGGCTGTCGCCACTGTATGGTATCTGCTTTCCGTCTGTGCCGACACGGTTCACGCCAACCACGTAGCATTGGTTCTCGTGGGCACGTGCAACTAGCAGGTCTTTCCAAGCAGTGGAGCGGGCCTCGGGCCAGTTCGCCACATAGATCAGCAGGTCGTATGGGTCGGTGGCAGTATTGCGGCTCCACACCGGAAACCGCAGATCGTAGCAGATGAGCGGGCAGATGCGCCAACCCTTCAGAGTTACAATGATTCGCTCGCGTCCTTGCGAGAAATGAAAATGCTCTCCAGCGAAGGTGAAAAGGTGTCGCTTGTCATAATGGAAATAGCTGCCATCTGCATTCATCCAGAGCAGACGGTTGAAATACTGGACCGATTCGATGCCCGGTTCAGAACACAGGAAGCTACCGGTTATGCTGGCATTCAGTTCGTGCGCCATTCTGCGCATCCATTCCAACGTCTCTCCATGCAGTGGTTCCGCAAGCCCGGAAGTATTGGTTGTGAACCCGGTGGTGAAGGTCTCTGGCAGTATGACCAAGTCTGTCTGTCCATTCAGAGAGGACAGGAGATTCCCAAAATGCTCAAGGTTCCTCTGTCTGTTCTCCCAGACCAGAGGTTGTTGACAGATGGTTACTCGGAGTGGATTCATAGCTTGTTCAGAATCTCGGCCGCCCGTTCAAGGGTCTCATCCTCCTTGGCGAAACAGAATCTCAATTGGGTCATAGGCGTGGGCCTGTGATAGAACACCGATAGCGGAATGCTTGCAACGCCAGCTTCTTTGGTGAGTCTGTTGGCGTAATCAGTGTCCTTCTCGTCTGTGATGGCCGAGTAGTCCAACAGTTGGAAATAAGTTCCTTCGCTGGGCCTGACCTTGAAACGCGAGTCTTTGATCAATTTAAGGAAAAGGTCGCGCTTGCTCTGGTAGAAGGTTCCCAGACCGAGGTAATGTTGCCTTTCCGAAAGGAATTCCGCCAAGGCGTGCTGAACCGGGGTGTTCACACTGAAAACGTTGAACTGATGGGTCTTCCTGAACTCGCGCATCAGCTCTTTAGGGGCCAGAACATGGCCGACCTTCCAACCTGTGCAGTGATAGGTCTTGCCGAATGAGCTCACCACCACAGACCGTTCTGCCAACTTTGGATAACGCGAGACGCTCTGGTGCTCATAGCCGTCAAAGAGGATGTGCTCATACACTTCATCGCTCAGGATGATGATGTCGGTGCGCTCGGTGAGTTTCTGCAATCGCACCATGTCCTGCGCACTCATAATGCGCCCAGTGGGGTTGTTTGGAGTGTTGATGATGATCATCCTCGTCCGCTGATTGATGACCCGCTTCACATACTCCCAATCTATCAGAACACCGGTAGGCTCCATCTGCACGAAAATGGCCTTGCCTCCTGCCAGTTCAATGGCAGGCACATAGCAGTCGTAGGCAGGCTCAAAGACCACCACCTCATCTCCCTCCTGCACCAGTGCCATGATGGCAGTGAAAATGGCCTGCGTGGCACCTGCCGTCACCGTCACCTCATCCTGAGGGTCATAAGTGGCGGAATAGAGTTCCTGGACCTTCAGTGAAATGGCTTCTCGGAGGGCCGGCAACCCTGGCATTGGCGAGTATTGATTGTGGCCTTTGCGCATCTTCTCCGCAACGAGCTCGCCAAGCCTGTCGGGAATCGAGAAATCGGGGAAACCTTGCGAGAGGTTGATGGCCCCGTGTTCACGTGCCAGACCGCTCATCACCGTGAAGATGGTGGTGCCCACATTGGGCAGTTTTGACCGGACTATTCCTGGGAATTGCATTGTGCGAATGCTATTGTTGGTTCCCAGACCGTTCATCAGGTCCGAGTTCATGGAAAGTGAGGGTTCAGTCCAGACCCGAACCGGTGTCGATGGGAACCTCCACGCCATCTATCACCTCAGCGTGTGGTGCATGCTCATCGCCTTCGATGGAAAGTTGAGGCAATTTGATGATGTCACGCACCACAAACCCCTGTGGATAGTAGAAGGTCAGCTCTCGTTTGAGACGGATCGCCCCGAACTCAGTGCGACAGTCGCCCACCCGCACTTTGAAATTCGGAGGCTGATAGACAAGGTGCGTTGGCATTTCGGGATTTGATGAGATCAGCTGACGCCTGATATCGTTGGCCTGCTGACGGGCCTCGTTGCCCGATCCGGAGAAGACCTGAACGCGGTAGCCTTCGATCCCCGGGCTTTTATGGTTCTGTTTCACGTGGGCCCGGACCAGTCCGTCAATGCGCGATTCACGCACAATATATGTCATACTGTCTGTGGGCAGAGGGTCTGTGTTCTGTGCCCATAGGGGCAGCTCTGAGGCAAGACAGACCAGCAAAGGGATGATGACGGTTCGGGAAGTCATACGGCAAAGGTTGCAAACCCCTTTCGACTGTTGGATGCGTTGCGAATTGACCCGTGCCTATTTGGAACGATTCTAAATTATATTCCCTCTGTGAATTATGAGAGCGCCCATGCTTTGGTTTCTATTTTTGCAGCCGCCCGAAAAACGACCCATTTCTTGTGAAATGCCCGTTATCAAAGGGTTTGTGACGCTTCAAGACCTCTAACGGTATGAGTTGGATGAAAAGGATTTCTACTGCGTTTTTCACACTGACTGTTCTGCTGGCCTCCTCTGCGTATGCTCAGGACGGTGAGAAACTGTTCAAGCAGAATTGCGCCTCATGTCACACTTTGACCGACAAGGCCATGGTGGGTCCTGGTCTGGCGGGTCTGTTCGATCGCATTCCGAGCGAGGAATGGGCGATCAGCTGGGTCAAGAACTCAAGCAAGATGGTTGCCGCTGGCGATCCGTATGCCGTGAAGATCTTCAACGCCAACAACAAGGTGCCGATGTCGGCCTTTGAGTTCCTGTCGGATGAGGAGATAAAGGGGGTGTTGTCCTATATAAGGAATCCTCCTGTGAAAGAAGTCCCCGCAGCTGCAGCTGTGGTGGCCGATGCGGGTGCAAAACCGTCCGGGGCCCTTGCAGGCGATACGCTCATCTATGTCCTTGTCGGTCTTGCCCTTCTTCTGCTTCTCCTTTTGGTGGTGCTGAGAGGGGTGAAAAGGTCATTGACCCATCTTGTGAGCGAAAGGGATGGAGTTCCAGCCCCTGTTGAGAAGGGTGCGGTAGGCACATTGCTTTCCTGGATGAACACCCATCGGGGCTGGACTGCCTTCTCAGTACTTGTTGTTGTGCTGATACTTCTCAGAATGGGAATTCAAGGGCTGATGACCATCGGTGTCTATCAGGGATACGCTCCTACGCAACCCATCAATTTCTCGCACAAGATTCACGCTGGTCAGAACGGCATCAACTGTGTCTATTGCCACTCATCGGCTGAAAAAGGCAAGACGGCAGGCATTCCATCGCTGAATGTCTGTATGAACTGCCATAGCTATGTGGATCAAGGGCCAACTGGTACAGCGGAGATTGCCAAGATCTATCGTGCATTGGACTATGATCCGGCCACCAAAACTTACGGTAGCAAACCGACCCCTGTGAAATGGGTGCGTGTTCACAATCTTCCCGACCTGTCCTATTTCAATCACTCGCAGCACGTGGTGGCCGGTCAGATACCTTGCCAGACCTGCCATGGTGCGGTAGAGGAGCAGGCGGTTGTGGGTCAGCACTCACCACTTACCATGGGCTGGTGCATCGACTGTCATAGGACCACCAATGTTCAGGTGACCGACAACGGATATTATGAGGATCTGCACAAACGGACCCCTGAATGGCACAATGGAGACCCAATCACCGTGGAACGTATCGGTGGTCTGGAATGCGCCAAATGCCACTATTGATTCATTCGACAAAAAATTTTCGGAAAGGACTCTGACATGAGCAGAACCAAAATTTACTGGAAAGGACTCGATGAACTGCACAACACTCCTGAATTTCAGGAGTCTGCGGCCAACGAATTCACCCCGGAGGCCACGGCCGACATCTTCAATGATGGCAACGAAAGCACCGAGGCAGGAACCAAGCGCAGGGATTTCCTGAAGTTCATGGGCTTCAGCATAGGAGCAGCCACACTGGCAGCATGCGAGACGCCTGTCATGCGTTCCGTGCCATACCTCAATAAGCCTGAGGACATCACCCCTGGGGTGCCCAACTGGTATGCAAGCAGCTTCTTTGACGGTGTGGACTATGCCAGCATTCTGGTGAAGACCCGCGAAGGCCGGCCTATCAAGGTCATTGGTAACAGAAGATCGACCGTCACTCTGGGGGGCGTGAATGCACGCATCAATTCCTCTGTTCTTTCCCTTTATGATGCGGCCCGCGCCAAAGGCCCGTTGAAGGGAGGCGCAGAGTCCACATGGAACGAGGTTGACCGCGACATCGTCATCGGTCTGAAAAAGGCCGCTTCCGAGGGCAAGCAGGTCGTTCTGCTCACAGAGACCATTATCAGCCCATCCACCAAGCACGCCATTGCTGAGTTCACAGAGGCATTCGGTGATGTGAAGCACGTGATACTTGATTCCCTGTCCGTTTCAGGTGTCCTTGCCGCGAATGAAGAGTCATTCGGGGTGCGAGCCTTGGCAGACTATCAGTTCGATAAGGCCGAAGTTGTGGTGAGTTTCGGTTCTGATTTCCTCTCTGCAACTCCTAACAGCAACGCCAATGCGGCCCGCTATGCCAAGATGCGCAAGCCCAAGGATGGCAAAATGAGCCGGCATTTCCAGTTCGAGGCCAACATGTCGCTCACTGGTAGCAACGCTGATGTGCGCGTGGCTCAGAAACCGTCCGAGACCATAGACTCGCTGGTGGCGCTCTATAACAGGATCGCCTCTGCTACAGGTGGAAGCGTGGTTTCTGGTGGCGTTGATAGTCCTGAGGTGAGCAAGGCCGCATCAGAGCTGCTTGCTGCCAAGGGCAAGGGTATAGTCATCTCTGGCTCGAACAGCAAGGCTGAGCAGGTGCTGGTCAACGCGATCAACAGCCAGCTCGGCAACATAGGAACCACCATTGACCTGACCAATCCGCTCCTGCTCCGTCAAGGGAATGATGCTGACATGGCTGCTCTGGTGGTCGACATGAATGCCGGAAAGGTCGGTGCACTCCTCATTCATGGGGTGAACCCTTCATATTCCTATTTCGATGCAGAGAAATTCAACAGCGGTCTGGCCAAGGTGGACATCACAGTCTCTTTCGCTGACCGTTTGGATGAGACGGCAGAGAAAGTCGGAATTCTCACTCCTGACCACCATTATCTGGAAAGCTGGAATGATGCCGAGCCCAAGGCGGGTCACTACAGTCTTGTGCAGCCTACCATTCAGCCGCTATTCAATACGCGTCAATTCCAAGAGTCGCTGCTGAAATGGAGCGGCAATGACTCGGACTACTACACCTACATCCGTGAGAATTGGAAAGGCAGCATCTACAGCGCAAGCCTGAACCCGGTGTTCGCCAATTTCTTCAATACCGCCTTGTTCGAGGGCGTGTATGAAAATGGAGCGACTGAAGCTGTAGCCATTGCGTTCAAAGGCGATGTCAATGCGGCGGCTGCCGCGTTGCCCAAGTATAGCGGTGATTTCGAATTGCAATTGTATGTGAAGGCAGGTGCCGGTGATGGCTCGCAGGCCAACAACCCATGGCTGCAGGAATTGCCCGATCCAGTAAGCCGTGTGACATGGGACAACTATCTGACCATGTCGCCCACACAGATGAAGGAGTTGGGATTCAGTCGTCTGGAGCGTGGTGATTTCATGGCCGATGTGGCCATATTGACTGCCAACGGTGTGACACTGAAAATCCCCGTCTATCCTTCGCCAGGTCAGAAGTATGGGACGGTGGGTCTGGCTGTGGGCTATGGCCGTACTGCCGCAGGTAAGAGCGGTAATGGTGTGGGCGTGAACGCCTTCCCGTTGGCAAAGGATGGTTCTTTCTCAGTTGGGGGAGTGACCATTTCAAGTGCCAACGAGAAGTATGAGATAGCGCAGTTGCAGTCGCATCACACCCTGATGGGCCGTGAGAGCATTGTGAAGGAGACCACCTTTGCAGAATACAGCAAAGATGCCAAGGCCGGAAACCCACGCGTTGAATTCTATGTGGCAAGTGCACCGAGTGCGGCCCGGAAGGCAGCGGCAACTGCGCACGGACAGGAACATGGACATGATGGTCATGCACACGCTGATGACCATGGGCACGAGAATTACAAGATCGGAGCCGCAGATGCCAATCTTTGGGGCAATCATGCCATCGACAGCGGGCATCGTTGGGGCATGGCCATCGACCTCAACAAGTGCATCGGCTGCGGAGCATGTGTCACTGCATGTGGAGCCGAGAACAACGTGCCGGTAGTAGGCAAGGAAGAGGTTCGCAGAGGACGCGATATGCATTGGTTGCGCATCGACCGCTACTACACATCGGACATGACCACTGAACGGGCCAAAGCTGAAGGCGTGGGTGCCATAGATAAATTCACGGCCATGGAGGCTGCCGCAGTGGCACCCCGTGTTGCGTATCAACCTGTGATGTGTCAGCACTGCAACCACGCCCCCTGTGAGACGGTCTGTCCAGTGGCCGCCACAACGCACAGCGATGAGGGACTGAACCAGATGACCTACAACCGTTGCATTGGCACCCGTTATTGCGCCAACAACTGTCCCTACAAGGTGAGGAGGTTCAATTGGTTCCAGTATCACGATGGAAGCAAGGAGTTCGGAAACAATCCAGCCAACAGTGAGCTTGGCCGTATGGTGCTCAACCCCGATGTAGTGGTCCGTGACCGCGGTGTCATGGAAAAGTGCAGCTTCTGCGTGCAAGGGATTCAGGCAGCGAAACTGAAGGCCAAGAAGATGGGTCGCAAAGTGTTGGACGAGGAAGTGCAGAGCGCTTGTGCCGAAGCCTGCCCGACCCATGCCATCGCTTTCGGTGACCTCAACGATACGGAGAGCAGAGTGGCCTCAAAGGCGAAGGACGAACGGAGCTATCATCTGTTGGAGGAGGTCGGTGTTCAGCCCAATGTTTACTACATGACCAAGGTGAGGAATCTGACCTCTGAAGAGGTTTGAGTCTGCTGCCCGATCATCAATATACAAACATCAATCATCAATAATAGATGGCGAGTCACGAAGCTGCAATACGCGAACCGCTGATACTGAATGATAAGACCTATCATCAGATCTCAGAGGATATCGCCCGCCCCATTGAGGGCGCGGCCAACAGGAGCTGGTGGATACTTTTCACCATAGCGGTGATGGCGATGCTCTGGGGTGTGGGATGTATCCTCTACACCATCGGTGTCGGCATCGGTACATGGGGACTGAACAAGACAGTTGAATGGGCATGGGATATCACCAACTTCGTGTGGTGGGTCGGTATCGGCCACGCAGGTACGCTCATCTCTGCGGTGCTGCTGCTCTTCCGTCAGAAATGGCGGATGGCCATCAACCGCTCTGCCGAGGCCATGACCATCTTCGCGGTCATCTGTGCCGCGCTGTTCCCGGGCATTCACATGGGCCGTATCTGGATGGCCTATTGGGTATTGCCCCTTCCCAACCAGTTCGGGTCACTTTGGGTGAATTTCAACTCACCGCTACTGTGGGACGTTTTCGCTATCGGAACTTATTTCTCTGTTTCATTGGTGTTCTGGTATATCGGGCTCATCCCTGACTTTGCCACCATCCGCGACCGTGCGGTGACTGCCGGCAAGCCTATCCGCGAGGCCATCTACGGCATCATGTCGTTCGGTTGGAGCGGCAATGCGCGTGCATGGCACCGTTTTGAGGAGATAAGTCTGGTATTGGCCGGAATCGCGACTCCGTTGGTACTCTCGGTTCACACCATCGTATCCATGGACTTTGCCACTTCGGTCATTCCCGGCTGGCACACCACCATCTTTCCTCCCTATTTCGTTGCCGGTGCCATCTTCTCAGGTTTTGCCATGGTGCAGACCCTGATGCTTGTGATGCGCAAGGTGGTGAGCATGGAGTCGTACATCACCATCAATCACGTGGAGCTGATGAACAAGGTCATCATCCTCACTGGGTCTATCGTGGGCATCGCTTATATCACGGAGCTGTTCGTGGCATGGTACTCTGGCGTGGAGTATGAGCAGTATGCGTTCCTCAACAGGGCCACCGGCCCATACTGGTGGGCCTATTGGGCCATGATGAGCTGCAACGTGATCACCCCTCAGATCTTCTGGATCCGTAAGGTTCGCAGAAGCATTTGGCTCACATTCATCATCAGCATCTTTGTGAATATCGGCATGTGGTTCGAGCGCTTCGTGATCATTGTCACTTCGCTGCACCGTGATTATCTGCCATCAAGTTGGAGCATGTTCTATCCGACCTGGGTGGATATAGGCATCTTCATAGGCACACTTGGTATCTTCGGAACCTTCTTCCTTCTTTATGCCCGGACATTCCCAGTGCTTCCGATCGCAGAGGTCAAGTCCATCCTGAAATCGAGTGGTTCACAGTTCAAGAAGGACCATCATTGAGTGCGGTTCAGTGTTCAACGTTCACAGTTCAAGATTTACACAGAGAGAAAATTGATAGGTTGGGATTCGGGACATCTCACATTTCACCTTTCATGTTTCAGCTTTAATTAACAGGAAATGAGTCATCACAAAGAGATACACGGTCTGTTCGGTGACGAGGAGGTGCTCCTGAAGTCGGCCAAGCAACTGGTGGCGAAGGGCATTCACATCAAGGATGTGTTCAGTCCGTTCCCCATTCATGGCATCGATCCTGTCATCGGAGTGCCCCGCACACGCCTGCACATAGCTGGCTTCATTTATGGTGCCTGCGGTCTGGGCCTCGCGCTATTCATGTTCTGGTTCCTGCTTATCATGGACTGGCCGATGAACATCGGTGGCAAGCCGAACTTCTCGTTGATGGACAACCTGCCCGCGTTCATTCCAATTACTTTTGAGATGACCGTATGGTGTGCCGCACACGGAATGGCAGTCACCTATCTGCTGCGCAATGGCACTTATCCCGGCAAGAAGAATTGGAACCCCGACCCGCGCACCACGGATGATAAATTTCTGATGCTGATTGACGTGGAGGAGAATCACGGAATGGATGTGGAGGAGATCAAATCCATCCTGAAGCAGACCGGTGTGGAGGAAATTTCTGAGAAGTAATTGGTGACAGAACCGAAAGTTTACAGACGGATGAACAAGACATTCAATTTTAATCTCGTCACATTGACCATGGCAGTGCTTGCCGGGTTGGTAGCGATGAGTTCTTGCACCAAGAACCCACTGAGTCCTGGTGTTGAATACATGCCCGACATGTATCGCTCACCATCTTACGAGACCTACTCTGTGAATGCCATGTTCAGCGACAGTCTCAGTGCAAGACAACCGGTGGCCGGCACGATAACTCAGGGCGAATGGCCCCATCAGGGAAGTCTCATCAATGCGTTGCCCTATCACAGGGTGAATACGATTGAAGAGTATGCCGCAGCTGCTGCCGACAAGAGCCCTTTGGACTCAAGTGCGGCCCATGCAGAGCAAGGCAAGGTCATCTTTGAAAAAATGTGCATTCATTGCCATGGAGTTGCGGGTGCTGGGGACGGAACACTCATCGCCACTGGAAAGTTCCCGCCACCACCGGCCTACAATAGCACCCTGAAGAGCCTTGAAGAGGGCAAAATGTTCTTTTCAATCACTTATGGGAAGAATCTGATGGGAGCGCACGCCTCTCAACTTACCAAGGAGGAGCGTTGGAAGGTGATTCGCTACGTGCAGCAACTGCAGAATATCTGAACTAATCAAGCAACAGCTAAAGGACTGTCAGAATGGAATATAAGGTCAAATCAAGCACCAAAAGGATCACCTTGGGCCTTGTGCTCCTCGGTGTACTCGCTGTGGTGTACGGCATTTTGACGCACATCCCGGGCCAGCGCATCTGGGCCAATGTGCTCGTAAACTCGTATTTCTTCCTTGGGATCTCCGTTATCGGAACACTCTGGATGGCCATACAGTACGTGGCCGAGGCTGGCTGGTCTTCCGGGCTGAAACGTGTGCCCGAGGCGATGGCACAATTCATTCCATTCGCGGGCATCATGCTCATTCTGGTGGTCATCGGTGGACATCCATCGTTGCACTGGCATCACATCTACCACTGGATGGATCCGGCATTGACCGACCCTACAAGCGATCATTTTGATGAGATCATTGCCGGCAAGTCGGCCTACTTGAACTTCCCTTTCTTCTTGGCCCGTATCCTTGCATATGTGGGGGTCTGGTTTGCCTTCACCCTGTTCTTCAGAAAGGCCTCGCTGGCCGAGGATGCTGCAGGTGGTCTCACTTATTACAAGAAGAGCCTTGGTCTTGGTGCCGTGTTCCTTATTTTCTATGCCGTCACTTCGTCCACCTCGGCATGGGACATCACCATGAGCATCGATACCCACTGGTTCAGCACGCTGTTCGGCTGGTACAACTTTGCCACCTTCTGGGTGAGCGGCATTGCCATGATGGCCATGATAACGGTCTATCTGAAGCGGAGCGGTTACATGCAGCATATCAACGAGGAGCATCTGCACGATCTGGGCAAGTTCATGTTCGCATTCACCATATTCTGGGCCTATCTGTGGTTCTCTCAGTTCATGCTCATCTGGTATGCCAACATTCCTGAGGAGGTGACCTATTTCATGGACCGATGGGAGAATTATGCGGTTCCCTTCGGAGCATTGCCGGTGGTGGCCTTCATCATCCCTTTCCTTCTGCTCATGGACCGCGATGCGAAGCGCAGCATGAACATGCTGACGATGGCCGGTGTGGTCATCGTGTTCGGACACTGGTTGGATGTTTTTGTGATGGTGATGCCCGGAGCGTTGAAGGATGAATGGGGCTTCGGTCCTTTGGAGTTGGGCATGTTCCTCGGTTTCCTTGGCGCATTCCTCTTTGTTACGCACAGTGCTTTGAGCAGAGCATCGCTCGTGGCCAAGAACCACCCTTTCCTTGACGAAGCTGCGCATCACCACGTGTGAGTCCACAGTGACACGGCTACTGTCCTAAACCCCCAATCATTTGGAAATGTTGAATCTTCTGATTGTCCTTGTTGTTATCCTCGCGGTCGTTGCGTTGGCGAGTGTGGTAAGAGTTTTTGAGCTTGGAGCGGATCTGCGCGGTCATGACCCAAGTGCGGTGACGGAAAGCGATAATCGCACCCAGTCAACCATTCTTGTGTTTGCTGGCATCTGCTATATGGCCTATGTCTTTTATCAGATCTTCTGGGGACCGGAAGTGCTTCCGGTTGCGGCCTCGGTCCATGGTGTGAAAACGGATTTCCTGCTCAATCTGACTTGGGCCATCATCCTGCCCGTGTTCTTTATCACACATATCCTTCTGATATATTTCGGTTATAAGTACTTCCATCGCAGCGACAGAAAGTCTGACTTCTTTGCTCACAGCACAAAGCTGGAGGCGGTTTGGACCATTGTGCCTACCATAGTCCTGTCATCGTTGATCGTCTATGGCCTCAGCACTTGGCAGGAGATTACCGGCCCGACCCCCGAGGAGACTATGGTCATAGAACTCTATTCGAAGCAATTCGACTGGACTGCCCGATATGCTGGAGATGACAACAGACTCGGACCTTCAGGCTATCGGCTTATCGAGGGAGGCAACACCCTCGGAGTGGATTTGACCGATGCCGCATCAAATGACGATAAAGTGGTGCGTGGTGAGTTCCACCTTCCAGTTGGCAAGCCCGTGCTGTTCAAATTTCATAGTCGCGATGTGATCCATTCGGCCTACATGCCTCACTTCAGGACACAGATGAACTGTGTGCCCGGCATGACCACCCAGTTTCATTTCGTTCCGACCATGACCACTGCCGAGATGCGTGTGGAGACCGGAAACCCTGAATTCGATTATCTACTGCTTTGCAACAAGATCTGCGGGGCCGCTCACAATAACATGCAGATGAACATCATTGTGGAATCTGAAGCAGATTTCAATGCATGGCTTGCCGGGCAGAAAACCCTTGCCGAACAACTGAGCAAACCTGTAGAAAGCGAAATCAAGCCACAGCAGGCCGAAGTGCTGGAAGCTTCCACAGAGACCCCGAACGGAATCTGATCTCTGACAGACCTCTGCAGGAACACTGTAATAAAATCCCTAACTGTCCACCCTACGAACATGGCAGACCATACAGAACACGTACACCACGCACATCACGGGAAGCCTGACTTCTGGACACACTATGTGTTCTCTCAGGACCACAAGATGATATCGAAGCAGTTTCTGGTCACCGCCATGATAATGGGGGTTGTAGGAATGATGATGTCGGTCTTCTTCCGCCTTCAGTTGGGCTGGCCGGGCCAGTCGTTCGCAATACTGGAAACATTCCTTGGAAAATGGGCACCTGACGGTGTGCTCGATCCCAACATGTATCTCGCGCTGGTGACTATTCACGGAACCATCATGGTGTTCATGGTGCTGACCGGAGGATTGAGCGGCACCTTCGCCAATCTGCTCATTCCATTGCAGATCGGGGCACGCGACATGGCGTCAGGATTCCTGAACATGCTGTCCTTCTGGTTCTTTCTCGGATCATCGGTCATCATGTTGGCTTCGCTGTTCGTTGAGACTGGACCAGCATCAGGTGGTTGGACGATCTACCCTCCTCTGAGTGCGCTTCCTCAGGCAATTCCGGGTTCAGGACTCGGCATGACCCTGTGGTTGGTGAGTATGACCCTGTTCATTGTCTCTTCCCTTTTGGGCGGCATCAACTACATCGTAACGATCATCAACCTGCGCACCAAAGGCATGAGCATGGACCGCATGCCACTGACCACTTGGGCACTGTTCATCACCGCCATCCTCGGTCTGCTCTCGTTCCCTGTGTTGCTGTCGGCCGCGTTGCTTCTGGTATTTGACCGCAGTTTCGGCACCAGCTTCTACCTGAGCGACATTTTCATCAGTGGTCAGGCATTGGAACACACAGGCGGAAGCCCCATCCTGTTCCAACACCTGTTCTGGTTCCTCGGCCACCCTGAAGTGTATATCGTTCTGCTTCCTGCACTGGGAATCACCTCCGAAGTGGTATCGACCATGAGCCGCAAGCCTATCTTCGGTTACAAGGCCATGGTGGGGTCGATGCTTGCCATCGCATTCCTTTCCATGATCGTATGGGGGCACCACATGTTCGTCACAGGCATGAATCCGTTCTTGGGCTCGGTGTTCACGTTCACTACGCTGCTGGTGGCCATTCCATCGGCAGTGAAAGTGTTCAATTACCTGACCACGCTGTGGAAGGGGAATATCGTTTACAGCCCAGCGATGCTGTTTGCTATCGGTCTGGTGAGCACATTCATCACTGGCGGTCTCACAGGGATCATACTTGGCGACAGTGCGTTGGACATCAATATACACGACACCTATTTCGTGGTGGGTCACTTCCACATTGTGATGGGGGCCTCTGCGATCTTTGGAATGTTTTCGGGTGTTTACCATTGGTTCCCGAAAATGTATGGCCGCATGATGAACAAGAATTTGGGCTATGCGCACTTCTGGATTACTATCACGAGCATGTATGGTGTGTTCTTTCCTATGCACTTCCTCGGGTTGGCGGGCATTCCAAGGCGTTATTACGACAACACAGCATTCCCGATCTTCGATGGACTTCAGGACATCAATGAGATGATCAGCCTGTTCGCCATTCTTGGCGCATGTGCGCAAGCGATATTCTTCTTCAACTTCATCTATAGCATCTATCGCGGGCCACGTGCCTCCCAGAACCCTTGGCATTCGAACGCTCTGGAGTGGACAACTCCTGTCAATCCGGGCCATGGCAACTGGCCGGGTGCCATTCCTACGGTCTATCGCTGGGCGTATGATTACAGCCGGCCGGACAAGGATGTGGATTTCATTCCTCAGAACGTGCCACCAACGGCCGATGAGAAGGAGATCCATTGAAGCCTCTGAACTGAATGAATGGAAAATGTCCCTGAGCGATCGGGGACATTTTTTTTGGAGTGATATGAAAGTGCTGCACGGATGATAACTGTCAATGAGATGTCGGGGCACAGGGCAGGGGCATGGTCGCGGTATGTGGCGATACTCTTGCTTTGCGTGCCTTGTCTGGCCCATTTGCATGTTAACGCACAGGATCAGGAGGCAGGCAAGGGGAAGAAGATCCGCATCATGGGCAAATTTGAGGGACGGAACGCCTTTGTGCGCACGCACCATGCACTGTTTCTCGGGGCGCGCCTTGGGGTGGAGTTCAAGTTTCCGGTCCGTGCAGGACTGGGCTATTACTGGATGCAGACGGAGATAACGAGCCAACTGTATGACCCGAAGGAACACCCGGGAAACGGAGACTCTGCCATACCGCGGATGCGTTATGTGATGGCCTACGTGGAGTACACGTTCTGGGAGGAGGACGGGTGGGCATTGGGCGTCCCTGTTCAGATAGGTATGGGTGAAACATTCTATCGCACCTCCACAGATGCGCATGTTGGCAATGGCCTTGTGATGCCGTTAGAGTTGGGCGTGGATGTGAGCTACCAGTTCAGCCGTTGGGCGGGCCTTGGTGTGGGCCTTGGCTATCGGGTGATGCTGATGAGCAATGATGAGGTGAAGGAGAACCTCAATTCGCCCTACTATCAGGTTCGTCTCGGACTTGCCGTGAGTGAAATCTTCAAGAAGCGGGTCAAGAAATAGGCCCATTGCTCCCGTTGAGCGGGTGACGGTGTTTACTTTGCAGAAGAATCATCTTCCGGGAAACCTTCCAACTAACGCGAACTTGAATGGCCCGCATGCATTATTTCACTGAAGAACACGATACTTTCCGTCAGGCCTTTCGGGACTTTCTTAAGAAGGAGGTCGTGCCATTTGTCAACGAATGGGAGGAACGCGGAGAGCTTCCACGCAGCATCTGGAAGAAATTCGGTGACATGGGCTTCTTCGGAATAGCCAGTCCTGAGCGCTATGGTGGTCTCGCCCTCGATTTCTTCTACACGGTCATCTTCATGGAAGAGATAGCGAGGATCGATTCGGCCGGGACGGGGGCTGCCATCGGGGCACACGTCTATCTGGCCCTTTCGCATCTCGACAATGAGGGCACTGAGGAGCAGAAGGAGCATTATTTGAGGAAGGGCATTGCCGGGGATCTGTTCGGCTGTCTGGCCATCACCGAGCCGGGCGGTGGCAGCGATGTGGCAGCGATGCGCACCTCGGCCGCACGCGATGGGGATCATTACATCATCAACGGCAGCAAGACCTTCATAACCAATGGGGTGCTCAGCGATTTTCTCGTGGTAGCGGCCAAGACCGACCCATCGGCCAAGGCCGCAGGCATCAGCATGTTTGTCATCGACCGCAACACGCCCGGCATCACAGCCTCGAGACTGAACAAACTCGGATGGCATGCCTCAGACACAGGCGAGATAGCCTTTGATGAGGTGCGGGTGCCGGCCACAGCGCTGATGGGGCAGGAGGGACAAGGGTTCTACTACATCATGCAGAAGTTCGCCCTGGAACGCATAGGCATGGCCGTGGGTGCCGTGGCCGCTTGCGAGCATGCACTTGGACAGACATTGACCTATATGCGCGAGCGTGAGGCCTTTGGCCGGTCTATCGACAGGTTCCAAGTGCTGCGCCACCGCATCGCACAGCTTGCGAGCGAGGTGGAGATGCAGAAACAGTTCGTGCTCCATATATGCCACCGCCATTCCAAAGGCGAGTATGTGGTGAAGGAGGCCGCCATGGCAAAACTGCTGGCCACACAGCTTTCGGACAAAGTGGCCACCGAATGTCTGCAGATGTATGGGGGCTATGGTTTCATGGAGGAGTATCCGATGGCGCGCTTCTATCGGGACACACGCCTGGGGCAGATAGGAGGTGGCACCAGCGAGATCATGTGCGAGATTATTGCCAAGATGGTCATTGATGATGTGAGATATGCCTGAAGGACGCTACAGCTTCGGAAAGCGTTCCGCCCAGTTGCTCTCGGTGGTCTTTCAGCCCATATTCATTCCTTTCTACACGATGTTGCTGCTGTTCAATGCAGAGACTTTCATCACTTATGCGATTTCGCCTGAGGTGCGGCAGTTCGTCTATGGGGTGGTGCTCATCAACGCCATCATGCTGCCCACGGCCGTGTTCCTGTTCCTCATCCGCAAGGGCGTGATCCAGAGCATGCACATGCATACGGCCGCTGAACGCACCATTCCGTTCCTCACCGTGATCGTCTTTCAGCTTTCGACATACGCGCTATTCCTAAAGTTGCCAATGCCTTCATTGATACCTGATCTGGTGCTGGCAGGGGTGATATCGGTGGGCGTGGCACTGGTGATCAATCTCCGGTGGAAAGTGAGCATTCACATGCTGGGCATGGGCGGACTTGTTGGCACGTTCATCGGACTCGCGGTGCGCTATCAGGTCGATGCCCAGCACCTGCTCATGGCGCTCATCGTTCTGTCGGGACTGGTGGGCTATGCACGGCTTCGGCTCAATGCGCATACCCCTGCTCAGGTCTATGTCGGTTTTATGATCGGGGTGGCCATTCTGTCGGGAGCGATCATGGTGCTGTGACGTTGTGCCCCGGCCGATTACCTTTGTTGCAAACCTCGAGCATGGAGATTACAGACAAGACCGTGGATGAACTGGCCCATCTGGCCCGTCTGCAGTTCGAGGGCGAGGAGAAGGAGCGCATCAGGCACGACCTGAACCGCATTCTCGGTTTCATGGAGAAGTTGAATGAGCTGGACACCGAAGGTGTGGAGCCGCTCATCTATCTGTCCGAGGAATTGAATGTGCTCCGCAACGATGAGTCGCGGCAGACCATCACCCAGCAGCAGGCCCTGAAGAACGCCCCGCAGCGCGACAGCGACTATTTCAAGGTGCCGAAGGTGCTCAAGAATCCTTCCGAAGGAAAATAGCAGATGTCGTTCTGATGGTCAGGGTCCGCGCTCACGGATTCATTAGCTCCTCAATTTCCTCGGCTTCCTTCGGGATGTTCCTCATCAGGTTCACTGGGCCTTTTTGCGTGATGAGAATGTCGTCCTCGATGCGCACTCCGATGCCTTCTTCCGGAATGTAGATGCCCGGTTCGCAGGTGAACACATTGCCATCGGCCATGGGCTGATCCCAGTCGCCCACGTCATGGGTGTCGAGGCCGAGGAAATGGCTCGTGCCGTGCATGAAATACTTCTTGTAGGCCGGATGCTTGGGATCCTGCCTCAATATGTCCTCTTTGGACATGAGTTTGAGGCGTACCAGTTCGGCCTCCATCAATTGGCCCACCTCATGGTGATAGTCCTTGAGCATGGTGCCGGGCCTCAGCAGACCGATGGCCGCGTTCTGCACACGTAGCACCGCGTCATACACCTCGCGTTGTCGTTTTGAATACTTGCCGCTCACAGGAATGGTACGGCTCAGGTCGGCATCATAGTTCGCGTATTCGGCCCCAATGTCCAGCAGCAGTATATCGCCTTTCTTGCACTGCTTGTTGTTGTCGATGTAGTGCAGCACGCATGAGTTCTTGCCCGAGGCGATGATCGGTTCGTAGGCGAATCCCTGCGACCTGTTGCGGATGAACTCATGGATCAGTTCAGCCTCCAGTTCATATTCCCACACGCCCGGTCTCACCATTTTGAGCAATCTGCGGAACCCCTTTTCAGTGATGTCGCAGGCCTCTTGCAGCAGCGCCACCTCTACTTTGGACTTCACAGCACGCAGCCGCTGCATGATCGGGGCACTTCTGTGATACTGGTGCAGCGGAAACTGTTTCTTACAACGCTTGATGAACCGCATGTCGCGGGACTCCACGCTGACCGTGGCACGGCCGTGCTCGTTGGTGTTCAGGTAGATATTGGTGCTCTGTGTGGCGAGATTCCCGAAGATGCGGTCAAAGTCGCGGAGCCAATAGATGGTCTGGATCCCGGTCACTTTGCGGGCCTCGTCCACCGTCAGTTTTTCTCCTTCCCAGATGGCAATGGTCGCGTTGGTCTCGCGAAGGAAAAGCACCTCTCGGTGTTCCTCGTCCCGAGCATCGGGGGCCAGCAGCAGAATGGTCTCTTCCTGATCCACACCGGTGAGATGAAAGAGGTCGCTGTTCTGCTTGAATTTCAATGTGCCGTCCGCATTGCCGGGCATGATGTCGTTGGCGTTGAACACGGCCAGGCTTTGCGGCAGCAGCGACTCTGTGAAGCGTTTTCGGTTGCTCACAAATAGCCGATGGTCTATGCGGTGGTATCTCATTCTCCTGTCTGTTAAGGGGAATCAAACGTACAGGAAACAATGGAGATGGGCAATGGCCGGAGCGACATGTTGACAGCAGGGGAATGGTGCTGCCCCGTTCGGTTCATCCCTTCTTGCGGTTGGGGTTGTTCCATGTGCGGCCCACACTTATGCCTGCGTGGGGAAGAAAATAGGGCATGCTCTTGAATACGTCCATGCCGATCAGTGGGGTGAACATCACCCTGAGGAAGAATGACTCGCCATATTCGTTGGGTTTGGCGTGGAATCTCCAACCGAGCGATGGGGCGAGAAAGATCCTTGTGGGCGGGTTGGTCAGGTAGAATCCTTCACCGAAGGCCACGGGGCTGAAGTCGATGCGAAAGAGACCAGCGATGCCCGCCTCTATCCGATGCTTCTTCTGTCCGATGGTGAAACTGGCACCAATGGGCAGGTGGACCATCCTGTCGGCTTGGCGAACGGGCAGGTATTCGAGCCCAATGCGGCCGAACATGGCGAATGCAGATCGCTGCAGCAGCTTGATCTCATAGTTCAACGTGTAATAGTACCCGATGCCGCCCATCTCCAGATAGGCCACATGGTCGGGAGTGCCTTTGGTGGCGCCTTTCACAAAAAGAGTCTGTGCACCGGAATGGAAAGATGTGCCCACAAGAAGCAGAATGGCCGTTGTGAGCGTCCTGACCACTTCAGCCCGCAATGGCAGTCTTCGGCTCACTGACCATACGCAGGGCAGTGCGCACAAGGTCGTCCTTGTGGTAGCCGCATTCGATGAAGAGTTCTTTCGGTGAGCCATGTTCAATGAAGCGGTCCGGGATGCCCATCCGTTCGACCTGTGCAAAGTAACCATTGTCTGCCATGAACTCCACAACAGCACTGCCGAAACCGCCCATGCGGCATCCGTCCTCCAGAGTGATCACCTTGGTGAACTTCTTAAACACGCGGTGAAGCATCTCTTCATCGATCGGTTTCACGAAACGCATGTCGAAATGAGCGGCCGACACGCCTTGCAGCTCAAGCTCTGCACAGGCCTCCAAGGCAGTGTTTCCCAATGGGCCGATGGTCAGGATGGCCACATCGGCACCATCGCGCAACTTGCGGCCCTTGCCCACCGGAATGGGTTGGAATGGGGTTCGCCATTCAGCCAGCACACCGTTGCCACGCGGATATCTGATGCTCCAAGTGCCAGCATCGGGCAGTTGGGCAGTGAACATCATGTTGCGCAGCTCCTCCTCATTCATGGGCGATGCCACAGTGATATTGGGGATGCACCGCATGTAGGCAAGGTCGAATGCCCCGTGGTGCGTGGCCCCATCGGCACCCACCAGACCGCCACGGTCAAGGCACAGTACCACGTTGAGGTTCTGAAGGGCCACATCGTGGATCACCTGGTCGTAGGCGCGCTGCATGAATGTGCTGTAGATGTTGCAGAACGGCACCAGCCCCTGTGTGGCAAGCCCAGCGCTGAACGTGACGGCATGCTGTTCTGCAATTCCCACATCGAACGCCCTGTCGGGCATGGCCTTCATCATGATATTGAGCGAGCAGCCCGAAGGCATGGCGGGGGTCACGCCCACCACCTTCTGATTGAGCTGTGCCAGTTCGACCATGGTGTGGCCGAACACGTCCTGATACTTGGGAGGCTCGGGCTGTTCGGGCTTCACCACCTTTATCTCGCCCGTGTCCTTGTTGAACAGGCCGGGCGCATGCCATTTGGTCTGATCCAGCTCGGCCAGTCCATATCCCTTGCCTTTCACAGTGAGGCAATGAAGGATCTTGGGGCCTGGAATGTCCTTAAGGTCGCGAAGCACGCTCACCATCCGGTTCACATCATGCCCGTCAATTGGGCCGAAATAGCGGAACTTGAGCGACTCGAACATGTTGCTCTGCTTGAAGAGCGAGCCTTTGATGCCATGCTCGATCTTTGATGCGATCTCCTGTGCATTGGGACCGAACTTGCTCACAAGGCCGAGGAGATTCCACACCTCATCGCGCATCTTGTTGTAGGCCGGAGAAATGGTGATGTCGGTGAGGTATTCTTTCAGGGCGCCCACGTTGGGGTCAATGCTCATGCAGTTGTCGTTGAGCACCACAAGCAGATTGGTGTTCTCCACGCCTGCATGATTCAGCCCCTCGAAGGCCATTCCGCCCGTCATGGCGCCATCACCGATCACCGCTATATGCTGCCGTTGCTTTTCGCCCTTGAGCCTTGATGCGACAGACATGCCGAGCGCTGCAGAAATGGAGGTGCTGCTGTGGCCTACTCCGAAGGTGTCGTATTCGCTTTCCTTCCGATTGGGGAAACCGCTGATCCCCTTATAGAGGCGATTGGTGTAGAACACATCCTTTCGCCCTGTGATGATCTTGTGTCCGTAGGCCTGATGGCCCACATCCCACACCAGTTGGTCATAAGGGGTGTCGAAAACATAGTGCAGGGCCGTGGTCATCTCCACTACACCGAGGCTGGCCCCGAAGTGGCCTCCACGTTGTGAAACGATGTCAATGATATATTGACGCAGTTCGCCACAGAAGGCCTCAAGCTGCTCCTCGTTCAGTTTCCTTAGATCTGCAGGAAAGTTGATTCGAGCGAGGAGATTGCCCGGCACAAAGGGATTTCTGTCCACCCGTATGTTATCTGACGGTTAAGCGGCAAAGGTAACCAAATCGCAAATGCTCTGCCTTCTGTTTATTTGGGACCATTGGAGGCCCACTCGTCAACCTCAGACTTCCAGAATCCCCAGTTTTTGGCAGGCCTCTCGGGCTGCGGCCTGTTCGGCCTCCTTCTTGGTGCGGCCCTTGCCCCGGCCATGGGGTTGCCCGTTGATGAGCAGCTGGGCCTCGAAGAGCCTGTCGCCCTTGCTACGCTGCTCATGCAACATAAGAAAGGAGAATTGCTGCCTGCGCTTCTGGCAATACTCAATGATCCTGCTTTTGAAATTGGCATCCTCTTTCAGCAACTGGTCCAGGTCGATGAAGTTGTCGATGAGGTTGGAGACCACAAAGCGCTCCGTCAGTTCGAACCCCTTGTCCATGAAGGCCGCGCCAACGAGCGCCTCCAAAGCATCACCGCCAAGGGATGAAATGCCACTGTCCAATGACCCTTCTTTCTTCACCAGTTCGCGCAGCCCCAGCTTGCTGGCCAGTCCGCCCAGATTCTTGCGGCTCACGATCTTGCTGCGGGTCTCGGTGAGAAACCCCTCCGATTCGAATGGGAATCGCTTGAACAGATATTTGGCGGCAATGGCACCGAGCATGGCATCGCCAAGGAATTCGAGGCGTTCGTTGCTCAGTGGCACTCCGTCCTTCACCACCAGACCTGCCGAGCTGTGTGTCAATGCAAGATGGTAAAGGGCCATGTTGTGCGGCTGGAACCCGAGGATCGAGTGCAGCCGTTTGCGGAGTTCCTTGTCCTCTGACGATTCTTTTCGAAGGAAGGCGAACATGCTTGAAGAAGGGACGAGAGACGGGAGACAAGGTCTTGCAGACCTGAGCAGCCTTGAATTGTGAGCTTTAGACCTTGAATTTCCTGACGATTACCGATGCATTGTGTCCTCCGAAGCCGAAGGTGTTGCTCAGGGCCGCATTCACGGTGCGTTTCTGGGCGGTGTTGAAGGTGAAGTTGAGCCGTGGGTCAAACTGCGGGTCGTCTGTAAAATGGTTGATGGTGGGAGGCACGGTATCGTGATACACTGCCAACACGCTGGCAATGGCCTCGATGGCCCCGGCCGCGCCCAGAAGGTGGCCTGTCATGCTCTTGGTGGAGCTGATGTTGAGCCGGTAGGCACTTTCACCGAAAACGGAAAGGATGGCCTTGCTCTCGGCTATGTCGCCCAGCGGGGTGCTTGTACCATGTACATTGATATAGTCGATGCCCGCTGGTGTCAGTCCTGCATCGGCCAGTGCGCTGCGCATCACGTTGGTGGCACCCAGACCTTCGGGGTGCGGTGCGGTGATGTGGTGGGCATCGGCACTCATGCCCCCTCCCACGATCTCGGCATAGATGGTGGCACCGCGCCTCAGGGCGTGCTCCATTTCCTCAACTATGAGGCAGCCAGCACCTTCGCCAAGCACGAATCCGTCACGGTCGAGGTCGAATGGGCGCGAGGCCGTTTCTGGCGAATCATTTCTTTCCGAAAGGGCCTTCATGGCATTGAAACCCCCAACGCCTGCCTCATTCACTGCCGCCTCCGATCCTCCGGTCACGAAAATGTCGGCCTTTCCGAGACGTATGTAGTTGAAGGCATCGATGAGCGCGTTGGTGCTTGATGCACAGGCCGATACCGTGGTGAAGTTGGGCCCGCGCAGGTTCCATTTCATCGAGATGTGGCCCGATGCGATGTCTGCGATCATCTTGGGGATGAAGAATGGGTTGAACCTCGGTGTGCCATCGCCCTTGGCAAACTCGGCACATTCGTCATAGAACGTCTTGAGTCCACCGATCCCCGAACCCCAGATCACACCAGCGCGGTCGTGGTCAATGGCATCTTCTTTGAGGCCCGAGTGTATCCAGGCCTCGGTGGCTGCCACCAGCGCATATTGTGCGAATGGGTCGAGCTTGCGGCCCTCCTTGCGGTCGAAATGGTCGTTGGGGTCGAAACCTTTCACCTCGCAGGCGAAGCGGGTCTTGAACTTCGCTGCATCGAAGTGGGTGATGGGGGCCGCACCGCTCCTGCCTGTGCGCAAGGCGTCCCAGTATTCGTTCAGCGAGTTGCCGATGGGGGTCAGGGCGCCCATTCCCGTTATCACTGCCCGTTTCAGTTCCATGATGCTGTCTCAAAGAAATACCCGCTGCCTGCGCTCGTGGACAACGGCAAGCAACGGGTACATACAAGCTGTCTATCGAAGACAGGCTTATTTGACATTCCCTTGAATGTACTTGATGGCCTCGCCCACGGTACTGATGTTCTCGGCCTGATCGTCAGGTATGGCGATGTTGAATTCCTTTTCAAACTCCATGATGAGCTCAACGGTGTCGAGCGAGTCGGCACCGAGGTCGTTGGTGAAGCTTGCCTCAGGGGTCACTTCATTCTCGTCAACACCCAGTTTATCTACGATGATGGCCTTTACACGTGATGCGATATCAGACATGATGGTCGGTTTTTAAGTCGGTTTTTTCGAGCTGCAAACATAAGAAATTTACATACGGGCAACCTTTATGAACCATCGGCTGTGGAGCTGTTCATGGCATTGGGGCCTATATTGTGCTCAGAGCCATCGGAACAATGTGTCGGGTTGGCTGTCCTTCAATGCTTTCGCTCCGGATGGCCCATGGCCTGTTGGGAAAGTTTAACTGAAGTGCCCGCTCTCTTCGGATACCGATCAAGTTGACCTGCAAGGCATATACTACTTTTGCCTGCCCCAATTTCTTCACTGAGATATGCGACAAGCGTTTTTCCCGTGCCTTCTGGGCTTTCTGCTGCTTCTGGCTCCAAGATCCTCGGCTCAGGAGGCATGGTCGCTTCAGCGCTGTCTTGACCATGCCCGTGAGCACAACATGCAACTGAAACAGTCGATGCTCAATCGCCAGCAGGCCGAGTATGGCAAGAGCCAGGCACTGGCCATGATGTTTCCCGACCTGAATGCCAATGTTGGCGGCAACATCAACTTTGGCCGTTCCATCGACCCGGGCACCAACTCGTTTGTGAACGAGCAGGTGAATGCCAACAACTTCGGCATAGGGTCGAATGTCACACTGTTCAACGGGCTGAGGCTGCTCAACTCTTTCAAGCAGGCGCAGATAGATGTGCTGGCCGCAAACTACGATCTGGAGGGTCTGGTCAATGACATCAGCATGAACATCGCCTCGGCCTTCCTTCAGGTGATGTTCAACGAGGAACTGCTGAGGGTTTCGAAGGAGCAGTTGGCCTCTACCACCGCACAGGTGGACCGCACCCGCAAACTGGTGGACGCTGGCGCCATGCCGATGGGCAACCTGTTGGACGTTGAATCGCAGATGGCCGCTCAGGAACTGCGTGTGGTGAATGCCGAGAATGCGATCCAGACCTCGCTGGTGGCCCTTCAGCAACTGCTCAACATAAGGGCTGAGGACGGTTTCAGCATTCAACGCCCGCCCATGGACCTTCCCGTGGAAGACCTCGGAGCCACCACGGTGCAATCGGTCTATGACAAGGCGATGGAGAATTGGCCGCAGATAAAGGCGCAGGAGACCAAGTTGGAGAGCGCGCGCAAGGGCGAGCGCATCGCGTTTTCGGGCTACACGCCCACCTTGCGGGCAAGCGGCAATGTGAGCACCTTTTACTCCAGTGCATTCCGCGACTTCAATGCGGAGACCCTTGAGTTTGAGGACGTGGGCTACGCTGACCAGGTAGACCGCAACCTGAGCCAGAGTGTGAGTCTCAATCTGTCCATACCGATTTTCAACGGGCTGCAGGCGCGCACTGCCGTGAGGCGTTCGCACCTTACGCGCATCAATGCCGAACTGCAGTTGCAGGACACGCGCAATCAGCTTTACTCATCTGTACAGCAGGCCTACAACGATGCCATGGCCGCCAACCGGCAGTATGAGGCGGGACTGAAAAGTGTGAGTGCCTCCGAAAGGGCATACGCCTATGCCGAACAGCGCCATGCCGTGGGCGCCATCAACGACCTCGACCTCAGCATCGGCAGGAACAATCTGGCCATTGCCCAGTCAGACCTGCTGAGGGCCAAATACGAATATATCTTCCGCGCCAAGATCCTCGATTTCTATCAGGGCATCCCGCTCGCATTCCCAACGGACAAATGAACAACAGACGTGTACTCGTGATTCTGGCCGTGGTGGCCGTGATTTTGGTCATTGCCGCAGTGGTGGCCAAGAAGAAGGGGCTTGTAGGCGATGCCCCGGCCACCAAGGTGACGACCGAGCTGGCGGGCCTGCAGTCCATCACCGAGACGGTGTCGGCCAGTGGCAAGATCCAGAGCGAGGAGGCGGTGAACATCAGCCCCGATGTGGCAGGCGAGATCACGGCACTGCCGGTGAAAGAGGGCGACCGTGTGAAGGTGGGCCAACTGCTGGTGAAGATCGACCCGGACATCCAGCGTTCCAACGTGGAGCGGCTGCAGGCATCGCTCAACACCAGCAAGGCCAATCTGGCCAATTCGCAGTCGCGGCTCACCCAGGCCGAGGCACGGCTCACCAATTCGAAGGCCGTTTTCGACCGCACACAGAAGCTGTTCAGCGACAAGGTGGTGTCTCAGCAGGACTTTGATGCTGCCCGCAGCGAGTATGATGTGGCCACCAGCGAGGTGGAGGCATCGCGCCAAGGTGTGGAGGCCAACCGC
Source organism: Flavobacteriales bacterium (assembly GCA_021739625.1). Lineage (GTDB taxonomy): Bacteria > Bacteroidota > Bacteroidia > UBA10329 > UBA10329 > UBA10329. The sequence goes on along the minus strand of JAIPBJ010000003.1, from coordinate 23,800 downwards.
TATACGGTGAAAAGTGCCGAGGCCGCATTGCGCGAAGCTGAGAAGCAGCTTACCCGCACCGAGATCTACTCTCCGGTGTCGGGAACGGTGTCGAAGCTCAGTTTCCGCAAGGGCGAGCGCGTGGTGGGCACTTCGCAGATGGCCGGATCGGAGATCATGACCATCAGCAACCTCAACGAGATGGAGGTGCAGGTGGATGTGAACGAGAACGATATCATCCGCGTGGGGCTGGGCGACAGCTGCGATGTGGAGGTGGACGCCTATCTGGGCGAGGTGTTCAAGGGTATCGTGACCAGCATTGCCAACTCGGCCAAGAGCGATGCGATGGGCACCGACCAGGTGACCAACTTCGCGGTGAAGGTGCGCCTGCTGCGCGATTCGTATGCGCATCTGGAGAACACCAAGCAGCCGGGCGTGTCCCCGTTCCGTCCGGGCATGTCGGCCACGGTCGATATCAAGACACGCACGGTCGTGGATGCGCTGTCAGTGCCGGTGCAGGCCGTGACCACCCGCAGCGAAGCGGAGATAGAAGGAAAGGACGTGGAAAAGGTGGTCGAACCACAGGAAGGGGAGGATGACGAAGAGGAGGCGCCCGACCCGGCCGCAGAGGTCACCATCGCCAAGGATGCCGTGGAGGTGGTCTTTGTGCTCAAAGATGGCAAGGCGGTGATGAGGAAGGTGAAGACCGGGATCCAGAACAGCAAATCCATCCAGATCATCGAAGGGCTGGAGAAGGGAGAGGAGATCATCACCGCCCCCTACCGTGCCATTTCCAAGAAACTGAACAACGGAGACCCGGTGCAGGTGGTGACGCAGGACGAGCTGTTCACTGCCACCGAGGAGAAGGAATAGATTGCGGCTATTCGCCATTCACTGTTCGGATTGTCTCGGAATTCAGGCAGGTCTGTGAACACCTCTTCACTTATGCCATCTTCCTCACGTATTACGATTTGCCACGCATCCTACATATAGAAAGCAGTACGCTCGTGTGTTCGGTGGCGTTGGCCATTGACGGACAGGTGGCCGCCATCCGCGAGAGCCACGATGCCACCTATTCACATTCTGAGAAGCTGACCCTGGCCGTGGCCCAGGTGCTGCAAGAGGCGGGCATCGTCCCAAAGCAGCTCGATGCGGTGTGCGTGGCCAAGGGCCCCGGATCTTACACGGGCCTGCGCATAGGGGTGTCGGCCGCCAAGGGGCTGTGCTATGCGGTGGGAATCCCGCTGTTGGCTGTCGATGCGCTGCAGAGCCTCGCCCACCGTGCCATTGCGCAGCTCACTGCCGAGGAGCTGGCCAAACTGCACTGCATCCGCCCCATGATAGACGCGCGCAGGATGGAGGTCTATACCGCTGCGTTCGACACGCAGGGCCGCCCGCTCTCCGACATCACCGCCTTGGTCGTTGACGGCCAGAGCCTGTTAGATGAGCTGAGCAACGGCCCCGTGCTCCTTGTGGGCGATGGTGCGGAGAAATGTCGCGACACGCTGACCCATCGCAACGCCCTTTTCAGGCCTGAGGTCACCGCCAGTGCGCAGGGCATGTTCTTGTTGGCCGAAGGGAAGCTGGCCGAAGGCGAAGTGGAGGACGTGGCCTATTTCGAGCCGTTCTATCTCAAGGATTTCGTGGCTGGAAAGTCGCGGCAGGTGGGATAGGCCGGGGTTGCTGCTGCCGGTCGGAATGCAGTGGGGCTCGGATGAGGGAAGGGGACGGTATCTGGAGGCAATACCGCATTCAATGCATGCGAACGCCCGGCACACTTCATCGTGTTATACTATGTCCACAAGCAGGGAAGACTGACCATGGTCAACGAAAGAGAACACCACACGGCCTACAAAGGTCTGTTTGTTCGGATACGTGCACGGCAGCTCCTTTTGAAGCCTTTGCCCCTTTGCCTTCGAGGTCTTTGAGAAGGTCTGCCACGCTTCCTGGTTTCACTTGGCCCGCCTTGCGTGCTGATGATGCAATGGCACTGTGCCTGTCCAAAATCCACGCCCTGAAACCGGTCGGTTTCTGGCCGCCCTCACGCGGTTCCTGACTGCGAGCGCGCGATTCAGAATCGGGCGTGAGCGGTAAAAAGCCGCCCTCACGCGGTTTTGGTCCCCCCCTCCGCAAGGGTTTGGTTGGACCTGCCACATTTGATAAAACATTCTGTTAAGGCAGGGCGCTGTCAGATGAATGCAAGTGCTGAGGATCCATATCCCAAATAAAAAATGATATTCGTGCCAACAATCCCTTCAATCCATCGCCATGCACAATAGAATGTCTCACACTTTCCTGCCACGTCTGTTGCCGTTGGCGCTCTCGGTTGTCTTCGCATGCGCTGGCAAAGCCTTTGCCCAGACCGAGAATGTGGGCATAGGCACATCTTCGCCCCATCCCAATGCCCTGCTCGAAATGGCATCCACCGACAAGGGTCTGCTCGTGCCACGGCTCAATACGTTGCAGCGCCTACAGGTGAATCCCATGGCTACGGCCGATGGCCTGATGGTGTATGACACAGACATCAAGCAGTTCTGCTATTGGAATTCTGCCCTCAGCGATTGGACATGTATCCAGACAGCAGGTGGCAGCGGGAGTCTCGGCCCCACGGGCCCTACAGGCCCCACGGGTGCCAATGGCCCCAATGGAGGCGTTGGGCCTACCGGCCCAGCAGGTGCAGACGGTGCCGATGGCGTTACAGGCCCTACCGGTCCCGCAGGTGCAGACGGTGCGAACGGTGCCAATGGACTTACCGGTGTCACAGGCCCATCAGGTGCGGACGGGATCACGGGTCCCTCCGGTGCTGACGGCATCAATGGTATTGATGGCGCAACCGGTCCCACTGGCCCGGGAGGAACAGGGTCTGTAGGCCCCACGGGACCATCGGGTGCCGATGGTATCAATGGCGCTGCTGGTTCCACCGGTCCGACCGGTCCTTCGGGTGCTGATGGTCTGACCGGCCCAACTGGTGTAGGCATAGCAGGCCCCACAGGCCCGTCAGGTGCCGATGGCATCAATGGAGCTGCCGGTTCCATTGGCCCAACTGGCCCAACAGGCCCCAGCGGAGCGGCCTCGGCACTGCCCACGGGCATCATCCTGATGTGGTCGGGCACGTTGGCCAGCATACCCTCTGGTTTTGCCCTCTGCGATGGCACCAACGGAACCCCCAACCTGCTGGACAGGTTCGTGATCTCTGTTCCCACAGCGGGCACCGATCCTGGCGCTACGGGCGGTGCGCACAGCTATGCGCTGAGTGTGGCACAGCTTCCGGCCCACAGCCATACGGCCAGCGGCAGCACTGCAGCCGATGGCGACCACGGCCACACGGGCAGCACATCCACTGCCGGGGCGCACACCCACACCATGCCGGGCTATCACCTCGCTGGCCCGTCCGGCCCTATTCCTTGGTATAATTGGGCCAACCCGTCCACCGCCACCAACACCAACACCACCTCTTCGAGCGGAGACCATTCGCATACTCTCAGCATCAACAATGCAGGCAGTCACAGCCATGGGTTCAATGTCACCACATCAGCAACCGGGTCTGGAAGTGCCGTTGACAACCGGCCTGCCTACTATGCTTTGGCTTTCATCATGAAACTGTGAGTGTGGCTGTCGGCTTTGAGGGTGAATCACAATAGGTGGATTCTTGGTGATGATAGAATGCCTGGTCACACCACCGAGGTGCGCCACTCCATTTCCGCCTCACGTGGATGGGGTCAGTGGGGGGTGTTCAAGACCCCATTCCCCCCCAAAAAAAGCATTTCGCGGAATTGAGAAACTTCCTACTTTTGCCGCCCGTTCTTGGCCCATGGTGTAACTGGCAACACGTCTGGTTTTGGTCCAGAAGAGTCTAGGTTCGAGCCCTAGTGGGCCAACTCGAACAAAACGAACCCCGGCAGCAGATAGCTGACCGGGGTTTTTTCATTTCTACTGCCCACATCCCGGTCCATTCTCCATACAAAAGGGCCGCAATGGGCCTCAGTTGGACATGATTTCAGATTAAATTTTCCAGACCCATTTGTCTTCATTGTTCAATTGTTACCTTAGCGTCCGAAATTTGACTGTGCAGTGTGCATGATCCTTTGACGGAACACCCTTTACCGCGCCTGTGGTGAAGTCACTTTAGCCTCATTGGGAATTGGAACCTTCCACTGACATACGGAATCACAGAGGGCTGGTTGCCGCCTCAAAGCTCTTGGGCGGCCTGCTGGCCTTGCTCGGAATCCTCGCGATCGCAGGTTGGCATTGGGACATCGAGTTCCTCAAGCGGCCCGTGGCGGGAACCGTGGCCATGAATCCGGTGACGGCCCTTTGCTTCGTCCTATGCGGCATGGCACTGGTGATGGACACTGGCCAAGGCTTTGGCCGGACGGTGCGGCCGATCGTGGCCGCCACAGTGGTGGCCATCGCAGGGGTCAAGTTGGTGGCATTGGCCATGGGGAGCGACAGCACCCTCGATGCGCTGCTCTATGCATCGAAGCTTGAGGGCGAAATAGGGCAGGTGGGGCGCAACCGCATGGCCCCCAACACCGCCTTCTGCTTCCTGCTTGCCGGCACATCGCTGCTGCTCTATCGCTTGGGGGGCGACCGCCAGAACAAGATGACATTGTGGGCCGAGACCTTGGCGATCGCCCTCTTTCTGCTGGCCGTGGTGCCCATGCTGGGCTATGTCTATGAGATAAAGGAGTTCTATGGGGTGATGGCCTTCATTCCCATGGCCGTGCATACCGCCTTTGGTCACCTCATGTTGGCAACGGCCATTTTCTTTGCCCACCAGCACGGCAGGTTCATGTCCTCGCTCACCGGGCCGCTGTCGGGCAGTTATGCGTTGCGGCTGCTGCTCCCATTCGCACTGCTGGCGCCTGTAGGGTTGGGCTTTCTCAGGATCAGCGGCCAGCGGGCCGGACTCTTCACGCCAGAGTTCGGCACAATGATGCACGTCACCTTGGAGATTGTGATCTTCGTCCTGCTCATCTGGAAAGTGGCCATGGCGGCCAATGGCAACGAGACGCAGAAGCTCGCAGCAGAGCAGGCCATGGCCGAGCTGAACGCCCACCTTGAAAGTATGGTGCGTGACCGTACGGCCGCATTGGAAACGAGCATCAAAGAATTGGACGAGAGTGGCAAGCGGTTCCGACATGCGCTCGACAACATGATGGAGGGCATTCAGATCATAGACCATGACTGGAGATATGTGTATGTGAACAGGGCTGTGACCCAGCATGCCCGGCTCAGTGCCGAACAATTGCTCGGCCGGACCATGATGGAGTGCTATCCGGGCTTTGAAGAGACCAAGGTCCACGGGCTCATCCGCCAGTGCATGGAGCAGGGCAACTCCTTCCATTTCGAGAACGAGTTCATATTCGCCAGTGGCGAGGTGGCCTATTTCGAAATGAGCATTCAGCCTGTGCCTCAGGGGGTGTTCATCCTGTCCATAGAGACCACAGAGCGCAAGATGGCCGAACTGAAGGTCAAGGAGTTCAATGAGCATCTCGAACGCACCGTGGAGGAACGCACCGCCCAGTTGCAGGCGGTGAACAAGGAGTTGGAGGCGTTCTCCTATTCGGTGAGCCACGACCTGCGCGCACCGCTGAGGGCGGTCAACGGCTTCAGCGAAATGGTGCAGCAGCAGTATGGGCCGCAGTTGGACGACAATGCCCGCAGGCTGCTCGGAATCATCAGAGACAACGCTACCACCATGGGCCAGTTGATAGACGACCTGCTCGAATTCTCGCGCACAGGCCGCAAGGAGCTCGCCTTTACCAAAGTGGACACTTCAGCCCTTGCACGTGAGGTGCTGACAGAACAGGTGCAGGGCGAACCAGAGAGGGCCAACTCCGTGACCATTGATGAGCTGCCCGAAGTGAATGCAGACCGCCAACTGCTCAAGCAGGTATTCATCAACCTGCTGTCCAATGCCCTCAAGTATTCATCCAAGAAAGAGAACCCGCAGATAAGGCTGTGGGCAGAGCAGAGCGAGGAGCAGATCACATTCCATCTGCGCGACAACGGAGTGGGCTTCGACATGGCATATTCCGACAAGCTATTCGGGGTGTTCCAACGCCTTCATAGCAGACGCGAGTTCGAAGGCACGGGTGTGGGGCTGGCCCTCGTGCAACGCATCATCAACCGGCACGGGGGAAGCGTGTGGGCAGAGGCCGAACTGGACAGCGGGGCAACATTCCATTTCAGCCTGCCTGTGGGCAAGCTGGAACAAGGGCCCGTGGGGAAAAATGAACCAGCAATGGATCCCATATCAGAGAGAACAGCAAGCGCTTGACCCTGCTATTGGAAAACGAACATGAACCTTAATCCCGAAACCTTGACCCTTGAACTGAAAACCCCAATCGACATGAAGACCAAGATCGTTGACATACTTCTCGTGGAAGACAGTCCCTATGATGCGGAGCTCACCATGGCAGCACTGTTCGCCAAGAACATCACCAACCACATCCACCATGTGGAGGACGGGGCCGAGGCCCTCGACTTCATATTCTGCCGTGGAGCGTATGAAGGACGCGATTTCCAACACCGTCCACGACTGATACTGCTCGACCTCAAGATGCCCAAGGTGAGTGGCATGGAAGTGCTGCGGGAGTTGAAATCGAATCCCCTCACACAGAAGATACCAGTGGTCGTACTCACCTCGTCCAAGGAAGAGCCAGATGTGGAGAACGCCTACAGGCTGGGTGTCAACAGCTACATCGTCAAGCCGGTCGGGTTCGAAAATTTCGCTGCTGCAGTGAGCGAGATCGGACTCTATTGGGCACTGTTGAACCAGCCACCCAATTGACTTGGTCGGGCCGTCTTTCCTTGATGGGAATGGCAGCCCTAGCCATAGGCCCTCACAGTAAGGGACCGCACAGGAAAATGATTCAGATAGACACCCCTCATATCAGTAGTCATGGACAAGAAGACCTATCGCATTCTCATTTTGGAGGACACTCCGACCGATGCAGAGCTCATTATCAGCAACCTGCGCAATTCGAAGATGGTCTTCGAACATCTGCACACCGAAGACCGCAGTTCCTACCTCGGTGGCCTGACTGATTTCGCTCCCGACATAGTGCTTTCAGACTATGGGCTGCCGGGCTACACCGGTCTGGCGGCCTATGCCGACATGCGGCTCAAGGGACAGGATCTGCCCTTCATCCTTGTGACCGGGTCATTGCCCGATGAGGTGGCAGTGGACTGTCTCAAGGCGGGTATCGATGACTATATCCTCAAAGACCGCCTGAGCCGGCTGCCAGAGGCGATCCAAGGCGCGCTGAACCGGAAACGGCTTGAACAGGAACGGAAATTGACGCTTCAGGAACTGGTCAAGAGCCGCCACAACCTCGAAAAGGCCGAGGCGTTGGCCGGCATGGGCAACTGGGAGTGGGACCTCGGGTCTGGGATTGTGACGTGGTCGAAGAATCTCTATCATGTGTTGGGCATGAACCCGGAAACAGCCTCTCCGTCCCGAGAGGTGTTCTTTGAGAGCGTTCATCCTGACGATCTCCAAGAGGTCATCGGGCAACTGGAAGCTGTCATTGAAGGCCGCGTCCCAACGGCCACCATCAGATGCCGCATCGTGACATCTGACAGGCATATCAAAATGATACAAGGGGTCTATAGTTCCAATAGGGAGGACGGCAATGCACAATCGTTGAAGGTTTTCGGAACCATGCAGGACGTTACCACCCAGTTTCTCGCTGAAAAGGCTTTGCGAGAACTTACGGAGGAACTGGAACGTAGGGTGAACGATCGCACAGCAGAGCTTTCTCATTCCTCCCAACTTCTGGCGAGAAGGAATCTGGAGATGACAGACAGCCTCCGCTATGCCAAAATGATCCAGCAGGCACTGCTCTCCGATCTCACAGCATTCCAACGGGTGTTCTCCGACTCTTTCGTCCTTTGGATTCCAAAGGACATTGTCAGTGGCGATTTCTACTGGTATCATCAACATGGAGAGACTTCTTACGTTGCAGCAGTGGACTGCACGGGTCATGGCGTGCCAGGGGCACTGATGTCGGCCATCGGCCACCAGTTGTTGGACAGGGTGCTGCATGACGGCCACACGGAACCCGCAGACATTCTCCGCGAACTTGACAAGGGAATTGTGAGTGCCCTGCGTCAGGAGAATGGCCAGCGCATGCAGGACGGGATGGACATTGTCCTGTGCCGCATCGACCGGAGCACGCGTGAGGTCTGCTTTGCCGGGGCCCTGCGTCCGCTCTATGTTTTCAGCGATGGTGCCATAGATGTGAAAGAGGGTGCCAGGATTGCGATAGGTTCCTCCAGCGGACATTCGGGGCATAAGCAGTTCGAGCAGCAATGTCTGGTCTGCAAGGAAGGAGATGTGATCTACCTGACCTCCGATGGCTACTATTCGCAGTTCGGAGGCCCGCATGGGAAGAAATTGATGAAGAACCGCTTCAAGGATCTTTTGGCCGAAGTGGGAGGTATGCCCATGCGCAGACAGAAACAGAATCTTGTCGACCGTTTGTTGCAGTGGCGCGGGGACGAGGAGCAGGTGGACGATGTATTGGTGATCGGAATCAGGATGTGAGCGGCACCATGGGATCCAAAGCAAGGCCCGTTTACCTTATCCCGCTCACGGCCGTCCTCGAGCAGCGTGCCTGCCCTACGGACGCTGCCGCCATGCAGGCCTACATGAAGGGGCTGTTCCCGTTCTATGGCATCAAGGCCACCCAGCGCAGACAATTGCTTGCCGATTTTATGAAGGAGAACGGAATGCCCACACCCTTCGACCCTGAAGTTTTGCTGGCCTTGTGGGCCGCACCTCAACGCGAGTTCCAGCACTGCGCATTGGACATCATGCGCAGACAGGTGCGCTCCATACGGGAAGGCGATCTGGCACTTGTGGAAGAACTCATAGTCACCAAAAGCTGGTGGGACACCGTGGACGGCCTATCATCGTGGATCGTTGGACCGTATTTCCTCAAATTCCCAGGGCACAAGGCCGAGATAACAGGCCAATGGGCCATTCACGAAAACCTGTGGCTGCGCAGGGCAAGCATCATCTTCCAACTCGGCTACAAGCAGAAGACGGACACCGAACTGCTGTTCCGTCACATACGCCTCAACCTCGGCAGCAAGGAGTTCTTCATCAACAAGGCCATAGGGTGGGCGCTGCGCGAATATGCCAGGACCGATGCGGAGGCGGTAAGACAGTTCGTCAGTACAACGGAACTGAGTCCGCTATCGAGACGGGAGGCGATGAAACATCTTTGACGCTCGATGTCTGTGGATCACAGACATCGATATCACACCGGGAACAGCCCCCAGTTTTACCCCATGTTTTCGGGATGGTACGCTGATGCGTCAGAGCCGTGTTCCGGGTTTTCGGGGTGGTACGCTGATGCGTCAGGGACGTGTTCCGGGTTTTCGGGGTGGTACGCTGATGCGTCAGGGACGTGTTCCGGGTTTTCGGGGTGGTACGCTGATGCGTCAGAGCCGTGTTCCGGGTTTTCGGGGTGGTACACTGATGCGTCAGAGCCGTGTTCCGGGTTTTCGGGGTGGTACGCTGATGCGTCAGGGACGTGTTCCGGGTTTTCGGTGTGGTGCACTGATGCTTCCGGGACTAGTGAGGGGGAGTGTTCAATCGTGTCGATGCCTCGGTGGGGACAGTATCTGATGATTGATTTCAATACCCCAACGCAGGACTCAACCACCTTTCCGCCTCCTCCAGCGTCATGCCTTTCCGCTGGGCGTAATCCACAACTTGGTCCTTTGAGATCTTGCCGAGGCCGAAGTATTTCGATTCCGGATGTCCGAAATACCACCCGCTGACGGCCGCTGCGGGCATCATCGCCATCGATTCAGTGAGGATGGTACCTGTGTTTTCCGTGGCATTGAGCAGTCGGAACAGTTCGGGCTTCTCGGTGTGGTCGGGGCAGGCAGGATAACCGGGCGCAGGACGGATGCCCCGGTACTTTTCCTTGATGAGACTCTCGTTGTCCAATGATTCATCGGAAGCGTAGCCCCAGAGGTCCTTGCGGACGATTTCGTGCAGCTTCTCCGCGAATGCCTCGGCCAAGCGGTCGGCCAGTGCCTTGAGCATGATGCTGCTGTAGTCGTCATGGTCGGCTGCGAACTCGGCCAGTTTCTGCTCGATGCCGATGCCCGTGGTCACCACGAAACCGCCCAGGTAATCCTGCAACCCTGAATCTTTCGGGGCGAGGAAATCGGCCAATGCGATGTTCGGCACGTCTGTTCCCTTCTTGCCCTGTTGGCGCAGGGAATGGAACTTGCCGATGTTCTTTGACGGGTCGGACGGGTCATAGACCTCCATGTCGTCACCCACCGTGTTGGCGGGCCATAGACCGACCACTCCGTTGGCAGTGAGCCATTTCTCCGAAACAATCCTGTTGAGCATTGCCTGTGCATCTGCAAAGAGCTTCTTTGCCTCCGTGCCCACCACTTCATCTTCCAAGATGCGCGGATAGCGGCCCGCCAGTTCCCAGGTCTGGAAGAATGGCGTCCAGTCGATGTACGGCACCAGTTCCCCCAACGGGAAATTCTTCAGTTCCGTGATGCCGAGCTTTTTCGGCTTTTGGATATCCTCCGCCTTCCAAGCGATGGGGAAACGGTTGGCCCGTGCCTCGCTGATGGGGATGAGGTTCTTGTCCTGCTGCTTGCGGGCATGCATCTCGCGCATCTGGGCATATTCGGCCTTGATGCCGTCCACGTAGGCCTTCTTGTCGGCACTCAGCAGCCTTTCGACCACCGTCACTGCCCGCGAGGCATCGAGCACATGCACGGCCTGATCGTTGGTGTAATGCGCATCGATCTTCACCGCTGTATGCACCCTTGAAGTGGTGGCACCGCCAATGAGCAACGGAATGGTGAAGCTGCTGCGCTGCATTTCTTTCGCCAAATGCACCATCTCGTCCAGCGAGGGTGTGATCAGCCCGGAGAGACCTATCACATCGACCTTGTTCTCCTTGGCGGCCTGAAGGATCTTCTCGGCAGGGACCATCACACCAAGGTCGATCACTTCATAATTATTGCAGGCCAGAACGACCCCAACGATATTCTTTCCAATATCATGCACATCGCCTTTCACAGTAGCCATCAGCACTTTGCCCGACTTCGATGCTGAGCCGTCCGCCTCGCTATCCATGAAGGGCAGGAGGTAGGCCACCGCCTTCTTCATCACCCTTGCGCTCTTGACCACCTGTGGCAGGAACATTTTTCCCGCCCCGAAGAGGTCGCCCACGATGTTCATGCCGTCCATCAGGGGGCCTTCGATCACGTGCAGCGGCTTCTCCATCGACAGGCGGCATTCCTCCACGTCCTGCTCGATGTGGTCAACGATGCCTTTCACCAAGGCGTGGCTCAACCGCTCGCGCACGGGCAGCGACCGCCATTCAAGGTCTTCCTTGGCGTCCTTCTTCACGCCCTTGTAGCCCTCCGCGAAATCGAGCAGACGCTCTGTGGCATCGGCTCTGCGGTTGAGCAGCACGTCCTCCACACGCTCAAGCAGTTCTTTCGGGATCTGGTCATACACTTCGAGCATGGCCGGGTTCACGATGCCCATGTCCATGCCTGCCTTGATGCCATGGTAGAGGAAGGCCGAGTGCATGGCCTCGCGCACGGGGTCGTTGCCACGGAACGAGAACGACACGTTGCTCACGCCACCGCTCACCTTCGCGCCCGGAAGATTGTCCTTTATCCACTTGGTGGCACGAAAGAAGTCCAAGGCGTTGTTAGCATGTTCCTCCATGCCCGTGGCCACGGGGAAGATGTTCGGGTCAAAAATGATGTCCTGACGCGCGAAGCCCACCACGTTCACCAAAATGTCATAGCAGCGCTTGCAGATCTCTATCCTGCGCTCATAGCTATCGGCCTGACCCTGCTCATCGAACGCCATGACAATGACGGCCGCCCCGTAGCGTTTCACCAGCTTGGCATGATGGACGAACTGCTCCTCGCCCTCTTTCAGGCTGATGGAGTTGACCACGCTTTTGCCCTGCACGCATTGCAGGCCAGCCTCAATGATCTCCCATTTGGAGCTGTCGATCATGATGGGAATGCGTGAAATATCTGGTTCCGAAGCAATGAGGTGCAGGAACTTGACCATGGCCTCCTTGCCATCGATCATGCCCTCGTCCATGTTCACGTCCAGTATCTGTGCACCGCCTTCCACTTGGTCTCGGGCTACGACCAACGCATCTTCAAACTTGCCTTCCTTTATCAAACGAAGGAACATGCGCGACCCGGTCACGTTCGTTCTTTCACCAACGTTGATGAAGTTGGAGCCAGCGTAGATCTGGAGGGGTTCGAGGCCGCTCAGCTGCAATGGGGGAATTGAGATTTCAGACATTAGATTTCACAAAGTGAATGACAAAGCCTTCTGAGTTGCCGAATTTTTCGTTGATGAAAAAGCATAGCTACTGAATGGGATGCTTTTTGAATATAGTATGAAGCAATGCTTCTCGAACTTCGTTCCATCGTCCTACTGATAAGAACACCAACTTCACATTGCTTTGATGATTAGTGTTCAGGTACTCAAATACATTTAACCGAGGATGGTTGTCAAACGAAACCCAAAGTATGTATTCGTTCAGGTACAATACGAATGACCAATCATTATCTGCTTCATCCCAGCAGACCAAGTTCATTGAGCTATCTGGGAAGTATTCTGCTGTAGCCAATATGAAATGAAATTTTGGCATTGGGTTTATCGGATATGCCAACCTTTCAATTAGTTCATTTTGCTTTGTTCTTTTGACCGAATGAAGAGCAACCCGTATTAATTCAGACTCCCTTTCACCTATTTTGAAATCTGAAAAGGTGAATGATGAGGTGATGCTACAACGCCAAACTATAGAGAATAAAAAAAGGTTGAATACAAGCGGGTCGATTTCTGCGCATACTTTATAGACTGTACCTTCCAATGATTGGTTAGAGATGAAATTTTCTTGATGTCGAATATCCCAAATTCTATTGTGCAACCGAGTTGAGATGTATGTTTCTATTACTGAGAAGTATAATTCGCAGGATATGCAGAGAATATGGCTTTCCTTGTCGCTATCTTGTGTGAATTCGGGTCTCTCATGTAGCCTATCTGAAAGAACTCTGTATCCCCGTTTATCGCTGGATTTTCCAAGTATGGATTTGGTCATAAACTTTGGAACGATATGCGAGTTTTCTTTATCCGCAGGGTTTTCTTGACAGAGTAAACAAATGGAATTTGATGTTCTCATAATCAAACTATATCGTTAAATCCTCTAAGGATGCAATCTGCGTCCTTAGAGAATAGTGGCCTGATGCAGTCACAGACTGTGACCGCATATTTGGGTCATTTACATTTTCTCCAATGACACCAAGCACTTTCGTATCACCACTTGAGGACGCAATCTGCGACCTCAAACCTTTCTCTAAGGTGCTGAGATTGCACTTTGAAAGCATCCCTCCGTTTGAGGTTTCAGTATGCAACCTCAAATTTGCCATGTTCAAAAAGCATGGCCTGATGCGTTCGCAGTTTGCGACCGCATAAAGCGGGAATGTTGTCACAGTTTGTGATGACATGCGTTTCCGACCTACTTGTTGAAAGCCTTTCATTCCTCGCCTGTCCTGTATCCTATGCGTTTCCGTTCTCTCTGCTCGGTTTCCTGTCTGTCCTTCCGCATGAGGAATTCAATCGCACCATAGACATCATCGAACTGCTTGTCGTACTTCTGCTCCAGCGCAGTGAGCTTCTCGGTCAGGTCCTTGTGTGTGAGCGCGTACTGCCGCATGAAGACGAACGCCCGCATGATGGCGATATTCACTTCGATGGCCTTGTCACTCTTCAACACAGAGGAGAGCATTGCCACGCCCTGCTCGGTGAAGGCGAATGGGCTATACCTTCTACCACCCCACTGACTTGAGGTCGCAAATTGCGTCCTCAAGTTCTCGGCCTCCTCATTGGTGAGTTCGAACATGAAGTCGCGAGGAAACCTGCTGATGTTCCTACGAACTGCCTCCTTAAGCCGTTTGGTCTCCGTACCGTACAGCTCCGCAAGGTCAAAATCGAGCATCACTTTGTGGCCTCTGACCTCAAAGATTTTCTCTTCTATCCGTTGAATTTCCATGATGAACTGAAATTATGCGTCAATTATCTGCGGACTATGGTCTATCGACCGTGGACTGTATCTGGCCGCAACTGCTGCAATCGCCTTGATGTGCTCCGGAGTTGTGCCACAGCATCCACCGATAATATTGATGAGGTTCTCCTTCAAGAAGTCCTCAATCTGTGGGGCCATGAGTTCTGGGGTCTCATCGTATTCACCGAACTCGTTGGGAAGTCCTGCGTTGGGGTGTGCGCTGACAGCAAATGGGGCGTTCTTGGCCAACACCTGCAAGTAAGGACGCAGGGCCGAGGCTCCGAGCGCGCAGTTCAGCCCGATGGAAAGCAGCGGGATGTGCGATACCGAGATGAGGAATGCCTCGGTGGTCTGTCCGCTCAGAGTGCGTCCGCTGGCATCGGTGATGGTGCCCGAGACCATGATGGGAATGCGCCTGCCGATCTGCTCGAAGTACTCTTCAATACCAAAGAGCGCGGCTTTGGCATTCAGCGTATCGAATACCGTTTCGACCAGCAGGATGTCTGCGCCACCGTCCATCAGCCCCTTCACCTGAAAGATGTACGCATCCTTCAGCTCGTTGAACGAGACTGCGCGGAAGCCAGGGTCGTTCACATCGGGCGAGAGGCTGGCCGTGCGGTTCGTTGGGCCGATGCTGCCCGCCACGAAGCGCGGTTTGTGCGGCTCGCGGGCCGTGAACTCGTCCGCAACCTCGCGGGCGATCTTCGCACTCTGGTAGTTGATGTCATACACGGCATCCTCCAAGGCGTAGTCGGCCTGCGCGATAGCCGTTCCGCTAAAGGTGTTGGTCTCGGCAATGTCGGCCCCGGCCTCGAAATACGCAGCGTGGATGCCCTTGATGATGTCGGGCCGCGTGATGCTGAGCAGGTCGTTGTTGCCTTTCAGCGGATGGCTATGATGCTTGAACCGCTCGCCACGGAAATCCTCCTCGGTAAGCGTATGGCGTTGGATCATGGTGCCCATCGCCCCATCCAGCACAAGGATGCGTTCGCGAAGGGCTTTTTCTAATAGTCCTGTTCTGTTCATAGAAGAGGTTCAAGGTTCAAAGTTTGTAGTTTGTGGTTGGGCCGCTATGGCTCTGCGACCCGTTCGTAGATTCGTACATATTCGTAATTCGATGATGAAAATTCGTATCAGCCCAACAAAAAAGCCCCACCAACTTTCGTCAGAGGGGCAAGCGTTGTCAAGCAGGAAGTCCGAAGTGGAACTTTCAACTTATCTCTCTCCGCCTGAGGCGGAGCAGGATTTGGCACCTTTCTCCGCCAGAGGAGGAGAGGTTGCCAAGACATCAGCGGGCCTAATCCCTCCGTCTTTCTGGATAAGCAAGAATGCAAAGAACAGGCGCAAAAGTAGCCACCGGAGCGATAGCCCGCAATGCGACCGGGTTAATACCTATCTTTATCCGCCTTTGGCAAAATGCAAGGCCGTATGCTTCTCCGCAAAGAACTTTTTTGGGAATATGATGTGACCAAGTTAGATCTGGAGCGGGATTATCGCACCATTATTCCGAGGGTATTGGAACGCGGCACATGGGACGACTGGAAAGAATCCATGCGCATCTATGGCAAGGCCAAGATCCGGGAAGTGCTATTGCAGACACGCTACTTGAATGAGAAGTCCCTGCACTTTGCCGCATTCCTGTTTGACACACCCATCGAAAACTTCACATGCTACGGACTGAAACAGTTGAACCGGGCACACTGGAACTACTGAGGTCGCTGATGCGGCTTCCTGAATTGGAAGGTTTTCTGCTTGTCGGAGGAACCTCGCTATCCCTGCAGATAGGGCATCGCATTTCCATAGACCTCGACCTGTTCAGCACAGCCAAGTTCGATGCCGAGGCAGTGCTCGATGCACTTCGGGAACACTATCAGGTGGATATTGCTGAAAAAGGAATCAAGACCCTGAACCTTCGTGTGAACGATGTGAAGGTGGACATCCTGCATTATCCCTATCCGCTGCTCCAAGCACCTGTCACGGTCGATGGCATACGCATGATAGGGCGACAGGACATCTGTGCCATGAAGCTCAGTGCCATTTCAAGCAGGGCGGCCAAGAAGGATTTCTTCGACCTGTTCTTCCTATTCCGTGAGTTTCAATTTGCGGAGATGCTCGACTTCTATCGCCAAAAATTCGGAACGGAAGACATTTTCCACGTACTGAAGAGCGTCACCTATTTTGTTGATGCCGATGAAAGCCCAGACCCCAATTGCTTGGAGAACATCACTTGGGAACAGGTGAAGAACGGGATCAAGCGCGAGGTGAGGCGGTTCGTTTGAATCTGCCACTGCTTCGGTTGTTTCAAAACAACCAGAGAGATACGCCTCACCTGTCCTTGGAGAAAATATCGATCATCTTCTTCAGATAGCCATTGTCCTCGCGCAGTTGGGCAAGCTGCGCTTTCAGGTCGGCCACCAGCTGGTTCAGGGTCTCCTTTTCCGCATTCAGGGCCTCGATCCTCGCGGTGTCGGGGTTGGCGCGTATGTGTTCCGGCAGGTTGTCGCTCAGCGGGCGGAACAGGTCAATGCCCATCACGATGGAGAATTCGTGTAGAATACTCGCCTGTGTGCTTTTCCTTCTTCGCACCTCTTTCACCGTGCTGGCGTTACGCCCCGTTTGGCGGGCAATCTCGGCCTGCGAGACGCCTGACTCCCGCATGGCTTTCATAATGATGCGCCCCGTGTTGAAGCCCTCTGGGATTGCTTTGCGTTGCATCTTCGGGCTAACTGGCCCTTTTGGTTTTCTCCAGATCATGGCGTTGAGATTCGTTTAATATCGGTGGCTAAAGCATACGTATCTGTGTGTCAAAGATAGCTATCTCTGTCTGACACACTGACATCTCTGTCTGTGACACAGATAGCTCTGTCAAACACAGAGATACCTATGTGTATGACAGAGACTGGTCTGCATAAAACATAATCATCTATGCTTGTCACAGAAACATCTCTGTGTAAGACGGAGGCAACTATGCTTTAACCACAGATTTCATGGCCAATTTGCGGCACGAATGAGGCTGTCTTTCGCACGCAGAGTTGCCAACCGAGCATGATCTGGTCATGCGCACTGAGTGTGATTTATTCCTCCGGTCACTACGGCTTAAGAGGACTTTGTGTGGCCGTCTCATAGGTTGACATGGCCTCGCACCCTGTTACAGGAGCCTTTCCTAAGGAAGACCTGCGCAAGCCACAATCTATCCCGGATAAGGTTAATTTTCTATGTTTGGATGATGGAGTTCCTCTCAACCTTGCAGCCTGAGACCTTGGTGTCCGACCTCCATACTCAACCAAAAGTGATTGTACCCTCTCCATGAACAGTAAAGCAATACTCATCCGACTGAAGGTAGTCTTCCTTCCTTTTCTGCTTATAGCCATAACCACAGTGGCAGGATATACCGGCCTGCGTTGGCTGCTGGAGATCGAGTTAGGTGCGCTGCATCTCAAAGAAGACCTGTTGAATTTTTGGATCCCGATCTTCCTGCCTTGGATTCCCATTCTGGTCTTTATGCGCAAGCGGGTCAGAATTCTTGCCGTACGTGGCAAAAGCGACAACGGGCACTTTCTCTACCAGTTGATCATGGGATTGGCCATAGCCGCAACCATCATTGTAGTGCAGCAATACATGGTGAAGGCCTCCTATCGGCTGAACGAAGTGACCACAGCAGGCGAAATAGCCCAATTTCCAGCAGAGAAATATTTCAAGGTAGAATCGTATGAGGTGGACAAGAACAACATGGTGCCCTACTACACCGCTAACGTGTCGGGCAAGCACAGTCAGGACTTCAACTTCCTCATTTACTATGCCTCCCCGTTCAGGGGCGGGGAGAATAATGTATGGCTCGGTGTTCACAGGCACGACCGTGTCAGCAATGGAGGGACATCGGACGAGGAAAAGGACGAGGCCTTCGAAATTTTTGCAGACCAATGTTGGGAAGAGTTTCACCAACTCGATTTCTGGAAGGCGACCTACTTCGAACGCGTCCCTTTCTCTGACGATCAGGACGGATACTTCGAATCCATAAAACAGTCACCGCTCTATGCCAATGAGACCATCGAAGACGTGGTCATATTGACAGCGAGCTACGAGCCTTTCGAAGCGCGCACGGGCAGTTCGTTCCAGTGGATATTCTACTCCTTCCTTATCGGTTCGTTCATAGTGTTGCTCATGGTCGCCATTCCAAAAACAGACAGGAAGGAATACACCGCTTTCGTAGAAGCGCGACCTCAAGGCGATGACGAACTGAAGGAATTCCTCCAGTATCTCAACCCGTTTGGAGAGTACAAACTGGCAGCCATTCTGATTAATATCAATATCGCAGTGTTCATCTGGATGATAGCAGAGGGCGCAAGTTTCATGTCACCTACAGCAACTTCGCTACTGGATCTTGGGGGCCTTCGAAGGGCCGAAGTGCTGAATGGAGAATACTGGCGACTGGTCTCTTGCATGTTCATGCATGCCGGAGTTGCCCATCTGATCATGAACATGTTCGGCCTAATGTTGGCTGCCATCATCCTCCGAGACCATGTGAGGCCCATCCTCCTTGGTCTGGCCTATCTGACCACTGGGATCATGGCCGGCCTTGCCAGCATTTGGTGGCACGAGAACACGGTGAGCGTAGGGGCATCGGGCGCCATTTTCGGACTCTTTGGCATCATTGCCAGTTTCAATCTTTTCAAACGCTTCGGTAAAGAAGGTGGAAAATCCATGTGGGCCCTACTGGCAATTTATGCAGGGGTAAGTCTTGTACTCGGGTTCTTCGGAAACTCGGACAATGCAGCCCATTTTGGCGGACTCTTGGGTGGAATTATTGTTGGAGCGATACTGGCCTTCTTTACCCGTTCGGGTAGCTCAAATACTGACGAGGACGTCAGCTAGTAGGACACCCCGGGCACAGCATTAATACAAAGCAGGATACTTGGCAGGATCCGCCTCGCTCATCATCCCATAGGCCGCTTCCACCATGTCCTCCACGCTCGGCTTGCTGAAATAATCCCCGTCTGTGCCGTAGGCCGGTCTGTGGGCCTTGGCGGTAAGTGTGCACGGGTCTGAGTCCAGATGGCGATAGCCTTTCTGCACTTCCAACACCTGTTGTAGGATATAGGCCGATGCCCCGCCCGGCACATCCTCATCAATGACAAGTATGCGGTTGGTCTTCTTCAGCGAAGCAACAATGGAATGCCCAAGGTCGAAGGGCAATAGCGTCTGCACATCGATCAGTTCGGCACTGACACCCAATTTGGCCAATCGCTCCACGGCCCGCAGCGCAAGGTTCACACACGACCCGTAGGTGACGATGGTCAGATCCGTGCCTTGGGTCAACACCTCTGGCACGCCCAACGGAGTGCGGAAGGCCCCAAGGTTGGTCGGCAGCTTCTCTTTGGTGCGGTATCCATTCAGCGGCTCTATCACGATACTGGGATCGTCCGAGGCGAGCAATGTGTTGTAGAACCCTGCCGCCTGCGTCATGTTGCGGGGCACACAGACATGGAACCCGCGCAGCGAGCCGAGGATCATGCCCATGGGCGAGCCACTGTGCCAGATGCCTTCCAGCCTGTGGCCGCGTGTGCGCACAATGAGCGGGCATTTCTGTCCGCCCTTGGTGCGCCAGTGCAGCGAGGCCACGTCATCGCTCAAAGGTTGCAGGCCATAGAGCAGGTAGTCGAGGTATTGGATCTCGGCAATGGGCCGCAGCCCGCGCAACGCCATGCCTATGCCCTGCCCCATGATGCTGACCTCGCGGATGCCCACATCGAACACGCGTTGTTCGCCATGCTTCTTCTGCAATCCCTCGAAACCCTGATTCACGCCACCGATGTTGCCGAGGTCCTCCCCGAAGGCCAACACCTCGGGGCGGTCGGTGAGAATCTGGTCGAAGTTGTCGCGCAGCAGTTCGCGGCCGTCCACCAACGGGGCATCGGCAGCATATTCGGGAGCCACGGGTTTGATGTTCATTCCGCTGTTAGGCCCTTCATTCAACAGGTGGGAGTTGAAACGGTCATGGTTCAACTTCTCCATGCTGCGCAGCCATTCGCGCAGGGCGCTGGCCTCGTCCGAGGTGTTTCCGGCCACCAGCAGCAGTGCTTCGCGGGCGGTCTCCATCAGCTCTTTGCGCAGCGGGTCGATGGCCTTGTCCAACCCTTGCGAAAGCGCGTTCAGGTCATTCGTCCCTGTCGCGGTGCCAAGGTTGTTCAACAGGGTCTGCAGCTCGGCAATCTCTGCCTTGATGCTGCCCACGAAAGCCGCCCAGGCCGCCTTCTGCCGCTCGCGCACGGTCTTCTTCGCCTCATTCTCAATGGCATTGCACTCCTCTTCGGTGGCGATTCCCTTCTCAATGATGAACGTCCGCATTTTGAGGATGCAGTCGAATTCCTGCTCCCACGACAACCGTTCAGCGTTCTTGTACCGCTCGTGCGAACCACTGGTGCTATGGCCCTGCGGCTGGGTCATCTCCTCCACATGGATGAGACAGGGCACGTGCTTTTCGCGGCTCAGTTTTGCGGCACTTGAGTAGGTCTGCACCAAGTGCGCATAATCATGGCCTTTTGTATTGAATATGTGCAGCCCGGGTTTTCCGTCCTCCGCCCGGAAACCTTTCAGAGCCTCACTTATGCTCTCCTTCACCGTTTGGAATTTCTTGGGCACGGAAATGCCGTAGCCATCGTCCCAGACCGAAAGCACGAGTGGCACTTGGAGCACGCTCGCAGCATTCACGGTTTCCCAGAAATGCCCCTCGCTGGTGCTGGCATCGCCAATGGTGCCAAAGGCCACTTCATCGCCCTTGTGGGAGAATTGCGTCATGCCGTGCAATGCCTCATTGTTGCGATAGAATTTGCTCGCGTGGGCCAGGCCCAGCAGTCGTGGAATCTGCCCAGCGGTGGGC
The DNA here is from genome assembly GCA_021739625.1 of Flavobacteriales bacterium. Taxonomy (GTDB): domain Bacteria; phylum Bacteroidota; class Bacteroidia; order UBA10329; family UBA10329; genus UBA10329. Next base: position 2,845 of record JAIPBJ010000003.1, on the reverse strand, counting down.
GAGAGGTCGGCCGCGCTGTTCTTCTGCTCAACAAGGTTCTTCCAGCTTCCGTCCTCGTTGATGCTACGGGTGTTGAAATGGCCGTTCATGCTGCGGCCCGCGCTCGATGGGTCGGCAGCGAGGTCGGGATGGGCATAGAGCTGGGCGAAGAATTCCTGCACAGTGAGCAGCCCGGCCGCCATCATAAAGGTCTGGTCGCGGTAGTAGCCCGAACGCCAGTCGCCATTGCGGAATGCCTTGGCCATGGCGATCTGCGCCACCTCCTTGCCATCTCCGAAGATGCCGAACTTGGCCTTGCCTGTCAGCACCTCCTTCCTTCCAAGCAGGCTTGCTTGGCGGCTCTCGTTGGCGATGCGGAAGTCGTTCAGCACCTCTTTGGTGAATGCATCCTTGCTGATGGCGGGGGCTGTTGCAGTGGCGGTGTCTGTCATCGTGAATCGCTATTGGAAGGCCGAATCCTTGGGTATTTGGAAAATTCCAGAGAAGCAAAGGGTCGGTGGGCAAATATAGGAAGCGAGGGGGAGGCTACCTTTGCCGCATGTGGCAGCAGGTGCGCACCCTATTCTTGAAAGAGTTCCAATTGGAATTGCGCAACCGCTATGCGCTCAACGGCATATTGCTTTATGTGGTGAGCACTGTTTTCGTCTGCTACCTCAGTTTCAAGCAAGTGGTGAGCGCACCGGTCTGGAATGCGCTGTTCTGGGTCATCATGCTGTTCGCGGCCCTGAATGCGGTGGGCAGGTCTTTCATTCAAGAGAGCCGAGGGCGGATGCTTTATTTCTACACGGTCATCGGGCCACAGGCATTCGTGCTTGCCAAGATGCTGTACAATGCCCTGCTGATGGCCGTGATCGGGGTGCTGGCCTACATGATCTATGTGTGGTGGGTGGGCGATATGGTGCAGGATCACACATTGTTCGTGATAGCACTGGTGCTGGGCAGCACGGGATTTGCCAGTATCCTCACGCTGATGTCGGCCATTGCCGCCAAGACCGAGAACAACCTCAGCCTCATGGCCATTCTCAGTTTTCCGGTGCAACTTCCGTTCCTGCTCACACTAATCAAACTCTCCAAGAATGCCGTGGACGGCCTCGACTGGTCTATCAGTTATCCGCTCATCGGGGTCCTGTTACTTTTGGAAGTGATTATCATCACCCTCAGCCTCCTGTTGTTCCCGTACCTTTGGCGGGACTGATTCACCGACATTGACACATGCATGATCGAGCCGGTCTGGCCGTGGAACACTGAATGCATGAACCGAGTCTGCCCTTATTCGATTATCCATTTCGCAAGAACTGAACAGGTATGAATGCTAAAGTGATGGGCCTCGCATGGTGGAAATGGCTTTCCGTCATTCTGATAACTTATGACCTGATAGCGGGACTTCTGATCGATGTTCCCAAGCTTCCCATCCTCAACGAAAGCATCCGCAACCTCTTCTATCATGTCACCCAATGGTTCGGCATGATGATCCTTCTGACAGTGTCGTTGGTACACAGCATCCTACATCTCGTAAGGGGCGATATGAGGAGCGACCGCATTGCAGCAGAGGGCACCAAGGTGGCCCTGTTCATGGGTGTGCTTGGTGTGTTGACAGGCAGTCTTTGGGCCAGATTCACATGGGGAGACTGGTGGACCAACGACCCCAAACTCAACGGGGTGGCAATGGGCATGCTGGTCTATCTGGCCTATGTGGTGCTGCGCGGCAGCATGGAGGAGGAACAGAAACGTGGACGTGTAGCAGCCGTTTACAACATCTTCGCATACGTGATGTTCATGGTGTTCATCATGGTGTTGCCAAGGCTCACAGACAGTCTTCACCCTGGCAATGGAGGCAATCCCGGATTCGGTGGTTATGATCTCAACTACAACATGAAACTCGTGTTCTATCCCGCCATCATAGGATGGACGCTTCTGGGCGTTTGGCTCTTGAATGTGCGTGTAAGACTCTTAAATCTGATTGAAGAAAATGGAAAATAGAAAGAAGGTGAAAACGGCCAACGGCAAATGGAAATCAGTGTGGAGCGTACTGGCCATGTTGGTTTTTCCGTTGGTAGCGATGGCCCAGGAGGTTGAAATGGCCGACACCCTCCGCAGAGATGGAAAGATCTATGTGGTGGTGGGCGTCATTGCCATCATCTTCCTCGGTCTGGCATTCTACCTCATCGCCCTTGATAGGCGCATCTCGAAAATGGAAAACCGTAAAGGGGGAAATTGAAGATTGGAATCGGTGCGGAACCCCTGCACTCGTCCCGCATCACTCGCCCCTCGTCCCATTCGTAAATTCGTATTCATTCGTAATTCGTTGAGAAAGTGAAACGCATCCACATCATCGGCATCATCGTCATTGCCATCGCCATCGGTGCCATCATGAGCACTGTCTCTGATAGCAGCACCTACGCCTCATTCGCAGAAGCAAAGGACAATCCGGGCAAGGAATATCACGTGGTGGGCCATCTGAACAAGGAGGGAGAGATGACCTACGACCCGCAGGTGGATGCCAACCTCTTCTCTTTTTTCATGGTTGATATCAACGGCCGTGAGGAAAAGGTGAGATTCACTGGCAGCAAACCTCAGGACTTTGAGCGGTCTGAACAGGTGGTGCTGGTGGGCAAATACGATGGAGACCATTTCGAAGCTTCCAAGATTCTGATGAAATGCCCATCCAAGTATGAGGACGGCCAGCCGGGCGAGATGAAGGAATTCACGGCTGGAGGCTGAATTCAGGCAATGGCGCCCATGAAACCCCCAACCTCGTGCCTCGGCATGTTTTCTGAGCAGGGGAACCTGCTTCTGTACCCTTTGAGAAGTGAGTGTCCGCATGGACTGGATGCACTCCTGTTAT
>JAIPBJ010000098.1 GCA_021739625.1 Flavobacteriales bacterium | reverse complement strand
ACCCCCGCTGCCGCCGGCCGTGCCTACACCGTTCAATCCCGGTTCACCGGGGAAAGCTGCAGCAGGGTTGTAGGTGCCGCGGTCACCGCCTTTGCCCCCGGCACCGCCAGGATTGCTTCCGGGAAAGGTGCCACTTCCTCCAACACCGGGAAGATTGTTGCCTCCTCCCCAACTCTCATAGCCCGGTTGACCGGGCGTGCCAGGTGCACCGTTCAGACCGGGAAGACCGGGGGCCCCGGGCTGCCCGTTGCCACCGTTTCCTGCTATGATGCGGCAGCGCACAACATCGTAATTCGAGGAGTTGTTGAGATACAGCGCATAGGTCGAAACGCCTTGACCCGTGGCATTGGCTGTTCTGATGGTCAGATCCTGCAGTCGGAAATTCGTACGGCCCGTGCAATTCACCGCCACCAGACGGGGTGGTGCCATCTGCGGATTGGTGGCATCTCGGAAAAGGGTGGTCACGGCCGAGTTGTCCTTCACCCATTGGGCATTGAATCCACCTATGATGTCCACATTGCTCGGAATGTTGAGCGGGGCGGTAAGCACATAAGTGCCACCTCTCATATAGATCTTGTTGACATTGCCGCCCACCATGCCGATACCGGTGAGCAGATCGACAGGGTCGTCCTTGGTCCCGGCACCGGCACCGGAGCCTGTTACGGCCACATAGATGACGTTGGAGAAATCAGTGCTTCCAAGCCCACTGCACGATTGGGCATTGACGTGAATGCCATTCAATCCGAACAATAGGATGAGGCCCAGAACAGCACGAACAGTCCTGAAAGAAGGCTCGCTTAACACTTGGGTGGTGGACACTGAGAAAATTGCCATTGATAGTATTGTTCCCTCTGTCGGTATTGCTTTCCTTGCTAACGTCAGAACGATGTTCACCGGCTCAGGTTGCCAACCGTTTCAAGTAGTTCTCGCTAGAGAGGGTGTGATCCGACAGACCTCACCTTGCCTGTAACAGGATCTGGTCTGCAGTGGCGATCCAGGCTACAGGTCCTCCGGCCACAAAGCCCGTACTACCAAGTTTCGCAAAGTTCACATTACTGTCCTGACGGGTAGGGTTTACCAGCCAGATGGTCGGATATCCACGCACTTGGAACATCTGCTGCAACTCTGCATTCTGCTGTTGCAGCTCAGAGGACAGGGCCGTTCTTCGTGGAAAATCAAGTTCTACCAGAATCACATTCTTCTTTGCCCAGACGTCAAATTCAGGCTTCAGAAACACCTCGGCCTGAAGTTTCTTGCACCACCCGCACCAATCACTTCCGGTGAAGAAAAGAAGAAGGGGCTTCTTCTCGGAGATACTGCGGTCCACAGCTTCCATAAGATTCGAAGTCCAGACAGGGCCGCTGCTTTGAGCGAATGTGGCTGTAAGGGACAGGGAGAGAACAATCGAGAGAATGAGGCGCATCAAGGGAGTTTTTTTCGGTTGGCTAAAGTACGGAAGATGCAAGGAGCGGTGATGTCAGGTGAGCGGCAGGAATTGAGAAGGTCAGTCTTCAATTCTGTTGATGCTGAATCCGACCAGGGCATGTGTGTCCGGGCCATCATAATCCTTTCCTGAGCGCCCAGAATAGTAGGTTCCAAATATGATGCCACGCAGTCCGAAATCCAATTGGCGGAAGGTGGTGCTCAGTGCGCTTTCGCTCTCGTGGCTCTCTGCCATCTGTTTCACTGCCCAGCGCAGAACGCTATTGGGCATGTAGGACAGAATGGCCAGTAGCATTCCGAGGTCTTTGATGTCGGCCGGAGGCGCGTGCTCCAACATGATGTCGGCATGTTCAACACATCCCAGTTTGGAATAGGATGGGAATTCTCCGTCACCGGGGCAGATGATGTCGCCTATGCGAGAAAGGCCGCGCACAGCCGCTGGGCTGATGTAGTTCGATCTGAAGCTCATTTTGCGAGAAGTTGTTCACTCAGTTTCAGGGAAAGCGTCATGGCCGTCAATGACGGGTTGATGCCGGGAGCACTCGGAAATACCGATGTGTCCACTATGTAAAGGTTTGGATGGCCATGGACTCGGAACTCCGGGTCAACGACCGAGGTCTTCGCATCAGTCCCGATGCCACATCCTCCCATCAGATGAAGGCCGAAATAGAACGGTGATTCGATAATCTCCTTGGCACCCTGTGCGCGGAGGACGTCACGCACCGTGTCAAGTCCATCGACCCGCCTGCGGTTGTCCTGATCGGTCAGGGTCTTGTTCACCAACAGATTCCCTTTCCTGTCAAGGCTCATTTCACCGCCTTCGGGCTCATCACGGATGGCGGTCTCCAATGAATTGGTGTAGCGGTACTGACGCATCAGGCGATGATGTTCCTTGCCATAGGCCTTGTATAGGAATGCGTTGGATACAGGTCCCGCGAACACGTTCTCCAACTTGAAGCCCCGTTTTCTGAAACTGGGGTCTGCGCTTGCAACGGTCTGGAACGAGTGCTTCCATGCGTCCATCGGTTCATCGAAGAGACCGAATAGCATGTACTGTGGATGTTGGCAGAAGCCCTTTCCCAAGGCAGGAAGCGAGGTCTTGAAACCTGAGGCGAGCATCATCTTGGTGGTGCCGAACGAACCACCACAAAGGATGACCTTCTTCGCTTTGATCTCGGTCTCCGCCCCTTTTTCCATCCCGAAGACCTGCACATGGTCAGCACGGTGCGCGATGCGCCCGACCTCAAATCCTGTTCGGATCTCCAATCCCTCCTTCTCTGCCGGCTGAATGCTGCTTACCAGCGAACTCTGTTTCGAATCGCGGAAGCAGCCTCCAAGGCATCCTACGCAGTCATTGCCACGCTCAGTGGCGCAGTCGTCCATCCCTCTCCTGAGAAATTTCCACTTGTACCCGAGCTTGTCCATCCCTTCGCAGAATTTCTGGGCGTTACGGTTCCGTTCTTGCTCCTCGAAGGTTTTCAGCACCAGATGTGCTTCCGCTTTCTCGTACCACCGGTCCATCTCTTCCATATTGAAGAAATCAACACCCGATCGCTGACGCCAGTCGCTGATGGCATCGTCATCAAAACGGTCCATGAGGCATTGGTTGACAATGGTGGTGCCACCAACGCATTTTGCTCTCAGGAATGCGGTCCGGGCCTTGGTGTCGAACTCGATTCCACCGCCCCAGAACAGTTGGGCCGAGAACTCGATCTCCGACTTTGGGAAGTTGTCCTTGCGGTAGAATCTGCCTGCTTCCAGCAGGACGGTCTTTGCACCCGACCTGTTGAGCTGCCGCGCCATGATGCCACCTGCAGACCCTGAGCCGATCACTATGAAGTCGTACAACATATTATTAGGTTAATGTCCAAAGTTGAGTTTGGAACAGACGCGGCAAAGTAAGTGGGAAGTGGAAAACGGCAAAGGGCATCGGTCATGTTTTTCACGAAGGGGTCAACTTCGCGAAAATACGGGCGGGAATCTGCCCAACGTTCAACAACACAAGGCGCATATCGGCCTCTGGAGGGATGCGCGGCAGCAGATCTGCGGAATTCCGGTCAAATTTCGATTTCCCCTTTGAAGACCTGTGCAGCAGGGCCATGTAGCCAAATATCAGCGTAGCCCCCATTGTTCCTTTTGAACGAAACGGAAAGGTCACCGCCCAATGTATGCACTGACACGGAGCCGGTTCTGGATCGGGACTGACGGTCGAAGGCCAGCGCTGCTGCTGTCACGCCTGTGCCGCAGGAATAGGTCTCGTCCTCCACGCCACGCTCGTAGGTTCGTACACGGATGGCATCGCCTTCCTGTGCCACGAAATTCACATTGACACCTTCGGCCCTGAAGCGGTCGTTGTAGCGGACGGCCTTGCCCGACCCGCAGACATCAAGTCCGTTCACGCTCTCAAGAAATTGAACGTAGTGCGGAGAACCGGTATTCAGAAAAACATCCTGCCCAATGGGCTCCAACACATCCACATCCTGCATTTTGAGCGAGACGATGCCATCCTTCAACTGGAAGGGATGCGGCCCATCAACTGCCAAAAATTCACCCGAATCTGACATGACATCTAAAAAATGGCAGAACGCCACGAAGCACCGTCCACCGTTGCCACACATCGTGCTCTGGCGACCATCCGAGTTGTAATACAGCATGCGCGGCACACCGTTGTCCATACGCAGCAGAATAAGCCCGTCAGCCCCGATGCCAAAGTGCCTGTCGCACAGATGCGCCACGCCTTGGGGAGTGGCCTTGAACAGTGCCTCACGGTCGTCCACCATCACGAAGTCGTTTCCCGTGCCGTGATATTTCCAAAATGAGATTAACATTTTTTAGAGGCTTTGCGGCAATAAACGCGGACGAATGGTGTTCTTTTTGTTGGGAGGACAAACATAGTGAGGGGCGGCTGATGGATGGCAATGTTCCGTGGAGCACATCCGCACATTCGCCCCTGCACATTTACAATTTGGACATTGAATTCTTAACGTTAAACCTTGAACCAAAATCAATTCGCCATGAAGAACATCACATCTCTTGCGGTTGCAGCTCTTGTGGGATCGGCCGTTTCCATCGGAACCTACAGGTTTCTCGAAAAGGACAGATCCACCGGGCAGTCGGTGGACATGTTGGCCCAGTTGCCTGTCCAACGGGTCAATTACCCACTGGCCGCGCCCGAAAGCAGCATCAATTTCGTGGAGGCTGCCAAGGCTTCCATCAATGGGGTGGTACACGTGAAGACCAGAACGATGCACAGGGGTCAGAATCAGTACGCGCATCCGTTCTACCGATTCTTCGATCAGGGACAGCCTCAGATGCAGCCACAGATGGGCAGCGGGTCTGGGGTCATCATTTCGGCAGATGGCTATATCATGACCAACAACCACGTCATCAACAATGCTGACGAGGTGGAGGTGACCCTCAACGACAAGCGCAGCTATCTGGCCGAGGTGGTGGGGGCCGACCCGAACACCGACCTCGCCATTCTGAAGATCAAGGCCGAAGGTCTGAGTTACGTCCCATATGGCAATAGCGACCAACTGGAAGTGGGCGAGTGGGTGCTGGCAGTAGGCAATCCCTTCAACCTCACATCGACAGTCACAGCGGGCATTGTGAGTGCGAAAGGCCGCAATATCAACATCCTGAACGAGGAGTTCGCCATTGAAAGTTTCATCCAGACCGATGCAGCTGTGAATCCCGGCAACAGCGGTGGTGCGTTGGTGAACACAAAGGGTGAACTTGTTGGCATCAACACGGCCATTGCATCCAACACAGGTGCCTACACGGGCTATTCTTTTGCGGTTCCGGTGAATGTGGCGCGCAAGGTGGTGAACGATCTGATGGAGTTCGGTGCTGTTCAACGTGCATTCATAGGGGTCAGCATTCGCGACCTTGACGGAAAATTGGCCACCGAGAAGGGACTCAAGATGACCGAGGGCGCTTATGTGAACGGTCTCACTGATGGTGGAGCAGCCTCAGAGGCGGGCCTCAGGGAAGGCGATATCATCGTTGCGGTGGACGGCCACCCCGTGAAGAACGTGCCCGAACTTCAGGAGCGCATCGGCACTTATCGTCCAGGCGATGTGGCGCAGGTCACGGTAGTGCGCAACGAGGAATTGAAGAAGTATGAGGTGACACTGCGCAACAGACATGGCGACACGGGCATCATCCCAAAGACCTCAGAGGCATTGGTGCAATTGGGGGCCACATTTCAGCCGGTGAGCATGGACGAACTGCGCAAGTTGGGCATCCGCAATGGCGTCAAAGTAATCTCGGTGGGCAAGGGCAAACTGATGTCGGCCGGTGTGCGCGATGGCTTCATCATCACCCGTGTGGACCGTAAGGAAGTGGGCACTGCCGATGATCTGACCAACCTGCTCGAACGTAAGACGGGCGGAGTGTTGATCGAAGGGATATATCCCAATGGATTGACCGCCTATTACGGTTTCGGACTTTGAGTACAATGGCATTGGAACGGGGGTGCCGCAGCACCCCCGTTTTTCTTCAGAAAATGCCACCTTGTTTCCATATCTTTGCGAACCTTTTTCGGGGGGTGTCCGTTCAACCCGCCCGCACATTCAAAACCGGCCTATGAGACAGCTTAAGATCACCAAATCCATAACCAACCGTGAGAGCGCTTCGCTCGACAAATACCTCCAAGAGATCGGCAAGGAGGATCTGATCACGGCCGATATGGAGGTCGCGCTGGCAAGAAGGATCCGCGAAGGAGATCAGGCAGCCCTTGAGAAATTGACCAAGGCCAACCTGCGTTTTGTGGTGTCTGTGGCCAAGCAGTACCAGAATCAAGGACTGAGTCTCCCTGACCTTATCAATGAAGGGAACCTTGGCCTTATCAAGGCAGCACAACGTTTTGATGAGACGCGTGGCTTCAAATTCATCTCTTATGCGGTGTGGTGGATCCGTCAGTCCATTCTGCAGGCGTTGGCTGAGCAATCGCGTATCGTGCGCCTGCCTTTGAATCAGGTGGGTTCACTGAACAAGATTAATAAGGCATTCTCCAAACTCGAGCAGGAGTTCGAGCGCGAACCGTCTGCCGAGGAATTGGCCCGTGTGCTGGAGATTCCGGAAGAGAAAGTGGCCGACACCATGCGTGTGTCAGGCCGTCACGTGTCCATGGATGCACCGTTCGTTCAGGGCGAGGACAACAGTCTGTTGGACGTGCTGGTCAACCACGACTCTCCCCGTGCGGACACATCGCTGATGAACGAGTCGCTCCAGAAGGAGATCGAGCGTTCGCTCGCAACCCTCACCGACCGAGAGCGGGAAGTGGTAAAACTGTTCTTCGGAATTGGAATGAACCATGGCCTCACACTGGAAGAGATAGGGGCGAAATTCGATCTGACACGCGAACGTGTCCGTCAGGTCAAGGAGAAGGCCATCCGCAGGTTGCGCCACACATCGAGGAGCAAACTTCTGAAAGCCTATCTGGGATAAGAGGTCATCAATCAAATTAGGCAGATGAAGGCCTATGAAAAATGCCGTTCAAGCAACAGGCCAGCGCCTTGACCTTGAACGGCATTGCTTTTTTCTATCGGACATCAATCCAAATCCATCATACACATGAGCACCGATACCGTCATACCGAAACAGAACACCTACCAGACCGAGCTGGACAGTTGGATAACCCAAGAGAAAGCAGCCATTGAGCTGATGGGCATCGTAGGCAGATTGCGATGCGACCGCTCCATTGAACTCATCATCTTCCACAAGCCGTTGCATGATGTGGGTGTGAGCGAGGTGCTGAACCACCACGAATATTCACGCAATATCGTTGGTAAGCCGATTACGGTCTTTGACAGCCTTGAAGTGGCCCGTGGGCTGGAAAGACTGTCTCTTGCCCCTTCACGCATCGATTTGGGCAAACTCACTTTCGAGTGGCTCGGTGCGAAAGCGGGTCGAGATTCTGTCGCAAGCTTTTTAACAGCACAGCTGAAGGGGTTTGAAGCCAATGGCAGCAACCCCAATCCTCCGAAGGATGTCATCCTGTACGGTTTTGGGCGTATCGGCCGACTGGCTGCCCGCGAATTGATTGCGCAGTCTGGCAAAGGAGATCAGCTCAGGCTTCGCGCCATCGTAACGCGGTCCAACACCGATCACGACCTGGAGAAGCGTGCCGACCTTCTCAGGACAGACTCGGTGCATGGCCCTTTTCCGGCAACGATCATCGTGGATGTGGAAAAGAAGGCACTGATCATCAATGGCCACACGGTGACGATGATCGCTGCCAACAATCCAGATACCATCGACTATACAGCATACGGTATCAACGATGCTCTGGTGATTGACAACACGGGTGTGTGGCGCGACAAGGACACGCTTGGGCTTCACCTCAAAAGTAAAGGTGTGAGCAAGGTGATGCTTACCGCACCGGGCAAGAGCGTGCCGAATGTGGTCTATGGTGTGAATCACAACGATTTCGACCCTGACAAGGAAGACATCTGGTCGGCCGCATCATGCACCACCAATGCTATCGTCCCGGTGCTGAAGGTGATAGAAGACGTGTTCGGTATCGAGAAAGGACACGTGGAAACCATACATGCCTATACCAACGACCAGAACCTGCTGGACAACTATCACAAGAAATATCGCAGAGGCCGCAGTGCAGCCCTCAACATGGTGATCACCGAGACAGGTGCAGGCAAGGCCGTTGCCAAGGTCATACCTCATCTGGCCGGCAAGCTGACATCCAATGCGGTCCGCGTTCCCACGCCCGATGGATCGCTGGCCATCCTCAATCTCACGTTGAAAAAGAATGTTACTTTGGAAAGTGTGAAAGCTGCTCTGAAGGACGCTGCGCTCAACGGTGAACTTGTGGAGCAGATTCATTATTCGTTCTCCAACGAACTTGTGTCTTCGGACATTGTTGGAAACTACTGTGCTGCAATCTTCGACTCTCCGGCAACCATTGTTTCCGAAGATGGACGCAGTGTGGTGCTCTATGTGTGGTATGATAATGAGTATGGTTATACCCGTCAGGTACTCCGCCTAAGCAAATACATCGCCAAGGTCCGCAGGATGGTATACTATTGATCGGCCGACACGTGGTCATGCGATTGCGAGAATCCCTCTCTGAAACGTTTCTTCAGAGAGGGATTCCTTTTTTGACGCGAACCGGAACAGTGCAATGAAAAAAAAATCCCCGTCAGAAATGAATCTGACGGGGATCTCTATATCTGAGGATACCTCTTGCGCTTATTCGGCAATCACTTCGAATTGGAACTCTTGGGCCACATCCTTGTGAAGACGCACTGTAGCGGTATAGGTTCCAATCTCTTTGATGGCATCGCCCTTCAGGATGATCTTCTTACGGTCAAGCTCTACTCCGAGCGCGGCTTTCACTGCTTCGGCAACCTGAATGTTGTTGACCGATCCGAAGATCTTACTTCCGCCATCACCGACCTTCGCACCTACCTTGATAACCCCAGCGGCAAGTTTGGCGCCCAAAGTTTCGGCCTCCTCGCGGAGCTTGGCTTCGCGGTGAGCGCGCTGCTTCAGGTTCTCTGTGCGTACTTTTTGCGCACTTGAAGTGGCCAGGACCGCCATTCCTTTTGGGATGAGGAAGTTCCGGGCATAACCGTTCTTCACGGTAACGAGATCGTCCCGGTAACCGAGATTGTCAACGTCTTGTTTGAGTATGATATCCATGTCGGCTTACTTTAAAAGGTCAGCTACGTAAGGCATGAGGGCCAGATGCCGGGCGCGTTTCACGGCCTGAGACACCTTGCGCTGATACTTCAGTGAAGTACCGGTCAATCTGCGTGGCAGCAGTTTACCCTGCTCGTTCACGAACGCCAACAGGTAGTCGGGGTCCTTGTAATCGATGAATTTGATGCCGTATTTTTGGAAACGGCAGTATTTGTCTCGTGAAACCTCAACCGATGGTGGGGTGAGGTACCGGATTTCTCCTTCTTTCTTGGCCATTGTCTTTCGGTCTTAGGCGTTCTCTTGGTTCTTGTTCTTTTTCTTGTTTCTCCGTGCTTCCGCGTATGTGACATGGTATTTGTCCATCTTCACGGTGAGGAAACGGATTACGCGCTCATCGCGCTTGAATTTCACCTCAAGCTTCTCAATGTCCGAAGGGGCGGCCTGGAATTCGAAGAGCGTGTAAAATCCGGTGGACTTCTTTTGGATGGGATACGCCAGTTTGCGCAGCCCCCAGTCCTCTTTGGAGACCAATTTGGCCCCCTCGGATTTCAAGAACTTCTCGTACTCCTGAACCGCTTCCTTCATCTGAGCTTCAGACAAAACGGGAGTTAAAATGAAAACGGTTTCGTACTGGTTCATGTTTAATTGAATTGGGTAAGATTGTTTACCGCCCAAAAAGCGGACGGCAAAGGTAGAATTTCATCTGACACGCAAGACGACCAATTTTATCTGCGGATACAGATCGCTGATCTGCCCATCATTTCTACTCGCAAATGCAGTCTCAATGCCGCTTTTGGCAGGATGGCGACCGCCTCTGTTGATAATCTCTTGGAGGTCGGATGAGAATTTGCTTGGCAGATCTGGGCCTTCACCGTATGTTTGAACCCCGCATCCGCCATGGAGAATTATATCGTTTCGGCAAGGAAATACAGGCCCGCCACGTTCGAGGACGTTGTAGGGCAGCATTCCATCACATCAACCTTGCAGAAGGCCATCGCCAACAACCATCTGGCACAGGCACTGCTTTTCTGCGGGCCACGTGGAGTGGGCAAGACCACCTGTGCAAGGATACTTGCCAAGGCCATCAACCACGCCACAGGCAATTTTGCGGAGGATGAGGATTTTGCATTCAACATCTTTGAGCTGGATGCGGCATCGAACAACTCGGTCGATGACATCAGAAATCTGATCGATCAGGTGCGTTTTGCTCCGCAGCAGGGCAAATTCAAAGTCTATATAATAGATGAGGTTCACATGTTGAGTCAGGCGGCATTCAACGCTTTCCTGAAGACACTCGAAGAACCGCCCGCACATGCCATCTTCATCTTGGCAACCACCGAGAAGCACAAGATCATACCCACTATACTTTCACGCTGCCAGATCTTCGATTTCAAGCGCATCACCGTGAGCGATATGGTGGGTCACCTTGCCAACATTGCTGCCAAGGAAGGCGTGAACATTGACGAGGAGGCACTCCATGTCATTGCAGAGAAGGCCGATGGTGCATTGCGGGATGCCCTTTCCATATTTGACCGCATCGTCACCTTCGCTGGAAATGACGTGACATACAAGGATGCGGTCGAGAATCTCAACATACTCGACCACGACTATTATTTCCGTGCCACGGATCTGGTGCTTCATGGTGATATTCCCGGTTCAATGCTCTTGTTCAGTGAGGTGCTTGACAGTGGTTTCAATGGTCATGAGTTCATCAATGGACTCGCCACCCACTTCCGGAATCTGCTGATGAGTCAGGATGCGTCCACTGTGAAACTTCTGGAAGTGACCGACCGTGTGGCGAAGCGCTTCCTTGTGCAGTCAAAGACCTTCGCACCGCTCAATCTGCTCAAAGCGTTGCGCTTTATGAACGAGTGCGATGTGCAGTACCGTGGCAGCAAGAACCAGCGACTGCTGGTGGAGCTGACGCTCATGAAGATCTGTGCCCTTCACAGGTCGCCTGCGGGTGAGGCTGCCGAACCGGTGGCCGAAAAAAAAAACAGCAATAGTGACGGGGTAGGTCAGATCCAACAGCCCATCAAGGCCGCCACCACCGCACTGCGTTCGGACGCTGCACCAACATTGGCTGAGAATGCAGACAAGGCGGATGCTGCCGCAGCCCCCGGACCACTTTCTGAGGCATCTGATTCTGAGCCAGCCGTTGAAAAGATCCCGGAACCATCTGGCAGAACCCTTGACCAACCTGTCCGCAGAAGTGCCCGACCGGGTTCAGTGCGCATAAGTTCCGTGGATGAGAAGGACAAGGAACAAGAGCAGTGTGCCGAATTGCTGCCTGTTGATGGTTTCACTGAGGAGCACATGCAACAGATCTGGAATGAACGGGTGCAGCATCTTTTCGGTAACAAGCCCAGTCTGCTGAGCTCGCTTACAAAGCGGCCGCCCCGATTGACCAACGACAATCTGATCGAATTGACCCTTGACAGCGAACACGAGTTGGAGACGGTGAATGAGAACCGCACGGCCCTGTTGGACGACATAAGAAGGAATCTCAATAACTTCAGTGTGCAACTGCAGACACCGGTCGATGAGGTGATAACCTCCAAGAAGGCATACACGGCCAAGGAGAAGTTTGAGAAAATGCGGGACCTCAATCCCCATCTCGACCTGCTAAGGGAGAGGTTCGGGCTTGAATTGGACATCTGACCCCGCGAGATTGCGGGGAACCTCCTCAGGTATATGAGGTGGAGTTTCTGAGCATCGTTATTCCCATCAGCGAGATTCCAATAGCTGAAGTTCATCAGTTTTCCAAGTGAAGGGGATTGATACATTTGGCACCGATCATTAAAAAACAAAAACTCAACACTACGACAATGGCAGGAACAAAAATCACCGTCAGCAATGGAAAGCTCAATGTGCCCAACGACCCGATCATCCCTTTCATTGAGGGTGATGGCACTGGGGCCGACATCTGGGCCGCATCGAAACGCGTGCTGGAGGCCGCTGTTGCGAAGGCATACAAAGGGCAGCGCAGCCTGGTCTGGAAAGAAGTGCTCGCAGGCGAAAAGGCATTCAATCAGACGGGCGAATGGCTGCCAAAGGAAACATTGAAGGTTATTGACGAGTGCCTGATTGCCATCAAGGGGCCACTTACAACGCCCATCGGGGGCGGTATCCGCTCCTTGAATGTGGCCCTGCGTCAGGAGCTGGACCTCTACGCCTGCGTGCGTCCTGTGCGTTGGTTCGAAGGCGTGCCATCGCCCATGTTGCGCCCCGGTGATGTTGACATGGTCATTTTCCGCGAGAATACAGAGGACATCTATGCTGGCATCGAATGGGAAGCAGGTACCGCTGATGTGAAGAAGGTGATTGACTTCCTAATAAAGGAAATGGGGGTGAAGAACATCCGTTTCCCCGAGTCTTCATCCATCGGTATCAAACCAGTTTCGATTGATGGAACAGAACGCCTGGTGCGCGCTACGATCGAGTATGCCATCAAGCACAAGAAGCCGAGTGTGACCATCGTACACAAGGGCAACATCATGAAATACACCGAAGGTGGTTTCAAGAAATGGGGCTATGCCTTGGCCGAGCGCGAGTTCGGTGACAAGGTATTCACTTGGGCGCAGTATGACCGCATTGCTGCAAAGGATGGTGCCGCTGCCGCTGATGCTGCACAGAGTGCCGCCATCGCAGCAGGAAAGATCCTTGTGAAGGACAGCATTGCCGATGCCTTCCTACAGCAGATTCAACTGCGTCCGAAGGAGTATTCGGTCATCGCCACATTGAACCTGAACGGGGATTATGTGTCCGATGCCTTGGCAGCCTCTGTGGGTGGTATCGGTATCGCTCCCGGTGCGAACATCAACTACGTGACAGGCCACGCCATTTTCGAAGCAACGCATGGAACTGCTCCTAAGTATGCCGGACTGGACAAGGTGAACCCAAGCTCAGTCATCCTTTCGGGATGCATGATGCTGGAGCACCTCGGTTGGATCGAGGCAGCGGAACTCATCGTCCAAGGCATTGAGAGCTCGATCGCCAAGAAGCGCGTGACCTATGATTTCGAACGTCTGATGACCGGTGCGACACTGCTCAAGTGCTCGGAGTTCGGTGATGAGATCATTGCGAACATGTGAGGTGGCCTGTAGCTATTAGCCATTAGCGAAAGAAATGCAAGCCCCGCTGCAACATCAGTTGCAGCGGGGC
>JAIPBJ010000097.1 GCA_021739625.1 Flavobacteriales bacterium | reverse complement strand
CAGCCACCAGCCAATCCGTCTCCAACGTCCCGTCCGTGCTGTAGCAGCGCAGGTCTATGCCCGGCCACAGTCCCTTTAGCGTCACACTCTCATACTGCTTCACAAAGAGCGCAGGCTCCACACCCTCCGGCACATTGTAGTAATTGGTGTAGCCCTCCAACGCAGCACCTTTCTCCACCGTAAAACCCTCGTTGAAGTCCGTCCACTCCACATCCACACGGTACGTGCCCATCTCATCAGGCACCTGCCTTTTCTCAGCGCCCACCATCGCGCTGCGGTCATCCTCTTCCTCCTTCCAGCTCTCCACCCTGCTCAGCTGGTAGCTCATCCCCTTGTCGCGGATGTAATAGTGCATTCCCTGCGCATTGCCATTGAAGAGCACATCGGGCCTCGGCTGCCAGTGCTGGTCCTTCATCTGGCCTTTGTTCTCCTCGAACACGGCCGTGTTGCGCTTGGCCATCTGCCCGTTCATCTGGGCGGTGAGCTTCGGGTCGCTCTGCTGCGCCACTGCGATGGCGGGTAACAGCAATAAGAGGAGATAAAGAGTTGTTCTCATGGCGCGCAATGTTTCATTTCTCGCACCGAAGGTATCATTTACAACTGTTATGAAAGGATTGCTGCTCATCAGGCCCTCTCGCTCCCCGTCTCCCCCCTCAATTGCAAATCGTCCATTGCAAACTGAGCGAAGCGGTCTCACTGCTTTTCGCAGTAATCGTCTATTGCAAATACTTCCCCTCTGCCCCTCAACCGACCGCAGGGAGCTCACTGCGAAACGCAGTAATCGCCAATCGATAATCGATAATCGTTCTTCGCAAATCCTTCTACCTCCACACCGCCTGCACAACCCTCCGCAGCTGCTCCTCCGTAAGCCCCGCAAGCCCGGCATCAAGATTCACGGCACCTGGTTTGCGCACCGCCTGAAGCACATGACCTTCCGGCCCCTCGAAGTCATACAGCTCGTTCGGCAGGCATTGGAAAGCCTCGCACAGCCGCGTCAGCACCTTCACCCTCACCCCCTTGCGGTCGGAACTCAGCAGCCGTTGCGCCTCCGAGGCCGTGAACCCCATCCGCATCAGCTCGCGCCTCGGCTTCTTCACCTGACGCAGACGCAGCAGCCGCTCCACGTTCAGGAACAGCCGCCCCCCCGCCATCCGTTGGGGCGGCACCTCCGCCCTCATCGCCTCCAATGCCTTGGTCAGCAGTTCCTCTGCTTCGGCTGCGCTTTTCGAAGCCTGAAGCCGCTCTTTCAACTGTGGGCCACTCGCGTTCAGCGCCACGAGCGGATGGTCGCCCGGCCCGTACCAGCTCAGCACATCATTCGGGGTGCACAGCAGCCCTTCGCATAGCCGTTGCAGCACATCGTCCTGCAACAGCTCCGCCTCGTGCCCGTGTGCCAGCGTCCGCGCCTCCCGTGCCGTGAAGCCAAGCCCGATCAAATAGGCCTGCGGATGCTCCGCCCCCTTAAGTCCCACAAGATGATGTATGTACAGTCTTATCATGGCCCGATGATTTGCCCGAAAGTTAGACATTCTCTGGAAATCATGCCGATAACTATCACCTAACGACTGCTCACGACCTATCAATGACTGCTCACCACCGATGAAAGGCTGCTCACGGTTAATGAAAGGCTGCTCACCACCGATGAATGACCGCTCACCGATAATGAAAGACTGCTCACGGCCTATGAAAGACCCCTCACCACTGATGAAAGGCTGCTCACGGTTAATGAAAGACCGCTCACCTTTAATGAAAGACTCCTCACGGGCTATGAACGACCGCTCACCGATAATGAAAGACTGCTCACCGTCACTGAATCATCTTCCCAGCAGCACAGCAAGACAAGTGCGAAACCCCAATTGCTAATTGCACATTGCACATTGCCAATTGCTAATTGCACATTGCTAATTGCCCCCCAGCCCCGCCACCTCCTCTATCCTCCGCATCACCTCGGGCGTGTCCCAGTTCTCTGCGATGTCCGGCCAGCCCAGCACCTCCTCCATGATGCGGTCGTGCCGTTTCCCATAGTCCAGCGCGTCCGAGTAGCGCAGATGCGAGAACGTCACCATGCTATATAGCGGTATCCACTGCGTGGGATGCCTTTCGTTCAGTGCCTTCTCGATCTTCTTGCGCAGCAGGAACCGCTCATCGGCCACCAGGTCGCGCATCTCGATGAAGTTGCGCAGCGCAAGGTCGGCAATCGCGTCCCCGTCCGGCTTGCGCAGCGAGGAGAAGCGGCTGAACATCGTCTCCTTGTCGTCCCATAGCGTATCGGCCAGTTCATCGAACACCGTGCAGTCCTCAAACCCACAGTTCATCCCCTGCCCATAGAACGGCACTATCGCGTGGGCCGCATCGCCCAGCAGCAGCGCCTTGTCCTTGTAGTTCCATGGCGAACATCGCACGATGACCAGCGATGATGTCGGGTTCGTGAAGTAATCCTCCACCAGCGTGGGCATGTGCGGCACCGCATCTGCGAACACCTCCCCGAAGAAGGCCGTCACGTCCTTGGCCGTCTGCAACGATGCGAACGACCGCTCACCCTCGAACGGGAAGAACAGCGTGCAGGTGAAACTCCCGTCAAGGTTCGGCAGCGCTATCAGCATGTAGTTCCCCCTCGGCCAGATGTGCAGGCAATGCTTCTCAAGCCTGAAACCGCCATCTGCGGTAGGAGGGATGGTCAGCTCCTTGTAGCCATGCTCCAGATATTGCTGCGAAGAGTTGAAGCGGTCGAGGAACTGCATCCTGCCCCGCACGGCCGAGAACGCCCCGTCAGTGCCAAACACCCTGTCGGCCTGCGCCACCGTCTCCACGCCCGTGCCATCGTCCACGAACGTGCAGGCGGCTCCGTCAAGGTCCACGCCCGTACACCGCTGGTTGAAATGCAGCGTCACGTTCGCGTGGCGCTCCGCCAGCGTCATCAGCTTGCGGTTCAGCTCCCCGCGACTTACGCTCAATATGCTCTGTCCCTCCTTCCCATAAGGCTGGAAACTCACCGTGCCGTCCGTCATGTGAACCATCCGTCCCTTCATCGGAATCGAGATGTCGATGATCTCCTGCTCGATGCCCACGCCCCGCAGCGCCTTCAGTCCGCGGTCGCTCAGCGCGAGGTTGATGCTCTTCCCGGCCGATATGTTCGCCTTCC
This sequence comes from Flavobacteriales bacterium, assembly GCA_021739625.1. GTDB lineage: Bacteria > Bacteroidota > Bacteroidia > UBA10329 > UBA10329 > UBA10329. The sequence continues at coordinate 10,362 of JAIPBJ010000097.1, read as the reverse complement.
GCATGTCGGGCCTGCGCTCATACACGTCCACCTTTTCTCCCCGCTTCGCGAGATATACCGCCAGCAGCGAACCCACCAGGCCCGCACCTACCACTGTGTTCTTCTCCATGTTGTCCTTCTGTTCTGTGGCCGGCAAGTTATAGATTACCCACGCCTTGCACAGAATGACGGCCGTCAGCCCTGCAACTTCGCATTTCCCTACTTTGGCCCGCCTTTTCAACCCGATAAGAGACCATCATGCGCAACGAATCAGAGGAAAGACTCGCCAAGCTCGAAGAGAAGTATGCCTCCATGGGACAGGACATGAACGCCTACCTCGATGGGCTGCTCATCTCCAACTACCTGCCCTACTGGGAATACGTCAACCTCGACACCCTGCTCACTCTCCAGAAGCCCCGCACCGACTTCCCCGATGAGCAGATCTTCATCATGTACCACCAGATCACCGAGCTCTATTTCCGCCTCGCCCTCCACGAGATGGAACAGATCGCCCACAATGGCCGCAATGTCCTCCCCAACGGCAACGACCTCGGATGGAACGATTCCCTCGACCCAGCATTCCTCCTCGAACGCCTCCAGCGCATCAACCGCTATTTCGATGCGCTCACACAGAGCTATGGCGTAATGGAGACCGGCATGGACAAGGAGCAGTTCCTCCGCTTCCGAATGGCCCTGCTGCCCGCCAGCGGTTTCCAGAGCGCACAGTACCGCAAGATCGAGATCTGCGCCACCCCGCTCCGCAACCTCGTTCACCGCGACCACCGCGACAGCTTTGCCGCCACTGCCGATGACGATAAGGGAATGGACGCCATGTTCCAGCATATCTACTGGAAGGCCGGGGCCACCGAGATCGGAACAGGCAAGAAGACCCTCACCCTTCATCAGTTCGAGCAGAAGTACGGGGCCGAGCTCCTCAACCTTGCCAAGGACTATCGCGCAAAGAACATCTGGGCCAGATACGCCTCTTTGCCCGAAACCGACCGTCAGAGACCGGAACTCGTCAGCCAGATGCGCCTGCTCGATGCCAATGTCAACATCAACTGGCCACTGCAGCACTACCGCACTGCCGCCCGCTATCTCCTGCGCGACAAGGACGAGGTGGCGGCCACAGGTGGCACCAACTGGCAGCAGTATCTGCCCCCACGTTTCATGAAACGCATATTTTTTCCCGATCTTTGGACACCACAGGAAAAGGACGAATGGGGCAGGTCCTGGCTCATCGCCCAACTCAATGAAGCCCGCAAGGAATGAAGGGAAAACCCATCTGGGCCGCCATCGCGGCCCTGCTTTTTTTTGCCACAGGGGCCCAGGCCCAGTATGTGACCAATGGAACCGCGGCCCAGCTCAGCTGCAACTGCTATCGGCTCACTTTGCCTCAGGTCGACCAGTTCGGCTCCGTGTGGAACGAGAACATGATCAGCCTCGATCAGCCCTTCGACTTCACTTTTGACGTCTTCCTCGGAACCGACAACGGTGGTGCTGACGGCATCGCGTTCGTCCTCCAGCCCATCAGCACCAGCATCGGGGTCGGGGGAGGGGGCCTCGGCTATCAGGGAATAGACCCCTCTGTCTCCATCGAGATCGACACCTACCAGAACGGCTCCAACGGAGACCCCCAGTACGACCATGTCGCCATCATGGCCAACGGCAACAGCGACCACAACTCCCCGCAGAATCTTGCAGGCCCAATTTCGGCCCTCCCCCTCAATCTCAATATCGAGGATGGACAGGAACATCTTCTCAGAATTTCTTGGAACCCGGTCGGCCAGATACTCAGGGTCTATATCGATGGGTTCCTAAGGCTCGAATACACAGGCGATATCGTGACCCAGATATTCGGTAACGACCCCATGGTCTTCTGGGGTTTCACCGGCAGCACCGGAGGCCTCTACAGCGCGCAGCGGTTCTGCCTCTCCATCCTGCCCGGAATGGAAGTCACCGTTTCTCAGATCTGTGCCGGAGACTCCGTCATGGTGCTCGACAGCTCATACAGTGCCCTCGGCTCCATTGCCCAGTGGCAATGGGACTTCGGCAACGGACAGACCAGCATGGCCGAAGACCCGGGCTTCGTCACCTTCCCCGATCCCGGACAGTTCTATATCGTTCAGTCCATTGTGGATGCAGCAGGATGCGATGCCATGGACAGCACACTCCTTGTGGTGCTGCCAAATCCCGTGGCGGCCTTCACTGCCGTGGACGCCTGCGATGGCGACCCGGTAATCTTCACCGATCAGAGCACTGCGCAGACCGGCAATATCAACTCTTGGCATTGGGACTTCGGTGCCGGGAGCGATCCTTCACCCATCCGGAATCCTTCCCTTTTATTCCCCCATTCGGGCCCGTTCGATGTGCAGCTCACCGTGACCACCGCACAGGGATGCAGCGGTCAGGTCACACAGCAGGTCAATGTCAATCCCCTGCCTCAGGCAATGCTCGATCAGAGTTCAGCGGGAGCCATCGCAACCTTTCAAGCTTTGACCGGCCCCGATGAGACCGCTCAGTGGTTCCTCGGGGACACCATCATCTCAGAGGCCTCCTTTCAACTCACCTTCCCCGACAGCGGGTGGCACAGCATCACGCTGGTCATCACTACCCAGTTCGGTTGCACCGACACCCTCATCCATGATTTCCATATCGATGCTGTGTCCGAGTTCTTGGCCCCCAACGTCTTCACCCCCGATGGCGATAATGTCAACGACCGCTTCGAACCCTACACCTATGCCGTCAACGAGGCCAATCTCCACATCTTCAACCGATGGGGCAGGCCTGTCTTCTCCTTCGAAGGGCCTTTGGCCACAGGAGCACCTTGGGGTTGGGACGGCACCGTCAACGATGGGGCCGAGGCCGCAGCCGGAACATACTACTTCATGCTTGACCTTACGGGAGCTGATGGCGCCCATTTCAACCAACGTGGAACAGTCACCTTGCTGAGATGACCTTCCGATAAAGACCTTCTGCAAATGACGTGGTGGAGATTGACTGTGACAACTGTCCTTATGAGCGTACTTCATGCCTGTACTGGCGAGGTGCAGAATCCCGACTGTCAGGCCAATGGACCGTTGGACAACGACCTTGTCAACATCGAATACGGCATCGTGACCAACGACTTCATCGTGGTGCGCGATGAGGTGAGACGCCACCAGAGCCTTGCATCGATCCTGTTGCCCTATCAGGTGCCCATGGCCACCATCGATCAGCTCGCCAAGGCTTCCAAAGAGGTGTTCGATGTGCGCAGGATCGCTGCCGGCCGGCCATTCACCATCTTCTGCGACAAGGACAGCGCAGGGGCTGCCCGCTGCTTCATCTATGAGGTCAACGCCACAGAGTACGTGGTCTTCGACCTGCGCGACACCATCAACATCTATCGCGACTCCAAGCCCATGGAAACAAGGTTCCGTCACATCCGGGGCCAGATTGATGCATCCCTCTATGTGGACCTTCGCAAGGCCGGGGCCGACCCTACCCTCGCCATCGGACTCTCTGAGATATATGCTTGGACCATCGACTTCTATCGCATCCAGAAGGGCGATGCCTTCGAAGTGCTGTTCGAAGAGAACTATGTCGAAGGCCAACCCATAGGTCTTGGGCGTATCCTGTCCAGCACATTCTCGCAGAATGGAAGAACATTCAGCGCCTACTACTTCGAGCACGAAGGAGAGAAAGGCTATTTCGATGCTCAGGGCAACAGCCTGCGCAGGGCATTCCTGAAGGCTCCCGTCAAGTTCTCGCGCATCAGCTCCGGTTATTCCAAGTCAAGGCTCCATCCCATCCTCAACACCCTGAGGCCACACTTCGGTACCGACTATGCAGCCCCCACAGGCACACCCATCATGGCCGTGGGCGATGGCACGGTCTCCGAGGCCAAATATTCAGGCGGCAACGGCAACTATGTCAAGATTCGGCATAACAGCGTCTATGAAACCCAATACCTGCACATGTCCAAGTTCGCTGCGGGCATCAGGCCCGGAAAGCGTGTAAGTCAGGGCGACATCATCGGCTATGTGGGCAGCACCGGTCTTGCCACCGGGCCACACGTCTGCTTCCGTTTCTGGAAGAACGGCAAGCAGATCGACCACCGCAAAGAGGAACTTCCGAGCGCAGGGCCTGTCCCTGACTCGGTGAGACCACTTTTCAATCGGAGAATGATGGAATTGGACTCGCTTGCGGTCGTCAACGCGGTGACGATGCCGCTTTGATACGGGAGGTCACCTAATTTTCCGGTTTATCTGTCAGATTCCATCATTCATACGCAGATTTGCATACTTTCGCCCTCTGATCTATTCACCAAAACCACTCACCCATGAAGAAGATTTTTGCCATTGTGGCCTTCAGCAGCCTTGCTCTGACAGCCGCACACGCTCAGAGCAGCGGCATCCCTTCCTTCTCTTCCGAAACGGAGAAAAAGGCCTGGATCGAAGCTCACCCCGAACAGTACCGTCAGGCGGTCAATGAAGGCAAGACGGAATACCGTCCGGCCCAACAGACCGTGAAACCTGTAGCGGCCACCGAGGTCAAGTCTTCTCAGACACGCACCGCCACTGTCAAGACGGTGAGCAATGCGCCCGCCCGTCAGCCGCAGGTCCAGAACGCCCAACGCATCGATGTGCGCAATGCACAGGCCCAGCCTGCCCCAGCAGCACCCGTACGCGCGGTGAATGCTGACCTCGAATCGAAGCGGCTTCCTGCCAACTATCCGAACGCGGAGAATCGCACTTCCAAATCAGACCAGTAAACCTTAAAGCAACAAAGACATGAGAACACACTACTCATTCAAAGATGCGCTGAAATCCTGTTGTCTTTTGGCACTGGTTGCGCTTGTTTCTGCTGTGCCGGCCTTGGCACAGACCACATTCGGGCCGTTCTCGGCTGCGCCTGCACTTACGATAACGGACAACGTGTACAATGGGACATTGGGTTCAATGAATTCAAGTGCCATTCCCGTTTCTGGAGTGACAGGCACGTCTGTCATCAATATTGAAGTGGATGTGAACATCAACCATACTTGGCCCGGTGACCTTGTCCTCAAACTTGTATCTCCAGACGGGGATATTCTGACACTTGTCTCGCGTCCCGGTGCCACAGAAACTGCGGATGATGGTATCTCTGCGGGCGGAGTTGGCACATCAGCCGACTGGTTGGGTAGCACCGTCACCTTCACCGATCTTGGTGCCGCTGATGCTGAGAGCCTGACCACTCCTTTCACGGGCACTTACTTTCCCAATCCAGGTGCTTCAACTCACCCTACTCAGACTTTCGCAAGTCTTTTTGGTGGTACAATGAATGGCAACTGGACGTTATACGCTGGCGATAGGGCCGCAGGCGATGTTGGCACGCTCAACAGTTGGGCCATCCGAATCTCTACCGTCAGCCCTTCCATCTTGGTTTCCAAGTTTGTGGCAGTTGAAGATGGCAATGGCGATTGTTCGGATGACCTCCTGCCAGCGACCAATGTGATCAACGTTGCGCCCGGAACCGATGTCTGCTATTTCTATGTCGGTGAGAACACGGGTGATGTGACATTGAACATCCATGATGCGACTGACGATATTCTCGGATCACTGCTCAACGCGTTCTCCTTCGCACTTGCTCCTACTGCCGGTGCGTTCTTCGCTGTAGGACCGGTCACCATCAACTCCACCGTAACCAATGTGGCCACTTGGACCGCCTACAATGCCGGTCCAACGGATGTGGCCACCGGGCAGGCAAGTGCAACTGTGAATGTGGGCCCTGACAACGACCTCTGTAGCGGTGCTGTGCCATTGACCTGCGGTGTTGCGGTAACAGGTACCACGGTCGGAGCATCTTCTGCCGACAACCCTACAGGATGTACTGTCTTCTCTGACGACCTCGGTGTATGGTATTCTTTCGCAGGAACCGGCAATCCGGTCACGCTCTCCACTTGTGGAAGCACTTCTGAGGCATCGGGCGTTGCACCCTGGATCGCAGTGTTCGAAGGAAGCTGCGGTGCGGTTTCCTGTGTTGCCAGTGGATCGACCCTGACCTGCGGCACTAACGGTTACGAGACTGCCGAGATTCCGACCGTTGTGGGCACCACCTACTACGTGTATATCATGGCCAATTCAGGTTTTCCTGCCACCATGGATTTCGACCTCACCCTCACATGTCTGCCTCCTGCCAACGACAACTGCGCAGACGCTATCGCACTCTCCTGTGGTGATGTGGCCGCTGGCAGCACGCTGACTGCGACCCTTGACGGCCCAGCGGGAGACTGTGTTAACCCAGCAAACAGTAATGCTGCAGATGTTTGGTACACGGTGTCTGGAACAGGTTACGGCATCACCGCCAGCCTCTGTGGCTCAGGATACGATACCAAGATTGCCGTTTTTACAGGTGATTGCGGTGCGTTGGTCTGTGTAGGCGGCAATGATGACGTGTGTGGTCTCCAATCAGAACTCACATGGACATCGACACTCGGAGAGACCTACCGTATCCGTGTTCACGGTTTTGGAGGGGCGACCGGTGCATACAATCTCGCGATCACCTGTGCTCCAGACTGTAACGGTGAAGCAGGTGGTACTGCCTTCATCGATGGTTGTGGCGTGTGTGCTGGAGGCAGCACCGGCATCACTCCCGGCAACCCTGTTACCATCGACATGACCGACTCTTGGGGCGATGGATGGAACGGTAACACCTATGCCATCTATGACAACACCGATCCTCAGAATCCTGTGCTGGTGGTCTCTGGAGATCTGGACAATGCTCAGACAGGCGATCAGGTATCAGCAGGATCAGACGCGCTCTGCCTGCCTGACGGATGTTACTACATCACTGTGGATGGCGGCTCATTTCAAAATGAGGTCGGCTGGTCGCTGACAGGCGTGGATGCTAGCCCCATAAGCGGTGGCGCTCCTGTTACGGTCAACTTCACCATCAACACTGCGGTCTGCACCATACTTGGCTGCACCGATCCTGCGTCCATCAACTACAACCCTGCCGCAACGGACGATGATGGTTCTTGTCTGTATGCTCCCGCAAATGACCTTTGCAGTGGCGCTATTGCAGTGGCATGTGGCGATGTGGTCTCGGGCACCACGGTGAACGCTACTGCGACCGACATTCCTGTTGGTCCGGCAAGTATCTCTGAAGGAGTCTGGTATTCATTTGTCGGCACCGGTGGTGATATCACCGTATCCACTTGCGGAACGGCCAGCTTCGACACCGAGATATCCGTATCCCAAGGTTCATGCGGAGCACTCACCTGGGTGGGAGGCAACGATGACTTCACCGACTGCGCAGGTCTGACCTCACAGTACACTTTCAGTTCTGTGCTTGGAACCAACTACTACATCTATGTAGCAGACTGGAGCTCATCATTGGTCAACAGCAATGCAGGTACGTTCGACCTGAGCATCACCTGTGTGAACCCTGACTGTAACGGTGATCTCGGAGGAACTGCCTTCTATGACGACTGCAACACCTGCGTAGGTGGCAACACCGGTCTCACGGCATGTGTTCAGGACTGCAACGGTGAATGGGGTGGCACAGCTGTCCTCGACAACTGCAACGTCTGCGTAGGAGGTAGCACTGGTATCGGGCCCTGCGCTCAGGACTGCAACAACGAATGGGGCGGCACAGCATTCTTCGACAACTGTAACGTCTGCATCGGTGGCAGCACAGGTCTTGTAGCATGTGTTCTGGACTGCAACAACGAATGGGGCGGCTCAGCTGTTCTCGACAACTGTAACGTATGCACAGGCGGCAACACCGGTGTCGATGCATGTACACAGGACTGCAACAACGAATGGGGTGGAACTGCCTTCATCGATGAGTGTGGTGACTGCGTAGGTGGCAGCACAGGTCTTGATGCGTGCGACCCTGTAAGTGTGGCAGAGGGCGGTCTTGACCGTAGCCTCAGCGTTTACCCGAACCCGAACAACGGTCAGTTCATTGTTGAGCTGAACGGTGCAGAAGGCGTGGGTACGCTGAATATCATGGACATGATGGGCCGCACGGTTTACACCGCTGGTGTCAACTTCAACGGCAGCTTCCGTCAGTCCATCGACCTCAATGTGGCCAAAGGCACCTATGTGCTGCAAGTGGTCACTGAGAACGGCATCGCCACCCGCAAGGTGGAGCTGCACTGATAATCGGTTCTCTTGAATGGAGACCCCGTTCTGCTTCGGCAGGGCGGGGTTTCTTTTTGGTGTTGACCGAGGTCGTGGATCAAATCCGCACCATGCGCATTGCCTACCTTTGCGCCTTAGTGAAACACCATGAGTGATGCCATCAAGCACGAGTGCGGAATAGCCCTCGTCAGACTGCTCAAGCCGCTGCAGTATTACAAGGACAAGTACGGCACCTGCTTCTACGGACTGAATAAGATGTATCTCCTGATGGAGAAGCAGCACAACCGTGGGCAGGATGGGGCGGGTCTCGCCAATATCAAACTGGACATCGGTCCGGGGCATCGATACATCAGCAGAAGGAGGTCGAATACATCCACGCCCATCAAGGACATATTCGCCCAGATCAATGAGCGGTTCGAGGCAGAGTTTGCGAAGAGCCCCGAGCAGATGGACGACCCCGAATGGCTGAAACTCAATCTGCCGTTCACAGGCGAACTGTTCCTGGGACATCTGCGCTACGGCACTTTTGGAGGCAACAGCATCGAGAACTGTCACCCATTCCTTCGTCAGAACAACTGGAAGACGCGGAATCTGGTACTTGCCGGAAACTTCAACATGACAAATGTTGATGAGCTGTTCCAACAGCTCGTTGACCTTGGCCAGCACCCTAAGGAAAAGGCTGACACAGTGACTGTGCTTGAGAAGATCGGACATTTCCTTGATGAGGAGAATGATCGGATCTACTATGCCCACAAGGATGAGGTGGGCGGCAAGAAATCAATGAGTCCCGTCATTGAGGAGAAACTGGATGTTGGGCGCATTCTGCGCGAATCTGCCAAGAAATGGGACGGAGGTTATGTGATGGCGGGTCTCATAGGCCATGGCGATGCATTCATTATGCGCGACCCGGCAGGCATCCGTCCGGGATTCTGGTATCAGGACGATGAGGTGGTGGTGGTGGCAAGCGAGCGGCCGGCCATCCAGACCGCATTCAACGTGAAATGGGATCAGGTGAAGGAACTGAAGCCTGCGCACGCGCTCATCATCAAGAAGAACGGTTCCGTTTCTGAGGAGTCTTTCAGCGAGGAGTTGCCACGTAAGTCGTGCTCATTCGAGCGCATCTATTTCTCACGTGGTAGCGACCGCGACATCTATGTCGAGCGTAAGGAATTGGGCCGACTGTTGGTGCCGCGCGTGCTCGAATCCGTGAATCACGACATTGAGAACACGGTGTTCTCCTACATCCCCAACACGGCCGAGACCGCCTTCTATGGCATGGTCAAAGGTTTGGAGGATTATGTGAATGTCCTCAAGACCGAACTCATCCTTGCCGGCAAACGCTCGCTGAATGCTGAGGAGGTGCGGAGAATCCTTTCCATGCGCGCCAGAGTGGAGAAACTCGCCATCAAGGATGCCAAGCTGCGGACCTTCATTACCGATGACATCCATCGCGATGACCTTGTCTCGCACGTTTATGATGTGACCTATGGGGCCGTGCGGAGGGGAATTGACAGCATTGTGCTCATTGACGACAGTATCGTGCGGGGCACCACGCTCAAGCAGAGCATCCTGCGCATCATGGACCGCCTTGGGCCAAAGAAGATTGTCATCGTTTCCAGTGCACCGCAGATCCGCTATCCCGACTGCTATGGCATTGACATGGCCAAGCTGGGTGATTTTATGGTCTTCCGAGCGGCAGTGGCCCTCATCAAAGAGCGTTTCATGGATAATCTGCTCGATGAGGTGTTGGAAAAGGCGAAAGCGCAGATGGAACTTCCCATGGAGCAGAATACTAACGTTGTGAAGGAGATATATGCTCCCTTCACTACTGAGGAACTCTCTGCGAAGAGCGCTGAACTGGTCAGCCCAGACGGTATCCTTGCTAAGGTGGAGATCATCTTCCAGAGCGTAGAGAACCTGCATCTCGCCTGTCCCGACCACAAAGGTGACTGGTACTTCACGGGCGATTACCCCACACCGGGCGGCAATCGCGTGGTGAACCGCGCCTTCATCAATTATATGGAAGGCAAGAACGTTCGGGCTTATTGAAAATAGCATCCCATGAAATTCGGGAAGGCAGACGACCCCGGCAGCATCGACCTCTCCCTACCTGACGACCATCTGGGAACTGAGGCTCTATTGAAGCAGCAGCCCGAAAGGACGGAGCCGATGCGCCTCTTCGTGGGCTGCGCCAAGTGGAACAAGGAAGACCTCAAGAACTTCTATCCGAGAGGAACAAAGGACGAGCTGGCCTACTATTCCTCTCAGTTCAACT
>JAIPBJ010000096.1 GCA_021739625.1 Flavobacteriales bacterium | reverse complement strand
GGCCGCCACGCTGTTCCAGTTCCGCGACCTGGCGATGTTCAAGGACTTCGGGTCGGCCATCGGCAAGATATTCGACCGGATGAACATTTCGCCTCTCATGCAGGACGAGGCGGTGGAGCGCCACGTGCAGTTCGAGACCACGCCCGAGGCCGAGGGCACGGCCCTGTTGCCCGCCCTGCTTGGTGCCATCAAGCACAGGCAGGAGGTGCAGTTCCGCTACCGGTCGTTCTTGGACGGCATGGAGACCGAGCGCACGCTGCACCCCTATCTGCTCAAGGAATACCGCAACCGGTGGTATGTGATAGGGCGCGACACGGGGCGCAATGGCACGCGCACCTTCGGGGTGGACCGCATCAGCGACCTTTCGGTGTCGGAGAAGTTCTTCCAACCCGATGCGCAGTTCGACCCCGATGCGCTGTTCCGGCACAGTTTCGGAATCACGGCCGGTGGAATTCCTGTGGACGTGGTGCTGCGTTTCGGCCCGCGTCAGGCGCAGTTCGTGCGTGCGCAGCCGCTGCATCCCACGCAGGAGGTCGTTTCGGAGGAAAGTGAGGGCATCACTGTGCGGATCAGGGTGATCCCCTCGGCCGAGCTCACGATGACGGTGCTGTCGTATGGCGACAGTGTGGAGGTGGTGTCGCCCGCAGCCCTGCGCACCGAGGTGGCGCAGGCATTGGCACAGGCTGCCGCCCGCTATCGTTGAACTGCGGCCCGTTGCCCTCAGGCCGCGGCCTTGGCGCGTCTGGCCCTGTTGTGCGCAGGATAGATGATATACCCGTTGTAGCGTCTTGCATCCACGTTGAACCACAGGCCCTTGCCGATGTTGCAGAGCCCTTTCAGCTCGCGGTAGAGGGCGTTGCCGGCATCGATGCGGGCATGGAGCGCAATGTCGCGATCATCTATGAAAGTGTCGATGGCAGTGAGCGAGGCATCGAAGGACACGGCATATTGCAGCACGGTGTCGATATGGCCCTGGGCCAGGCCCTTGGCTGCCAACTGGGGCAGCAGCCCGGTGGCCTGCCGGGCCACACACTTGAGCAGGAAGTATAAGTCAGTGTCGTCAACGTGATGGATCTCATGCGCACGGAACCTGCGCGCGGTCATGCTGCGGGGGCCGAACGCGCTGTTGACGCGCGTCATCACCTCCACCATCACATATCGGGCGGCCTCCTTGCGCAGGGCGCGATGATCCTCGCGCAGCCCCATGCCAATGGCGGTGAATTCGCCATCGATGGGCATGTCGGCAAAGGCCTGCTGGGCCGCCTTCAGGGCCTCGGTGCGCGCCTGTGGCCAGCCGAATGGCGTGAGTTCGGCCACATCGCGCCAAGCGCCCACCAGCATGCGGTTGACGATGGTGATGAGCTGGCCCTCGCTCATGGTATAATCCCTTTTTGCTTTCATGGCATCTGTGTCTGTGCAAGGCCACAGGGCAGCGTTGCGATCGCTATCTGATGCGCGCAACCCGCCCTGGGCAGCGTCATTGCCCCAATGGCAACGGGCATGGCCCATGGAGGGGCCGCTCGAAAATGGCCCGTTTCCGCTGTGATCTTCATGCCTTTTGAACCTGTTTCAACTGGATCTGAACAGTTTTCAACTGCATTTGAACATGTTTGGATCGCAACTGAACCTGTTTGATTTCCTTCTGAACAGTTCTCAACTGCATTTGAACCTGTTGCAAGTGCTGCTGAACATGTTTGAACTGAATTTGAACTGTTCACAATAGGATCTGAACATGTTTCAACTGCATTTGACCGTGACGGAACAGGCATTTTCTTCAACGGAAGAGATAAAACGAGCAGCGGCATGGCCCAAAGTGCTGACGGACGATGCAAAAATAATGGTAATTGTGTGATATGGATCATAGGATGACGTGTCTGTCATAGCGGAAAAGATGCCACCGTTCACGGCTGTGGCTTTGGTGCAAGCGGATGGTGTGTCCCATTGGACGGAAACCATAAATGCTGACCCGCAACATCATCAGGCGCAGTTTGCCGAGGGCCGAGCACGCCCGGCACCGTCTGCCCCGAACTCAGGTCAGCAATGCGATGGTCCTGAAGCCTGCGCCCGACAGCCGCAGGAATATGAAGAGCGGCATAACTTCACGGCCCTGATATCAAAGACATGAAGACCATCATCACCACCCCACTCGCCCCTGCCGCCATTGGCCCCTACAGCCAGGCCATTGCCGCAGGCGGATTCCTTTACACCAGCGGCCAGATCGCCCTCGACCCCGCCACAGGCCAGTTGGACATGGCCGACATCGCCACCGAGACACACAGGGTGATGGGCAATCTGAAGGCCGTACTCAACGCGGGCGGGGCCGACTTTCCGCACGTGGTGAAGACCACCATCTACATGAGCGACATGGCGCACTACGCCACCGTCAATGCCGTGTATGCCTCCTATTTCACCTCCGATCCGCCTGCCCGCGAGGCCGTGCAGGTGGCCGGTCTGCCCAAAGGCGTGAATGTCGAGATCAGCATGGTGGCATTTTTAGGATAGCTGTTCGCCATTCGCTGTTCGCCATTCGCCTAACGGTCATTCTGAGAGAAGTCGAAGACCTTAAATTGTTCATTGGTAATTGAGAATTGTTCATTGATGAAAGAAACAGAGGCCCGATCCCGCATCGCGCAGCTCAGTGCAGAACTGCACGGGCACAACCATCACTATTATGTGCTCAGCCAGCCCACCATCAGCGACCGCGAGTTCGATGCGCTGCTGGAGGAGCTGCAACGGCTGGAGGCCGAGTTCCCTCAGTTGCTGAGTCCCGATTCGCCCAGTCAGCGTGTGGGCGGCACAGTGACCAAGGATTTCCCCACGGTGGTGCATCGCTATCCGATGCTGTCGCTGGGCAACAGCTACAGTCTGGACGAGATGCGGGAGTTCGATGCCCGCATCCAAAGGGCGTTGGGCCGCAGTGTCGAATATGTGTGCGAGCTGAAATATGACGGTGTGGCCATCGGCATCCGCTATGCTGACGGCTCGCTCACGCAGGCCGTTACCCGTGGCGATGGCACCCAGGGCGATGAGGTGACGGCCAACATCCGCACCATTGGCAGCCTGCCGCTGCGCCTGCGCGGAGAGGGCTTTCCATCTGATTTTGAAGTGCGGGGCGAGGTGCTGCTGCCACGCAAGGAGTTCGACCGCATCAATGCCGAGCGCGAGGAGATCGGTGAACAGCTCTATGCCAACCCGCGCAACACCGCCTCGGGCACCCTCAAATTGCAGGACAGCGCGGCAGTGGCCTCGCGCAACCTCGACTGTTATCTCTATGCCGTGATGCTCGAAGGAGAGCTGACGGGCACCCACCTCGGTGACCTCACAAAGCTGCGCGAGTGGGGATTCAAGATCTCGGAAGCATCGCAACTGTGCCGAAGTCTGGACGATGTCTTCAACTTCATCACGCATTGGGACAAGGAGCGCGCAAAGCTGCCCTTCGACACCGATGGGGTGGTCATCAAGGTCAACAGCCTGGCCGACCAGAAAGCACTGGGGTTCACGGCCAAGTCGCCCCGCTGGGCCATCGCCTACAAGTTCACCACCGAACAGGCCGTGACACGGTTGAACAGCATCACCTATCAGGTGGGCCGAACAGGTGCCATAACCCCTGTGGCCAACCTCGACCCCGTGAAACTGGGCGGCACCACCGTGAAACGCGCCTCGCTGCACAATGCCGATCAGATCGAACGCCTCGGGCTCTGCATCGGTGACATGGTGCAGGTGGAGAAAGGCGGAGAGATCATTCCCAAGATCGTAGGCGTGGAACGCACGCAGGGCCTGTTCGCCCTCGACCCGGTGCAATACATCGCCCATTGCCCGGAGTGCGGCACCGAACTGGTGCGCAAGGAAGGCGAAGCGCAGCACTATTGCCCCAACGAGCTGGGCTGCCCACCGCAGATCAAGGGCCGCATCGAGCACTTCATCGGCCGCAAGGCCATGAACATTGACGGCCTTGGCCCCGAGACCATCGAGCAGCTCTACAACGCAGGCCTCGTCAACAGCATGGCCGACCTCTACACCCTCACCAAGGAGCAGGTTCTGCCATTGGAAAGAATGGCGGAGAAAAGCGCAGACAACCTGCTGGCCGGGCTGGAGGCATCCAGGAAAGTTCCGTTCCCAAGGGTGCTTTTCGGACTTGGGATAAGATATGTGGGCGAGACTGTGGCCAAGAAGCTCGCCCGCCAATTCAAGGACATTGACGCTTTGATGGCGGCCACATCAGAGGAATTGGAGGACGTGGAAGAGATAGGCGGGCGCATTGCCCAAAGTGTGGTGGCCTATTTCGCTGACCAGAGAAACCGGGACACCATAGAGCGGCTGCGCAATGCAGGGCTGCAATTCCAAATGGAGGAACGCACCTCCATCGGTTCTGAAGTGCTGGGCGGCAAGGCCTTCGTGGTGTCGGGCAAGTTTGCGCACTATACCCGCGATGGCATCAAGGAGGCCGTGGAGCAGCACGGGGGCCGCATCGTCAGTTCCATTTCTGCCAAAACCGACTACGTGCTGGCCGGCACCGACATGGGCCCCGAAAAACGCAAGAAGGCCGAGAAGTTGGGAGTGTCCATCATCTCAGAGGAGGATTTCAGAGGGATGGTGGGAATCAACTGAAACAAATTCACCCAATCAGGTTGAGCAGGCCACAGCACCATCTCCCAAACACCCAACATCGCACCACTAACTTCGAGGCATGAAATCCAAACTCTCCCTTGGCAGCATTGCCGGCATAAAGCTGTTCGTCCACTGGACGTTCTCGCTTCTCCTTCTCTATATCATCTACACGGGGGTCAGTGCCGGATCGGGCTTGGTGGACATCCTGTGGTCGTTGGCCTTCATTCTCTCCATCTTCGGCTGCGTGGTGCTGCACGAACTGGGCCATGCGCTGGCGGCCAGACGCTATGGCATCGGCACGCGCGACATCACCCTGCTGCCCATTGGCGGGGTGGCAAGTCTGGAATCCATGCCCGAAAAGCCTTCTGAGGAACTGGTGGTGGCCTTAGCAGGGCCTGCGGTCAATCTTGTCATTGTGCTGTTGCTGCTACCATTCATGCACCTGATGCCCCAATTCTCTGAAATGGAGCAGGCGGCTGCTGTCAACGGAAGCAACTTCCTGCTGATGTTCATGACGGTGAACATGGTGCTGGCATTCTTCAACCTGCTGCCTGCATTTCCGATGGACGGGGGCCGCGTGCTGCGCGCCCTGCTCGCCATGCGCCTGGGCCGCGCCAAGGCCACGCGCATTGCGGCCACGGTCGGGCAAGTGTGCGCGGCAGGGTTTGTCATCCTGGGCTTCTATGGCAACCCGTTCCTCATCCTGATAGGCGTTTTCATTTTTCTGGGTGCCCGGTCAGAGGCCAACTACACCCAGACCCGGTCCATGCTTTCGGGCTTTACGGTGAAAGACGTGCTGCTGAAACAGTTCAGTACACTCAGGTCCGATGACCCTGTGGCCAAGGCCGTTCAGATGCTTCTGGACGGACAGTGCAGCACATTTCTGGTCGTTGACAACGGTCTGCCCGTGGGCATACTTACCCGCGATGCCATCATCAAGGCGTTGAGCGACAATGGCGATGGCACTCCGGTGAGTGAAGTGATGGATGCCGACCTCCACACGCTGAGTCCCAACATGCGGCTGCAGGATGTCTTTCAACAGATGCAGCAGCATCGCAAAGAAATGATGCCGGTGATGGACAATGGCCGCCTTGTTGGGGCGTTGGACCAGGAGAACATCACCGAGTTTGTGATGATAATGACCGCAAGGGCGAAGTAGGAGGCAACAATAAGCCCGCGTCCCCTTGCGGGAAACGCGGGCATCGCACCACACCCCGGACCATCACTCACCTTTTGACGAAGGGTGCAGAGGCGATATCGTTGGCCGACCTCACAGTCAGCAAATATGTTCCAACAGGCAGCCCACTGACATCAAGGGTCTGTTGAACGGTCTGCCCGTCCGGTGCGGAGACCGTGGTGCCGCTGATGACCGTGCGGCCGGTCAGATCCATCACCATGAGCCCGTACTGCGAATCGCCTTTCAAAGGGATCTTCACCGTGAGCACGTCTGTAGTAGGATTTGGAAAGACCTCCATGTTGAGCTGCAATTTCCCGGGCTTGATGTCGAGTGTCACCCCATTGGGGTTGTAGGCCGAAACGCCATGGTTCGGGTGGGCCACAAAGACATTCCCCTGCGGGTCGGCCGCCACCGCCACACAGCTGTTGGCCGCTATGTCGCTATTGGAGGTGTGAAGGATCTGGAACGACCCTCCTTGGAACGTGAACAGCCCCGCATCTGTGGCAAACCAAAGGATGCCATCAGCACCTTTGACAATATCGCGGAAGGCATGCACCGAGTATCCGAAATAAAGATCGGTAAAGACCTGCCATTCCACCTCGCCATCAAATGCCAGCCTCGCAAGTCCGTTCTCCGTTCCCAGCCAGATGGCACCATCGTCATCTATGGCAACACTGCGGACGTTGTTCTGAGGCAGTCCGCTGTTCTGCGTGTCGAACACGGTAACGGACCCTGCCTCCAGCACGGCCGCCCCTCCTGAGTAGGTGCCCATCCATATCCTGTTGTCAATGTCCACGGCCACATCATAGATACCGTTCGAGGGCAAGGCAGAGTTCTCGCTGGTATAGGATGCCCACCCAGTGGTGCCAAAGCTGACCAGTCCTCCGCCCCAGGTCCCGATCCAGAGATTCCCTTCGTGATCCGATGTAAGACATCGCACAAGATTGCTGGGAAGCATCGAATTCTCGGTGTTGAACACTTCCCACACCCGGTCGCGGTACACACCCAGTCCTTCATAGGTGGCCACCCACACGGCCCCTTCAGCATCCACATGAATATCGTTGATCTGATCTGATGGAATACCTGAATTCTCGGTTGTGAAACTCATCCAAGTGGTTCCATCGTAGTGCGCCAGCCCCGACCCTGTGCCGACCCATACGCCCGAATCGCTTGTCTCAAGCGTGGTGGTGGCGTTCGATGGCAGTCCGCTGTTGAACTCACTGTAATGTTCCCATTGTGTAGCTTGGGCCAACGAAGGCGCCATGGCCATGGACAGGGCTGCGAAGTAATGCGTCATTGCTTTCATGATTTCTGTTGTTAGGGGATTGCGGGGTCAAAAGTCTGCGGCTGCTCTGTGAAGAATCGCCAACGGATGTTAACCTTCGCCAATCCGTGTGAATGTTTGTATCGGATTGTTAAACAATGTTTTGAAACTGTGGATTTCGGGTACGGAAAGGCAAGGGTCTCCCATCCACCGCAACTGCGGCACTGTGCGCTTGTCATGATGTTCGGGAGAATTCCTTAGCCGGGAATCGTGTAGGTGATGCTGCGGATGGTCTCCGGTCCCAGACGGTAAGTGGCCCTCACCACCCGTTGAAGGAGAATCTCGCTGACCCCTTCATTCGATGAGACACCGGCTTCTTTCTTGATGATACGCTTCTCGATCACCTTGTTGGTCCCAGCGTCCGTACCTGTAGATGATTCGACCTTTTTCTCTATCATCCGCTTGCGGATCACATTTCCATCCTCCTTCATCTGTTCGGCATTGCGTTTCATTTGCTGCTTTTCTTCCTCCAGTTCGCGTTTCATCTGCTCATGTTCGCGGGTGAGTTCTTCTTTCAGCGAATCCATTTCCGCCTCTATCTCCACTGTCACTTTGGTTCTTCTCACCTGACGCGGCACATCCAGTCCATCGCAGTCCACGCAGACAAGCCCCTTCTCGGTCATCTTCCATCTGCGGCCCACCATGTCGCCATCGAAGGTGTTGGTCACGTTCTTGATGTCGTAGATGATGCGCTCCATGTCCTCGGTCAGCAGAATGGTGGTGCCTTCGGGAATGCGCAATTCCAGCTGCGCCTCCTGACTGCGCCACTTGTCCGCATCGGGTATGGCGAAGTAGCCATTGAACAGCAGGGCCGAATCGTTGCTCAAAAAACCGTAATCAATGGCATTGGCCCGCTCCGATGCCTCACGCTGGTCTCCTCCGCGCGACTTGCGGACGATGTCCAGCTCAACTTTGCCGTTCGTGCTCTTCACAATGTCAAGCGAGGGTTTTCCATAGATGGAGGTCACCCCATCGGCAACGAGGATCTGAAGCCCCATCACGTCCACCTCTTCGGTCGGCTCGTCATCGCCAAGCTCATGGTTCAGGTCAAGGACAAGCGGACGTTCGTCTGTTCCCGATGCGAACTCCATTGCAACGGTCTGCGAGCGCTCACCTTGGACAGAGAAGTCCTTTCCGATGATGGCCGCCATAACGAAGGACAGGATGAATCCGAGCGTCCACAGCGAGGCCAGCGAGATGCCTATCCACTTGTTGACCCTTCCGAAGTTGAACAGAAGCCTTGCCCCGAGGAATGCCAGGGCCAGCATCGGCACACCGCCCAGCAGGAGCACCGCCATTCCGGCCAGCACAGCATTGACCTGCCCGCCAGCGAAGTTGCTCAGAAGCCCGTGTACAGCACCGGAGGTGACCACGCCTTCGCTGCCGAGGCTGATGATGGTCGGCAGACCGAGCGACACGCCCAATATGGACATGAATGCCAGCACCCCTACGACCAGCAGCGCCAGGCCGAGAAACCTGCCGATGAAACGTACCAGTGCAATGATGAACTGGACGATGAACGAAATGGCCCTCATCACCAGACCGCCTATCTGCCTGACAGCACCATTGCTTCCAACGGCAGTGCGGTCCCACTTCTGGCGCAGTCCCTCAAGCTCCTCGTTCACAGTGCGGCTGATGTTGTCCACCGTCACGTTCTCGCCCTTCATCTCCAATTTGTCAGAAGGGGTCTTGGCCGATGGGATGACCACCCACAGGATGAGGTACAGTAACAGACCCGACCCAGCGAAAACGAAGGTGAGCAGGAATGCCAGTCGGAACCAGACAGGGTCGACAATACCGAAATAGTGCGAGATGCCGCTGCACACACCGCCCAGCACACGGCTGTCAGGGTCGCGGAAAAGGCGTTTGACATTGCCCGACCTCTTCTTGGAAGAAGTCCGGGCAGTTGGCGCGTCATCCTCATCGCCCTCAAATGCCTCGGGGCGGCCCATGACCACAATGACAGCATCCACATCATTCATAGTGATAATGGACTGACCGCCTTTGACCTTGGCGCTGAATATGTCTCCGATGCGCTCCTCGATACCACTGACGATGTCGTCCTCGCCATCCTGACCGGAGTAGAAACCGCGGATGTCCTTAAGGTATTGTTCAAGTTTGCGGAAAGCGTCCTCATCAATATGAAAGACTGTGCCCGCAATGTTGGAAGTGATGGTCCTGTTCATGTCTTGATTATTTGGAAGAGGTTGTACGTGCTACTGCGGCCACCAGCTCGGTCCAGGCAGTGTCCAGTTCTTTAAGAAAATCCTGGCCTTCATCGGTGAGGCCATAATACTTGCGTGGTGGGCCCGATGTCGATTCCTCCCAACGGTAGTTGAGCAGACCATCGTTCTTCAATCGGGTAAGGAGCGGATAAAGCGTGCCTTCCACCACAATGAGCTCTGCCTCCTTCAACCTGTCGAGGATGTCGGACGCATACGCCTCATTGTTCTTGATGATGGAAAGGATGCAATACTCCAGCACCCCCTTGCGCATCTGCGACCTTGCTTTCTCTGTATTGTTCATGGTGCTTTTGTTTTGATGATACCTTGCATTGCCAAGTACTGGGCACAAATGTATATCAACTTTTCAGTACCTTGTTTCACATAGTACCTAATTATTTTTCAACTTGCTGATAATCAGGTAGAATAATTTTCTCAGTATGCGCTCTGAATGCGATCTTCTACCGAAAACACCCATTTTGAGAGCCATTGTCCATGTCAGCATTGCCAGAAAAAGACCCATCAACCCACAGGAAGCTACCCAGATATGACCTCCTCTCTATCTGCGGATGTGCTACTTTAGCGCCATGGCCAAACTGGTACTCGACCTGCACGAGATCTTCAACAAGGGCAAGAAGATCGATGCCGAACTCAACCGGGTGATTGACGAGGCCGTGGAGAAACGCATCCCGCTGGTGGAGATCATCCCCGGCAAGGGAAGTGGGCAGCTCAAGAAGTCTGTATTGCGGTTTCTGGAGCAGAAGCACATCAAGGCCAAGTATCACCGCATTGACAAGGACAGCAAGAATTTCGGCCGGCTCTTTGTCCGCTTCCAACATTGACGGCCATTTCATGCGGAAGGGATGAACCGGGTCCATCCCCATATTACTTTGAGATTATATTTGCGCTGACCAATGAAATCCCAAATCACTCACCCTTAATTTTCAACAATGAGAAAATCAATACTCAAAATGTTCTTTGCCACTGCAGCAGTGGCGTGGACAGCACAGGCAAGTGCACAGATCGTGGTGCTGGCCGAGGCCCCGGCATCTGTCGAGGGCAGCTACAATTACACTACCACTGGAGGGTGGGGTGCTGATCTGGCCGGTGTCACCATCACCGCACAGGCAGTCCTTTTCCATTCTGATGCAGCCACCGACACATTGGCATGTGGTGTGGCAAACAACGCCTCAGAGCTGAGTGGCAAGATCGCATTCCTCTATCGGGGCACGTGCGAGTTCGGTGCCAAATCGCTCAACGCACAGAATGCGGGTGCCATTGCGGTAGTCATTGTGAACAATGCTCCCGGTGATCCGATCGACATGGGCGGTGGTGCCGTTGGCGCACAGGTCACGATCCCGGTGGTCATGATCAGTGACATTGACGGTGCATTGCTCCGCCCCTACGTGGACAGCGGTGAGCTCGAACTGTTCATCGGAAACAAGACCGGTCTCTTTGCATTCGATGCAGGATTTCAAAAACCTGATGTGGCCATGGCCAAAAGCTTTGCAACACCGGTGCAGTTCGCAGAGACCAACACCGACTTCTTTGTGCCAGTAGCTGCATGGGTAAGGAACTACGGTTCGGAGAATCAAACTGGTGCCGCACTCAATGCAGTGATCACTTTGGACGGTGATGAACTGTACAATGAGAGTTCTGCTGCCGAGGCCATCCCTTCCGGGGACAGTATTCTGGTCTCCCTTCCCGACTTTGCCCCTGCCAATTACTCTGAAGGACTTTACACGCTCACCTACACCATCTCGACAGGAAGTGAAGATGAGTTTCCGAACGACAACTCGCGTGTTGTGACATTCTGGATCAATAGTGAGGGCCTGTATTCCAAGACCAGAATAGACTCCGAGACAAATGCTCCTGTCGCTGGTGGTGGTCTGCGTCCTTCCGACTCACCGGAATACATGTGGTGTACGATGCTGCGGTCTGAGAACGCAAGCTCCATGAAGATCGATGCCGTTTCCTTCTCCACCATCACCAACGAAGGTCTGGGCCTTGACGGTCAGGCGGTGTTCGTGGAAGTGTATGAGTGGAACGACCCATTCGATGAGACAACCACTGAACTGACTTTCACTGACCTTACACAGATCGGTGAGGTGTTCTATGATTATCCTGCCGATTCTACAGAGGCTGCAGCTCTTCAGAGCCAGTTCGTGACTGCTGAATTCGATACTCCGGTCCTTCTTGATGACAACATCAAGTATCTGGTCTGCACCACCATCTTCGTGGACAACATGTTCCTTCGGGTGGATGGCGGCATTGACTACGGGCTGACCTACAACGCCTACCCGTTGGAGGTGTTCTTCCCTGTGAATTCGGGAGGAGAATGGTTCCCGGGTGGTTTCGGGACCGACAATGCTCCGGCCATCATCACACACCTTTCACTTGCCACAGGCATTGCCGAAGAAATGGAGTCTTCCGCTGCGAAGGCATACCCCAACCCGACCACAGACTACGTCACTATTCCTCTTGGACATAGCGTTGAAGGCAATGTGATGCTGAATGTGTTCGACATGGCAGGCCGTGAAGTGATGAGCCAGAACATCTCCAACACCGCAGGTGGACAGCTCCGTGTCGATGCTTCCGGGCTTACCAATGGCACGCACGTGTTCCGTCTGATGTTCGAGGATCAGACCACCACTTCCTTCCGTGTGGTGGTGAAGAAGTAATGTATCGCTGACCGAAACCTGAATCCCTCTGACCGCTCTGGTCAGAGGGATTTTCTTTTGCTGATGACCATGATGAGAACACTTGCCCTGCTGTGCTGCGCACTAACGCTCGTCCCTACGATGACAATGGCGCAGACGGCCACCTTCGACATGGAGACCCATGCTTCCGCACCCGACTATGCCAACCCCGACCATTGGGCCGCACTTCCCTTTCGCACTGATGTGGCCGATGTGCTGCCCAAGGGCGAGCAATGGGTGTCCGACTCGCTGAAGCAGGTGGACGTGTTCTATGTGCATCCGACCATCTACGAGAAAGGTGGTCTATGGAATGCCGACCTCGCAGATGCGCCCTTGAACCGAAAAGTGGACAAATGGCCTGTGCGCCTACAGGCCAGTGTGTTCAATGCCGCCTGCCGCGTGTATGCCCCGCGCTACCGGCAGGCTGTTGTAAAGGTCTTCTATGAGAAGTCGGAGGATGGGCAGAAGGCCCTCGACCTGGCATATTCAGATGTCAAGGCTGCTTTCAACTATTTTCTTGAGCATCAGAGCAAGGGGAGGCCATTCGTGATCGCGGGGCACAGCCAAGGGACGTATCACACCGTGCGGCTGCTGCGCGAGATGATAGACACCACGGAACTCCGCCATCGGATGGTGGCCGCTTATGTGATAGGTCTCACGGTGAACGAAGGCATGTTCCAAAACCTGAGGATGTGCGACTCGTCTGACCAGACGGGCTGTTTCATAAGTTGGATGACATACAAGGAAGGCTTCTTTCCAGAATGGGACTATCACAGGACGACAGCCTGTGTGAACCCGCTCACTTGGAGGCGCGACACGGTGATGGCATCGCGCGAAATGAACATTGGCGCGGTGGTGTTCAACCCGAAGCGCGTGAAACGGCAGAAGACCTCTGCGCGCATCACCCACAAAGAAGGCGAACTGCTGTGGGTGCGCACGCGTGCCCCGTGGTTTCAGCTGATGCGGAACCTGCACGTGGCGGACTATGGCCTGTTCTATATGGACATCCGCGCTAACGTGAAGGAAAGGGTGGCCAAGTTTGTTGAATAGAACAGGGGGCAAGGCGGATGGGCGGGACTGAAAAGGGGTTGTCACACCAACCTGCCTGTCGGCAGACAGGGATCGCGGAGACGCAAGGAGCGGGTTGGGCGGGGTGAATAGAATAAAAATGGGTGGCACGCAGAGGCGCGGAGAGGCAGAGAGGGGGTTGGGCGGGTGGACGCAATCAAAAGTTGAAGTGACGCGTTAGAAAGTTGGGGTGACGCTTCAATAAGTTGGGGTGACGACTCGATAAGCCGGGGTGACGCTTCAATAAATCGGGGTGACGCTTCAATAAGTTGAGGTGACGACTCGATAAATCGGGGTGACGCTTCAATAAGTCGGGGTGACGACTCGAAAAGTCGGGTTGACGCTTCAATAAGCTGGGGTGACGGGACGAAAAGTCGGGTTGACGCGATCAAAAGTCGGAGTGACGCTTCAATAAGTTGGGTTGACGCTTCAATAAGTCGGGGTGACGACTCGATAAGTCAGGGTGACGCTTCAATAAGTTGGGTTGACGCGTTAAGAAGTTGAGGTGACGCATTAAAAAGTCAAGGTGACGCATTAAAAAGTCGGGTGACGGAAGAGAAAGTCGGGGTGACGCGTCAGAAAGTCGGGGTGACGGGACAATAAGCTGGGATGACGCGTTAAAAAGTCGGGGTGACGCGTTAGGAAGCTGAGGTGACGGG
>JAIPBJ010000095.1 GCA_021739625.1 Flavobacteriales bacterium | reverse complement strand
CATTTCCCGTCTTCCTCACGCAGTGCAGGTAACTTTGCCCCGTGAGTGTGCCCACCGTTTTCGTTGACATAATCCTGCCGCTGCCGTTGCACGGGCTGTTCACCTATCGCGTGCCCCGCGACATGGCCGATCACGTGCTCCGGGGCAAGCGGGTGGTGGTGCAATTCGGCAAGAAGAAGCTCTACACGGGCATCATTCATACCGTTCACGACCGTCCGCCCCAGATCTATCAGGCCAAATATGTGCTTGACATGCTGGATGATCGGCCCGTGGTCACCGAGGCGCAGCTCACTTTCTGGGAATGGATGCGCGACTACTATATGTGTCATCTGGGCGATGTGATGCAGGCGGCCATTCCATCAGGTCTTAAACTGAGCAGCGAGACACGCGTCTGTGTCCATCCAGACTATGCTGGCGAGACCGAGGATCTGGACGATGAGGAGCTACAGGTGCTCGATGCCCTACATCGGCAGGAGCAGTTGAGCATGGAAGAGCTGGCCGTGAACCTCGGCAAGCATCATGTGCTTACGCTCATCCGCAGAATGTCTGAGCGCAGACTTGTGATGCAGGTCGAGGAGCTGCAGGAGAAATTCAAGCCAAGAACGCGCACCGTGTTCTCGCTGCTTCCCGAGTTTCTGCACGAACAGGCCATGGAGGCCGCTTTCGTGGCATTGGCCCGTGCTCCCAAGCAATTGGACGCCCTGATGCAGTTCATTCAGATCTCGCGGTTCGATGGGTACAATCGTGGAGAAGTGAGCCGCGAGCGGCTGGTGGACGACCACGGCATCTCGCCACCCGCACTTGCCGAGTTGGTGAAACGCGGTGTTCTGCTTCGCGAAGAGGTGGAAGTGGCCCGACTTGCCGACACCGAGGCATGGGCAGAAGGCCCTATCATACTGACAGAGGGACAGGAAACAGCCCGTCAACAGATTGAAGTTGCATTCGAAGAAGACAGGGCCGCGTTGCTGTTCGGGGTCACAGGAAGTGGTAAGACCGAAGTTTATATCCGGATCATAGATGAGATTCTGAAGCAAGGGAGGCAGGTGCTTTACCTGCTGCCTGAGATTGCCCTTACCACGCAGATCATCAGCCGTTTGAGAAAGCATTTTGGCGAGCGGGTAGGGGTCTATCATTCGCGGATCTCTGACAACGAACGCGTAGAGGTCTGGAAGAAACAGATGGGACCGCAGCCGTACGAGATACTTCTTGGCGCACGGTCGGCCATGTTCCTCCCGTTCCAAAGTCTTGGGCTGGTCATCGTGGACGAGGAGCACGAGCAGACCTTCAAGCAGCACGATCCCGCACCTCGCTATCATGCCCGCGACAGTGCTGCCATGCTGGCCCGCAGAGAGGGTGCCAAGCTGCTGCTCGGTTCGGCCACGCCTTCAGTGGAGGCGTATCATAATGCCCTGCTCGGCAAGTTCGTCCTTGTGCCGTTGAAGGACAGATTCGGAGGCATCAGAATGCCGCAGATCATTATCAGCGACCTTGCTGTGGAGCGGAAGAACAAGACCATGAAGGGGCCATTCTCCGAACTGCTCTTGCAGAACATGCGCGACACGCTTGCACGGGGCGAGCAGGTCATCATCTTTCAGAACAGAAGGGGATTCTCCTCATTTGTGCAGTGCGCTGCCTGCGGCCATGTGCCTGACTGCGAGCGGTGCGACATCACCCTCACCTATCACAAGCACAGCTCCGAACTGCGTTGCCACTATTGTGGGTTCCTCAGGCCCATGCCGCGCGTCTGCCCCAAGTGCCTTGGCACATTTTTCAGAACCATCGGTTTTGGCACCGAACAGATAGAGGAAGAGCTGGAACTTCTGTTCCCGGGGGTGGGCATTGCCCGCATGGACCTTGATACCACAAGGGGCAAGCACGCCTACCTGCGCATCATCAGTGATTTTGAGGAGCGGAGGGTCAATATCCTTGTAGGTACACAGATGGTGACCAAAGGTCTCGATTTCGACCATGTGGGTCTGGTAGGCGTCCTAAATGCCGATCAACTGCTCAATTATCCCGACTTCCGGGCCTTTGAACGGGCCTATCAGCTTATGGCACAGGTGAGTGGAAGGGCAGGACGAAGAAAGCGGCAGGGCAAGGTGGTCATCCAGACCACCAACCCCACCCATTTCATCATTGACAAGGTGGTGCAGAACGATTACGTAGGCATGTTCGAGAATGAACTGCAACAGCGCAAGCAGTTCCGTTACCCGCCTTTTGTCAAAATGATCCGCATCACCGTGCGCCACACCGACCGCGACAAGGTGGAACAGGCCGCTGATGCCTTGCTCAAGACCCTCACCGGTATTCCGGACACCGTCCTGTTGGGCCCCGAATTCCCCATGGTCGAGCGCATACGCAACCGCTTTCACAAAGTGCTTGTGGTGAAGATGGGAGGAAAAAATGTAGCCTCCAACAAGGCCGAGATTCGCGACCGGGTTTGGAAACTTTCGCAGCAACCAGAGTTCAGACAGGTTCATTTTCTGCCCGATGTGGATCCGGTATGAACCGGGCAGTTTCGTTCGCCCATCAATTTGAGGGTATTTTCGCGCAATGAATCTCACCCGGCTCAGCCCAGAACAACAGAAATCCCTTGACGCTGGTCTGAGACTGCCGTTGATGGAACAGTTCTATACCATTCAGGGAGAAGGTTTTCATACAGGAAGACCAGCCTATTTTGTACGTATCGGGGGCTGCGATGTGGGATGCCACTGGTGCGATGTGAAGGAAAGTTGGGATGCGCGCATCCATCCGCTCACCGACATCAGTGAAATCGTCAGATCGGCATCAGACCAGCCATCGGGCACAGTGGTGATCACTGGGGGTGAACCGCTCACCTACAACTTGGCGCCACTCACAGATCTGTTCAAGAAAGCTGGGATTTCCGTGCACGTGGAGACATCGGGTGCGCATCCGATTTCGGGCAAATTTGACTGGATCTGCCTTTCGCCCAAAAAGAACATGCCGCCCAAGGACGAATTCTATCCGATGGCCGATGAACTGAAGGTCATCATTCATAACAGGCACGATTTTGAATGGGCAGAGCAACATGCCGCCAAGGTGAAGGAAGGATGCAGACTGTATCTTCAGCCCGAATGGAGCAAGGCCCAGACCATGACCCCGCTCATTGTCGATTACGTGATGGCAGATCCAAAATGGAACATTTCTCTTCAGAGCCATAAGTACATGGGAATTCCTTGAAGCTTGGATTGGATGGAATGAGATGAACCACTTGAAATGAATTACTTGAAGAATCTTGTGCTCTTGGCGATCGCGCTTATGGCGGGGCTGTCCGTTCATGCGCAGATGAAGTACTCCACTTCATCCGGCAAGGCGATAAAACTGTTTGAGGAGGGTCTTCGGTTCTATGACAATAAATTGAACAAGGAGGCGGAAGACCGGTTCCTGAAGGCCATCAAGGTCGATGGCAATTTCATCGAGGCACACATTCTCTTGGGCGACACCTATTTCGATCAGGGGCGCAAGCAGGATGCCATTGCCATGTATAAGAAGGTGGTGGAGATTGATGACGCATTCTTCGCCAACACCTATTTTCAATTGGCCCAGATGCAGATGGCCGCTGGCGAATATGCTGATGCTGTGGTTCATTTCAAGAAATTCCTTGTGAGGAAGCGGATCAATCCGCAGACAAGGTCTAAGGCTGAGCAACAGTTGCGCAATTCAGAGTTCGGGTCGTGGGCTATAGAGCATCCTGTGCCGTTCAGTCCTGCCAACGTGGGGCCAAAGGTCAACACGCCAGAGTTTGAGTATTTCCCTGTGCTCACTGCAGATGGTCAGACGCTGGTTTTCACCCGAAACAGAAGGCGCGAGCAGGGCATGGACTATCAGGAGGATTTCTACATCAGTCTACTGAGCGGAGATGGTCAGTGGGGCGAGGCGATGAATCTTGGTGACCCCATCAACACTGATGACAATGAAGGCGCACAGACCATGACTGCCGATGGTCAGCAGTTGTTCTTCACAGGCTGCAATAGGCGTGGAGGTCTCGGAAGCTGTGATATATATCGTTCGTTACGCGAAGGCCGCTCGTGGAGCCGTCCCGAGAATCTTGGCGGCCCGGTCAATTCAAATAAGTGGGAATCGCAACCGTCCATTTCATCCGATGGAAAAACCCTCTATTTCGCCAGCAACAGGGCTGAGGGCAAAGGTGGGTCAGACATTTGGGTCACCAACCTTACGCCCAATGGAGCGTGGACAGAACCGCGCAATCTGGGTGATAGTATCAATACCGAAGGTGCAGAAGAGACCCCATTCATACACCCTGATGGCCGCACGCTCTACTTCACCAGTGATGGTCGTGTCGGCTTGGGGGGAAAGGATTTCTATGTGGTGCGTATGAAAGAGAATGGAACATGGGGCACCCCGAAAAACCTCGGCTATCCGATCAATACGTGGCAGGACGAAATGGGGCTTTTCGTGGATGCTTCTGGAGCATTGGCCTATTTTGCTTCAGACCGCGAAGGCGGACTGGGCAACCTCGACATCTATTCCTTCCCACTCTATGAGGAGGCAAGGCCCATTCCTGTCACCTACGTGAAAGGCATCGTGAAGGACATCAATGACAAACGTCCGCTCAGCGCCAAATTCGAACTCATCGACCTTTCCACCTCCAAAACGGTTATTGAATCCAGATCGGACCGTGTGACAGGCGATTTCCTTGTCTGTCTCCCCGTTGACCGAGACTATGCGCTGAACGTTTCAAAGGACGGGTATCTGTTCTATTCGGAGAATTTCTCACTCAAGGAACGGGCCTCGGTCAACAAGCCTTTCACCATGAATGTGGAACTGCAGCCCATCGAGTTTGGTAAGACCGTAGTGCTGCGCAACATCTTCTTCGCAACAGCTTCCTTCGATCTGAAACCTGAATCAACGGCAGAGCTCGTGAAACTGCTGGCCTTCATGAATGAGAATCCCAAGGTCGCTATAGAGATAGGGGGGCACACTGACAACATCGGACAGCGTTCTGACAATCAGGTGCTTTCTGAGAATCGCGCCAAAGCGGTTTTCATCTATCTCAAGGACAATGGTGTGGCCGATGCACGGATGACGTTCAAAGGCTATGCAGATACGGTGCCTATTGACACGAATGATTCTGTTGAAGGCCGGGCCAACAACCGGAGAACGGAATTCACCGTCCGCGAGCGGAAATAGAGTGACCTTTTTGAAACTGGTCGGATCAGGGATCTCTTGATCAACGTCAGATCGGCCAACAGTTGCCATAGCGTCCTTTGATCGTGGTTCTGAGCAAGACTTCATAGGTCACCGACTACCTTTGACGACAGGTTTGGACAATTCTGCATTGTGATAATTTGATTTTCAGATAAATAAGCACTGCGATGGATAAGGACGGTATTCAACCTGAAGGGATGGTGTCTCTGCGGAACTTCATGTTGAATCTGGTTCCGTTCTCCGATGATGAACTGACGGACATCCTGTCGCATTTCACGCCAATGCATCTTCCTGCCGGGGAATATTTTGTGGATGAGGGCACAGTGTGTGAGCACATCGGTTTCATTGCCAAAGGCTATGTCCGCACATATTACGAGATCAACGAGCTGGAGGTCACCAAGTCGGTGCTGCCCAGACACCACATTGTGACCGCGCATGCGAGTTTCAGCATGAAGCGCCCTTCCATGGAATACATACAGGCCATATCAGACACCGATCTGTTGGTCATAGACCATAAGGGCATGTATGCGCTCTATGACAAGTATCACCGTTGGGACAGACTCGGCCGTCTCATCATGGAGCAGGTCTATGGACACACGGAGGGACGGGTCGTGGCCTTCCTCACGCTGAGTGCCGAAGACCGCTACCGTAAAATGCTGGAAGACGACCCGCATATCTTCAAAAAGGTGCCGCTGCGCTACATTGCCTCCATGCTGGGCATCACGCCCGAGACTTTGAGCCGCATACGCAACAAGGTACATAAGACCAAAGCGGAATAGCACCTCTGGCGGAGGCGGTTTCCTTAATTTGGCTGCATGAACACCGCTTCGGTCATAGAACGCGCATTCCGCGCACTGTTGCCCGCCCCATTCACCATTGCTGTGCTGCTCACATTGCTCACCATGCTGCTGGCGTGGCTGTTCACGGGTTCGGAAAGCACTGCCATCGAGCGTGCCATCGGCATTGTAGCACTCTGGGAGGGCGGACTTTGGAACCCTCCGCTACTGGTGTTTGCCATCCAGATGATGCTGATGCTGGTGCTGGGGCATATCCTCGCCCTGTCGGCCCCGGCCGAAAGGGTCATCAGCCTTGCGACACGCTATTGCAATGGAACGGCCACGTCAGCTGCATTGGTGACCCTGCTCACAGTGCTCGTGTCCCTGTTCAACTGGGGGCTTGGTCTAGTGTTTGGGGCCATTTTTGCCCGAAAGGTGGGTGAACGGGCATCGCGCCATGGAATTCCGCTGAACTATCCCCTCATCGGAGCTGCAGGCTATTCTGGAATGATGGTCTGGCATGGCGGCATTTCGGGTTCCGCGCCTATCAAAGCAGCAGAACATGGTCACATCCATCAACTGCTCGAACCGTTTCTTCAGGCCAGCGATATTGAGAGATTGCCCGAAGCGGTGACGCTTTCTGCAACGGTTTTCAGCAATATGAACATCATGTGCACCCTATTGCTCGTGGTGCTTTTACCGATCTTAATGTTCCTGCTTGGAAAAAGAACCTCCAGACCATTTCCACTGCCTATTCCAATCAGCGGTAGGCCGGTTGATCGTATGGACCCCACTATCGGGGCCGAACGTCTGGATCATGCCCGATGGTTCACAGTCCTGCTCGGAACTGGAATTGTGGCATGGTCCATTTACAGTGCCACGGAACAGTTCACTTCCATCGGCCTTGGATTCATCACCCCCAATTTCATCAATCTGCTGCTATTGGGCCTCGCCTTGGGGATGCATCGCAATATCAATTCATTTCTTGGTGGGCTGGACAGTGCGATCGGTGGCGCATCGGGCATCCTTATTCAGTTTCCACTCTATTTCGGCATCATGGGCATCATGGGCGGATCGGGTCTGGCAAGGCAGCTTTCCGATTTCTTTGTGAGCATATCCACCGTGTCCACCTTTCCCTTTTTCACCATGATCAGTGCAAGCATTGTCAATGTGTTCGTGCCAAGCGGGGGAGGGCAGTGGGGCATTCAGGGACCGATCGTCCTCAAGGCCGCTTTGGAGCTTGGGGCCGATATTCCCAAAAGTATCATGGCCCTTGCCTATGGCGATCAACTGACCAACATGCTTCAGCCTTTCTGGGCACTTCCATTGTTGGGCATCACCGGACTGAAGGCCAAGGAGATATTGCCCTATACGCTGGTCATCATGGCCGTGGGCACGCTCATCTTCACCATTGCGCTTCAATTGTTCTGAACAGTGGGTCGGCAGGATTTCGAATGATGAACATGATGATCCGTGCTTTGGACAACCGCAGAGATTCACGTCACGATCGGACATGGTCATCATGAAACCTGCGGCACTAACACGTTTCTTCAAGACCTTGGGACCTGGTATTCTGTTCGCCAGCACTGCTATCGGGGTATCCCATCTTGTGCAGAGCACCCGGGCCGGTGCCGACTATGGTTTTGCGCTCATCGGCTTTGTCATAGCAGCCAATCTGTTCAAGTATCCGTTCTTCGAATATGGTTCACGCTATGCGAGTGCCACAGGCGAGAGCATCATTGACGGGTATGCGCGCATCGGCAGATGGATGTTGCTGGTCTATGCCGCCATCACGGTGGTCAGCATGTTCCTTGTCACATCGGCCGTTGGTGCGGTCACATCAGGCTTCCTACAGAATCTCTTCGGAATATCATCCTGGGGAATGAATGCTACCGCTATTCTGTTCGCAGTGTGTGTAGGTCTGTTGCTCATGGGCAGTTACCGTGCGCTCGACACGCTTGTCAAGGTCATCGGAGCAGTGCTGCTCATCTCCACGCTCATCGCATTCGGCCTTGCGCTTCACCTGGGACCTGAAACGATGGCAGAAGGCTTCGTTGCTCCCGGTATCTGGGACGAATCCGGCATCCTGTTCATCATTGCACTGATGGGCTGGATGCCTACTGCGGTGGACCTGAGTGCATGGAACAGCCTCTGGACCATCGAACGAATCCGCCAGACCGGATATCGCCCTACGCTGAAAGAGACGCTGGCCGATTTCAATTTCGGATATCTGGTCTCGGCCCTGCTGGCACTGTGCTTCGTCACATTGGGTACCTATATGCTCTATGGCACCGGCATCGAACTTCCTCAAGGCAGTGCGGGGTTTGCAAGTGCAGTTGTGGGAATCTATACCAACTATATCGGTGAGTGGAGCCACATCATCATTGCCGCATCGGCCTTCAGCATCATGTTCGGCACATGCATCGCAGTGTTCGATGGCTATGCACGCTCCTCGCAGCGCATATTCGAGCTGCTTTTCTTGGGAAAGGATGCGAACAGCCGCATCATTTACAACTCCACGCTGCTCATTACGGCCTGTGGAGCATTTGCGGTCATTGCCTTCTTCTCTGACAGAATGAGGGAGTTGGTCGATCTCGCCACCACGGTCTCCTTTCTGGTGGCGCCCGTCATTGCCGTTGTCAATTTCAGACTTGTCCTTGGTAGAATGATACCCTTAGAGAAGCGGCCACCGGTCTGGCTGCAGATGTTGAGCTGGATCGGAATCATGTTTCTGACCGGATTCGCCATTTACTATCTCTACGTCCGCTTCATTGGCTTGTGACCGTCATTCGGGGGGTCGAACAGGAACGGCTCTACTGCTTCAATCAATGCTCTCTCAAAATCAGGATGTTGCGGATTCAGCAGATAGTTGAACTCCTGAGGGATGATCACTGATGGAACACGCAAAAGAAGGGACTCCTGTTTCGACAACCAATCGTCACCAAGACTTTGGCAGGACGCGAGATTCATGAAACTTTTCCAATTGTCCGGCAATTCTCCATCACTCAAAACCTTCACATGTCCTGCATCCGGCACCTTGATGACGACAGTCCTGAAATCCTGCTGCAATGCAAGCCCGCTGCGGTGAACAAGATTTTCCAGACATGCAAGCGACCTGCTTTGGGCAGCATAGACCACCTGCCGACCCTTGGAATTCCATCGTGCCGCTCTGCCCGAGGCGGAAAGCGACTCACTGTATCTCGCCAAAGTGATGCGATAGATCTCCATTGTGAGTCACAGCACATCACCAAAGGCGATGCGGTCAAGCTCCTCGTCAATGATATCGATGCCGGATGAGGTCTCCATCAGGTCGAAAGGTATCAGATTGCCAATTCCCATGGCAGGAGCTCCAAGCCATTGGTTGAAAGTCTCTTTGGATCCGAAGACGTCAGTGCCTTTCCTGTACAAGGCAATGAGTTTCAGCAAAGTCTCGCTCTTGGCAGCATCAAGCACACGGTCTTCTTCAAGATAGCGGTTCAATGAACGCGAAGTGACATGCAGAAACCTCGCAACGGCCTGCTTGCTGAGACCTGAGAGGAATTCGAGGTCGTTCAGCGCACGGGACCTGAGACCCATGGCCGCCTTCATAGCTATCGCCAACGGACTTTGAAAGTCCGCGTGATAGCTGTTGTAAAGCGCGACAGGCTCTCGCAACTGCGCGGGAGGCTGTTCCGATATCTTATACTTTTTCACGCCCAAATCTACAAATTGTCTTTAGACCCGAGACAATTATCACATTTTTTATCACTCATTGATGCGGCATGATAGTGCTGTTGGAATTGCGAACTTCGCGGCCTAAAGCCTCCTTAGCTCAGCGGTAGAGCAGCTGATTCGTAATCAGCAGGTCGTGGGTTCAAATCCCATGGGAGGCTCATCCAGTAATAACTCTGGGTTTTCATCTGAGCATCATCGTATTAAGTTGATGCTTCTCAATCCGATCGAATCCATGGGAAAACTGTCCCAACGCATTCAGGCACTCAGCGAATCACAGACCATCGCCATGGCCCGCAGGAGCCGTGAACTTCAGGCTCAGGGCATCGACATCATCTCGCTCAGCCTCGGTGAGCCGGATCTGAATGTGGCCGAACATGTGAAGGCTGCCGCCAAGCAGGCCGTTGACGACAACTACAGCCACTATCCGCCAGTGGCAGGCTATGCGGATCTGCGCAAGGCCATTTCAGACAAGTTCAAGCAACAGAACGGGCTGGACTACAGCCCCGAACAGATAGTAGTGAGCACCGGGGCCAAACAGGCGTTGGCAAATGTGGTCCTGAGTCTGGTGGATCCCGAAGATGAGGTGATCATCCTTGCCCCTTATTGGGTAAGCTATCTGGAGCTTGTGAAACTTGCTGAAGGCAAGCCCATCATCGTCAATTCGGACATCAGCACCGATTTCAAGGTAACTGCGGCCCAGTTGGACAATGCCATCACTGCCGACACAAGGCTCATCATGTTCA
The DNA here is from genome assembly GCA_021739625.1 of Flavobacteriales bacterium. Classification (GTDB taxonomy): domain Bacteria; phylum Bacteroidota; class Bacteroidia; order UBA10329; family UBA10329; genus UBA10329. Next base: position 3,414 of record JAIPBJ010000095.1, on the reverse strand, counting down.
GCTCGCCCAGCAACCCTACCGGGTCGTTCTATACGAAGGAAGAACTGGCCGCATTTGCCAAGGTCATTGCCCGCTATCCAAATGTGGTGGTCATTTCTGATGAGATATATGAACACATCATCTTCGATGGCAGGCACGAGAGTCTGGCGCAGTTCCCAGAGATTTACGAGCAGGTGGTGACGGTCAATGGCGTGTCCAAGGCATACGCCATGACCGGATATCGCATCGGATACATGGGTGCGCCCCTTTGGATCGCAAAGGCATGCGACAAGATGCAGGGTCAGTTCACATCTGCTGCAAGTTCTATTGCACAGCGGGCCACCATTGCCGCCTTGGCAACGCCCCAGCAGGATCTGGACGCCATGCGCGACCTGTTCCGCACCAGAAGAGACCTTGTGCTCAAGCTGTTCTCAGACGTGGAGGGTTTCCGCACCAATGTTCCCGGTGGTGCATTCTATCTGTTCCCCGAAGTGTCTGCGCTTTTCGGTCACAGTTTCAACGGACATCAGGTCAATGATGCCAATAATCTGTGCATGTATTTCCTCAACGAGTGTCATGTGGCCATGGTGTCGGGCGAGGCATTCGGAGCGCCCGGATATGTCAGACTGTCCTACGCCACCTCAGAGGACAACCTGAAAGAGGCCATTCGAAGAGTGAGAGTGGGTGTAGAGAAATTACTTCATCATTGATTCTGATAGGGCAATTATCTAGTTGATTATCAATTTCTTGGATATATAGTGGCGCGAACTCCCACCTATCAGATCCCACTCGGATTCAATGCACCGGATTTCTCCCTGCCCGATGGTGTATCTGGCAGGAATGTCTCACTTGCCCAATTGAAAGGTGAGCGGGTGACAGTGGTCATGTTCATCTGCAATCACTGCCCGTTCGTTGTCCATGTTCAGGATGAACTGGTTCGCATTGCAAATGATTATCTGACCAAGGGGGTCAGATTCATCGCCATATCAAGTAACGATGTCGAGAACTATCCTCAGGACGGGCCGGAGGCGATGAAAGCTTATGCCGAAAGATTGAAATTCCCATTTCCATATCTGTTCGATGAATCGCAGGAAGTGGCAAAAGCCTATTTCGCGGCCTGCACGCCTGATATCAGCGTGTTCGATGCTGCGATGGAATGTGTCTATCGGGGACAGCTGGACGGTGCCCGGCCTGGCAATGATATTCCACTGTCAGGTAAAGACTTGCGAACGGTACTTGACTGCATCATCAATGATAGTCCAGTGCCTGAAAGACAGATTCCCAGCATTGGCTGCAATATCAAATGGAAGACGGGCAATGAACCCGATTATTTCTGAACGTGGCGCGGATCACGCGAACCGTTTCTCCAGTTCCTCCAGACTTAATGTGACCATCGTTGGCTTGCCGTTGGGCGACACGTATGGCTGATCGCACCCGAAAAGCTCATCAATAAGCTGGGCCATCTCTTCCCGTTGCAGGGTCTTTCCGTGCGGAATGGCAGATTTCCGGGCCAAGGCATGTGCAAGCCTCTCCTGTTGTTTTGAACTTCCCGAAGTGCCGGATTCACGGAACTCGTTGATCAGTTCGTCCAATACAGACTGCACGGCACTCTCAGCTATGAATGTTGCCAGCCCGTGTACCACGAAGCTGTTGCGGCCAAAAGGCGCTATGTCGATGCCAAGGATCCGCACATCCTCCATCATAGAGTTCAGGGTCTGGGCATCGCCTGTGCTCAATTCAATGTTGATGGGGAAAAGGGTCTGTTGGGATGGTGTCTCGCGCATGGCCAGTCCACGCACCGCTTTTTCGAAAATCACCCGTTCGTGAGCCCGTTTTTGATCGATGAGCACCACGCCCGACCGGATGCTGGCCAAAATGTACCGCTGATGCACCTGCACAGGGTGTTTATCCATTTCGGTGTCGGGCAACAGTTCTCCCTGACGTGATTGACGGCTTTCAGTCCGGGAATCGGTCATTTCAAGCCCATCATACAGATCTTGCCACTCCTGCCCTCGCTGCCGCTGCCAAGTGTCTATGCCAAGGCCGGGCTGCTTGCGCCCATCTTCCATAGTGGGCATGGTGGGCCTGTGGCGCATAGGCAGTTCGGGCTGCACCACTTGCACATTGCGCGGAGGCAATGGGATATTGATGCTCATCTCCTGATCGAAATCGAGGGTGGGGGCGATATTGTACCTGCCCAACGACTGCCGAACCGATGACCGCAGAATGGCATACATGGACTTCTCGTCCTCAAATTTCACCTCGGTCTTTGTCGGGTGGATATTGATGTCGATGGCAGAAGGTTCCACATCGATGAAAATGAAAAAGGCCGGAAAACTCCTGTCCTTGACCATCTCATCGTAGGCCACGCTCACTGCATGGTTCAGGTAGTTGCTGCGTATGAAACGGTTGTTGACAAAGAAGAACTGTTCGCCACGGGTCTTCCGTGCAAATTCGGGCTTGCCGATGAAACCATGCAGCGATGCGATGGAGGTATCCTCACTGATGGGCACCAGTTTCTCGTTGAATGCCGGACCGAAAAGGGCCACTATCCGCTGACGCAGATTGGACGCTTTCAGGTTGAAGATCTCGTCCTCGTTATGGTGCAGAGTGAACTCGATGTCGGTGTGGGGCAGGGCCACACGTAAGAATTCATCGGTAATGTGCCGCATCTCCACCGCATCGGATTTCAGGAAATTGCGTCTGGCGGGCACGTTGAAGAAAAGATTCTTCACCGCTATGCTTGTGCCTGCCGTGCATTGGCAGGGCTCCTGTGCAGTCACCTTCGACCCTTCGATGCGCAACAGAAGTCCTACTTCGCGGTCGTGAAGGCGGGTCTGCATCTCCACCTGCGCCATGGCAGCGATGGAGGCCATCGCCTCGCCACGGAATCCTTTGGTGCGCAGCGCGAAAAGGTCATCAGCGCTGCTGATCTTGCTGGTGGCATGGCGTTCAAAGCACATCCGCGCATCGTTCTCGCTCATGCCGCAACCGTTGTCGATCACCTGAATGAGGGTGCGGCCTGCATCGCGCACAATGAGGCGGATGCGGGTGGCACCCGCGTCAATGGCATTCTCAAGCAGTTCTTTGACTGCCGATGCAGGTCTCTGAATGACCTCGCCAGCGGCAATCTGGTTCGCCACCGAGTCGGGAAGCAGTCTGATGATGTCTGACATGTCCTCCTGCCTAACCCCAGTTGAGAAACAGCCACACCAGACCGGCAAGTACGATGGCAATCAGCAGGAAGCGAACGCCCTGACCCGTAGTTGCGCCCTTGCGCGTGGTGCGTCTGGCAGTCCATTTCGAGCCGATCTGCTGGCGCATGCGCTCCGATCTGCGCTCATCGCTCACTTGACCGGTCCTCACCTCATTCACCATGCGTTCCAGCTCCTGTTTGCGCTCCTTCTGTTGGTCATAGTAGCGTGGACGGTATTC
>JAIPBJ010000094.1 GCA_021739625.1 Flavobacteriales bacterium | reverse complement strand
CCCCACCGAATTCCAGTTCTTCGCTCCGGGCACCCTTGGTTTCGGCTCCTATAATACGGACAGCACCAATGTAGGGGTTGACGGTGTGGTCATCGCCTATACCGATGAGCATGGCAAGGCATGGAGCAGCGACCTGCTCTTCGGTCAGCAGCCCTCCAACTCGTCATTCACCATCGCTTCACACACGGCCGTGGACGACCTGCTCTATGGGGCAAGAACACGCGGAACCTTCTCTTGCGTGGTCTTCGATGGTCTGGGAGATTCATTGGAACTCAGAGGTGGGAAATTTCACGCCCGCACCATTTTCAAGCAACAATAGGCATGAGACAGTACCACGACCTGATGCGCCATGTGCTGGAGAACGGTGCCGACAAGGCAGACCGCACAGGCACAGGCACCCGCAGTGTTTTCGGCCACCAGATCCGCTTCGACCTGAGCGAAGGCTTCCCGATGGTGACCACCAAGAAGCTGCACCTGCGGTCCATTATCCACGAACTGCTATGGTTTTTGATGGGAGAAGGGAACATCGCCTATCTTAAGGAGAACGGGGTCTCCATCTGGAATGAATGGGCAGATGCGGACGGCAACCTCGGCCCTGTCTATGGCGTGCAGTGGCGCAGTTGGCCTACACGCGATGGTGGCAGCATCGACCAGATCCAGAAACTTGTGGACGGCATCAAGCGCAACCCGGACTCGCGCAGGCACATCGTCAGCGCGTGGAATGTGGCCGAAGTGGATCACATGGCCCTGCCACCCTGCCACACCATGTTCCAGTTCTATGTGGCCCCTCCAAACCTCGCCAAAGGGGAGGAGAAAGGGCGGTTGAGCTGCCAACTGTATCAGCGCAGTGCCGACATCTTTCTCGGTGTGCCGTTCAACATCGCAAGCTATGCGCTGCTGACGATGATGGTGGCGCAGGTGTGCGACCTCGCCCCGGGCGATTTCGTTCACACCTTCGGAGATGCGCACATCTACAGCAACCACTTCGAACAGGCAAGGCTGCAACTGTCGCGCGAGCTGCGGCCGCTGCCCAAGCTGAACATCAATCCGGAAGTGAAGGACATCTTCGGTTTCAAGTTCGAGGATTTCGAACTGGTGGGATATGACCCGCACCCTCACATCAAGGCCGCTGTGGCGGTATAGCCCATGCTGAGCATCATCGTAGCGGCCGACCGCAACAACGTCATCGGAAAGGACAATGCCCTCATCTGGCATCTGCCCAACGATTTGCGGTTCTTCAGGACTAAGACCACCGGGCACACGGTCATCATGGGACGCAGGACCTTCGATTCTGTGGGGAAACCACTGCCCGGGCGCAGAAACATCATTGTTTCGCGCAACGCGCATTTCAAGGCCGATGGCTGCGAGACGGTGACCTCACTGGAGGCGGCTCTGGCCATCTGCAACCCCGGTGACGAGAACTTCATTGTGGGCGGTGAGGAGATCTACCGTCAGGCATTGCCACTGGCCGACCGCGTTTACCTCACCCGCATAGACCACGAATTTGAAGGCGACCGACATTTTCCGCAGCTCGGTGCGGAGTGGGAGCTGACCAAGCAGACCCAAGGAATTGTGGACGAACGCAACATCTATCCCCACACCTTCCTGACCTACAGCAGGGCTACGCACTGAACCGTTGCCGATTGGCAGTGAGCGGTCGGAAGGCAGCAGTGCCCCTTACATGTGCAGCAACAGTCAATCCCTTGCCAGCAGCGGACTGGCGGAGGCGCGGGGCTTCTGCGGGGTGGCGCGGGGCTTCTGCCGGGTGGCGCGGGGCTTCTGCCGGGTGGCGCAGGACTTCTGCGGGGTGGCGCGGGACTTCTTCGGGGTGGCGCGGGACTTCTGCGGGGTGGCGCGTGGCTTCTGCGGGGCCGGGAAAGCCCTTTGCCGCATCGCGTAGGAGGTCTGCTGTGCCCCGAACAGGCCCTCAGCCGCATATTTCCCATCTTTGACAGCCACACAGGCCTGCATCAAATGACGAAAGAAGAGATCATCCGCAATTGGCTTCCCCGCTACACAGGCGTGCCGTTGGAAGGCTTTGGAAGCTATATCCTGCTCACCAATTTCCAGAATTATGTGGAGAAGTTCGCTGCTCTCAATGGCGTTGAGATACATGGCATTGACAAGGCCATGCCCAGTGCCACTGCCGGGCACATCACCATGTTGAACATCGGGATGGGCAGTGCCAACGCGGCCACGGCCATGGACCTGCTCGGGGCCGTGAAACCAGAGGCATGTCTGTTCCTTGGAAAATGTGGAGGGCTGAAGAAGAAGAATCAGTTGGGCGACCTCATCCTGCCCATAGCCGCCATCCGTGGCGAAGGGACATCGAACGACTACATGCTGCCAGAAGTGCCGGCACTGCCCGCATTCAGCCTTCAGAAAGCGGTGAGCACCACCATCCGCGACTATGGCAGGGACTATTGGACCGGAACCGTATATACCACCAACAGAAGGGTATGGGAACATGACGAGGAGTTCAAAGAATATCTGCGCAAGACACGCTGCATGGCTATCGACATGGAAACGGCCACACTCTTTGTCACTGGGTTCTATAACGAGATTCCCACAGGCGCACTTCTACTGGTGAGCGACCAGCCGATGACACCTGATGGCATCAAGACCGCTGCCAGCGACCTGAAAGTCACGACCGATTTTGTGGACATGCACGTTCGGATCGGGGTCAGCTCACTGGAGCAGCTCATCAACAAAGGGCAAACTGTGAAGCACTTGCGTTTTGACTGACCGGTCGGAAGGGCGCATGAATGTCACTCAAAAATCCCCCAGACCCTTCGGGAGTGCAACTTGACGCGACACCGTTTCCGCTCCGGACCATCCACACAGAGACGGCAAACCTTCATGCCATAGAGGCAAATGCATGCCCCCCTATTTCCGTATTATTGCAGCCGCTTAGACAATGAGTATCCTCGAAAGCATACGCTCCGCGAAAGGCAGACGGCAACGGCAGTTCGCGCTGCTCATCGATCCTGACAGGGTCGGTGGCAAAGACCTTGCGCTTCTGGCCCAAAAGGCCGCCCAGAGTGGCGTTGACCTGCTCTTCGTGGGAGGTAGCCTTCTGGTGAATGACACGCTCGAAGCCTGTGTGCAGACCATCAAGGACAACTGTGATATTCCAGTGATACTATTTCCGGGCGACAACATGCAGGTGGTGTCCAATGCCGATGCCATCCTGTTGCTGTCGGTCATATCTGGGCGGAACCCTGAAATGCTGATAGGCAAGCACGTGGTGGCAGCACCAAGGCTCAGACACAGTGGGCTGGAAGTGATTCCGACCGGCTACATGCTCATCGACAGCGGAAGGCCCACCACCGCCTCCTACATGAGCAACTCGCAGCCCATTCCGCGCGACAAGGACGATATTGCAATATGCACGGCCATGGCAGGAGAAATGCTCGGAATGCAGTGCGTGTTCATGGACGGTGGCAGCGGTGCCGAGAACTCGGTATCAGAATCGATGATCCGGTCAGTGTCTTCGAACATCAGCGTGCCGCTTATCATAGGTGGCGGCATTCGCACCCCCGAGATGACCCGCGCCAAGTTTGAGGCCGGGGCCGACATTGTGGTGGTCGGCAATGCCATTGAAAAGGGAAGTGTGCTTCTGCAAGAAATGGTCCATGCGGCCCATTCGTAATATGACCGTTGTCGGCTTCGGAAACGAAAGCAGAATCCGATAGCGCACGGTCATCCGACCCCGACAACTGATTCGCTTACAAACAGGAAACATGCAGGTATCACTGGAAATTTCGCTTTACCCGCTCACAGAGGAGTATCTGCCGCTCATCAACGAATTTCTGAGAAAGATCCATTCGAGCGGGCTCGAAGCCGTGACCAACGGAATAAGCACGCAGGTCTTCGGAGAATTTGATGAGGTGATGGAAATGCTGAATACCGCACTTCGCCCTTGCATGGAAGGAGAAACAAAGGTGGCCATATCCATGAAAATGCTGAACAGCCACCTGCCGCCCGACCGCTGGGACCCTGCCGCATGGAGCTGACCACTGTGCTGGAGATATCGGCCATCGTCCTTGCGCTGCTGTATGTTGTGCTTGCGGCCAAGGAAAGCGTCTGGTGCTGGCCTCCCGCGTTCATCAGCTCTGCCATCTATGCATGGATAACATCGGATGCGCATCTGGTAGGCGAGACCATCATCATGCTGTTCTACATGGCCATGGCAGTGTACGGATGGTGGAAATGGCATTCCCGTGATGCAAGCTCCACAGGCATCCCCATCACAGACTGGCATCCATGGATGCACGCAGGCATCATTGGGGCCGGACTGGTACTGAGCTGCGCAGTGGGAGTGGGGTTCGAAAGGTTCTTCAATTCGGCCCAGCCCTATCTTGACGCCACCACTACGGTTTTCGGCTTCATGGCCACCTATATGGTCGCCAAGAAGATCCTCAGCAACTGGCTGTATTGGATCGCCATAGATGCGCTGAACATCTATCTGTATCAAGGCAGGGATCTCAACCTGACCTCCGGGCTTTACGCACTCTACACTGTACTTGCCCTGTGGGGCTATATTCGCTGGCGGAAAACATGGCTATCAGCCCTCAGATCATAGCCATTGTAGGCCCGGAAAGTACTGGCAAGACCACATTGGCGCATCAGTTGGCCGATCACTTCGATGCCGCACTGGTGAACGAATTTTCGCGATCCTACCTCCACGCACTGGGCACTGCCTATCAACAGCACGACCTGGTGGAGATTGCAAACGGACAGTTCCAACTGGAACGCGAAGCTTTGGCAACCGGCAGGACCACCATCGTCTGCGACACGGATCTCATTGTCATCAAGGTGTGGAGCGAAGTGAAATACGGGCATTTGGATGACCGGATCCCGCTGCTTCTCAAGCAGCAGCCTGCACGCATACACCTCCTTGCCAGGCCCGACATCGCTTGGGAAGCAGACCCACTGCGGGAGAATCCATACGACCGTGACATGCTCTTCGAAAAGTATGAGCGCGTGTTGCAGGAAATGGGGGCCAGTTATGGCGTTGTGAGCGGTCTGGGAGAGGCACGATTCAGAAACGCACTCACCGCCCTCCACCATTTGCTGGAAGTGCCGAAAGACAGACCTGCCGCCATAATCCCGTAACGTACTTTTGAAACCGCTCCATGACATCCCGACCCGGGCTCATCCCATCCATTATCAGTTGAGAAGGTATCCGATCGCTGTACTTGTTGCTATGCTCACCACCTTGGCCATCGGTCGGCAAGTGACCGCACAGACGGCCATCGCCCACTCCATCTACCTCATAGGCGATGCGGGCAAGGACACCCTTCCCGGCCCGGCACTCCGCATGTTGGGCCAAGAGTTGAAGAATGACCCCAACAGCACGGTCATCTTTCTGGGCGACAACGTCTATCAGCGTGGGTTGGAAGGCAAGGATGGGTCAGAGAAATACCGTGTGGCCTCGTTGAAACTGTTGGCGCAGCTTTCGCAGACAGAGAACCACAAAGGCAGCGTCTATTGGTTGCCGGGCAACCACGACTGGAAGGCCGGAAAATGGCAGGGTCTGGAGACCGTGAAAGTGGAGGCCGCCTTCGTGGAACAATACTATAAGGAACATGCGGACATCGTCAATAAGAACACGCAGGTCTTTCTTCCGAAAGAGGGATTCCCCGGCCCTGTGCATGCGGTGTTTGCAGACAGTGTTCACCTTATTGCCCTAGACATACAATGGTGGCTGCAATCGCAGTTGGGACACAGGACACCGCGCACCGAAGGCATGACCCGGAAGCTTATGACCCGGAAATTCCTCGCGGATCTGGACAGCCTGTTGGGCCTTGCCACGGCCAAGAACGGAACCGTGCTGCTGGCGGCACATCATCCGCTTTACAGTAACGGGCATCATGGCGCATCGAAGCAGCCGCTGCGGTTCATGGTGAACTGGGTGCCGCCTTTCCAGCTCTTCGGACTCATCGGCCTCAATCGCATGTTGGTGCAGGACATTCCACAGCCGCGCTACAAGCGCATCCGTAACCGGATACTGAAGGTGATGGACAAGTATGAGGGCGTGATCTACGTTTCGGGTCACGATCACAACCTGCAATACTTCCGCAAGGGCCCCAATCATCATCTGGTGTCGGGCGCGGGCAGCAAACGCTCATCGTTGGGGCGCGACCGCAACCGTGCGCGCTTCATGGACGACCGCAACTACGGTTTCATGCGCCTCGATCTGATGACCGATGGCACCCGGCAGGTGCATGTGTTCGGGCATGTGAGCGGCAAGGAGTTCCATAGTTTTGTGTTGGAATGAGGGCGGTCTGGCATAAGGTTCAACAGTCCATTGATTGGATTCTGAAGAACGAGGCCTTTGTCTTTTACACGCTTCTGGCCTTTCATGCTGCTCCTTTGGTGATGCACAGTTGGTTCCCCACTGTGGACGGCCCGGCCCATCTCTACAACTCAAAATTGATTCTGGACGACCTGACTGGCACCGCTGAGTTGCCTGTCTACCTGGAGTGGGGCAATCTGACCACCAATTGGTTGGGGCATGGGTTTCTGGCGATCCTGCTGGCGGTCATGTCTGCGGAATGGGCCGAGACCTGCATTCAGCTGTTGCAGGTACTTGGACTTCCACTCGCCTTCAGGTTCATCATCCATGCCATGCGCGGCAACATGGCATTTGCCGTGCTGGCATTCCCTTACAGCTATTCCTTCCTCTTCTTCTACGGCTTCTACAATTTCAATATCTCACTCATTTTAGCACTGCTGACCTTTGGTCTGTGGTGGCGAGGCAATACCAGTTCTTCGGTCAGGAATCGGGTATTGGTGATGGCACTGGCGATATTGACCGGATTCTCTCACATTTTCGGGTTGGGTTTCTTGCTCTTGTTGGTCGGGACAAGTATTCTGACCCGCACCATTCGGAATTGGGACACCGGAATGCTGAAAGAAGCGGTCACATCTTTTCTCCCATTTGTTCCGAGCTTGGGCCTGCTGATGGCTTTCTTGGTCAATTCCACGGAAGCACAGGGGCCAGATGTCTATCAGCCCATTTCCGAACTTTGGAAGAGTCTTGTGCGCGTGGCACCATCCAAAGGCATTGAATACGGCAAAGAAGGGGTGTTCTCCCAATGGATACTTTACGTGCACATCCTTATGTTGATAGCCCTGCCGTTTGTGGTGCGCAGACGGGACAGGGAGTCATCGGCCCTTGGTATCGCGCTGGGCTTGGCAACCACACTGCTATTTGCGGCCTACTTCATTCTGCCTGACGGGAAGGAGGGGTATGCGGGATTTGTCAACTCCAGGTTGCTATTGCTCTTCTTCACATTGCTCGCGCTCACCATGTCCATAGTGAAATGGCCGCGATGGATCTCTTTCAGTGTGCTCACCATCATCACCTACATCAGCATCGGCATGTTGGGGATTTACATCAACGCCAATCGCACCAACGCACAGATAGCAAGTGCATTGGCAGTTCTGTCCGCTTCAATCAGACCGGGTAGCGTGATCCTTCCATACATTTCTTCGGACAGATTCATCCTTGGTCACATTTCCGGGTATCTGGGTGTTCAGCATAATATGGTTCTTCTCGATAATTATGAGGCCGCATTGAACTATTTTCCGTTATCATGGAAAGAGTCCGAGCTGCCAAACTTCACCGTGAACGGTCAACATCGTTTATCATCCTGCCCGTCATGGCCTGCCAATTCAGCAAATGAAGAAGTAGAAGTGGACTACGTCCTTCTGGTGGAAGACCGACCATCAGAATGCACAGTCCATCTTCGTGCCATGCTCGATTCGACACATGCACTGGTCAATAACGATTCTACAGGCCCACTCTTCCTTTACGAAAGGAGACCATGATGACTGAAGCTGAAAGTGTTCACGTAAATTGCGGCATGTTTAGGCCCCTTTCCATACTCCTCATTTTCTTCGGAATTTCAGGTTCAACAACTGCGCAAGAACAGTTCATTAGAACCTACGGATCCACAGGCTACGATGTTGGCCGTACTGTATTGCAGACCGAGGATGGGGGTTATCTGCTGCTGACCAACACCAGCAGCTTTGGGCTCAACAATACCCAGATAATGCTGGTTCGCGTGAATGATCGTGGCGACCACCTTTGGAACAAGTTCTATGGAGGTGAACTTGCAGATGTTGGCGGGTCCATTGTGAGAACCGGTGATGGTGGCCTTGTTATTACCGGATACACGCAAACCGCTGACAGCACCTACAATCTTTCAGTCTTCCGAACAGATGCGGAAGGCGAACTGATGTGGACAAAACGCTATGGCGGCACAGCATGGGATTTCGGAAAGAAGGTGGTTGCAATGTCTGACGGAGGTTTCGTCATAGTCGGGCAGACCCACAGCAGAGGTGAGGGACAGGGGGATGCCATCCTCATGCGTTTCAACACTGATGGAGATACGCTCTGGACGCGAACCTATGGCGGCCCGATGCCTGACGGTGCTGAATCTGTTGCGCTATCAGCAGATGGAGGATTTGTGATCGCTGGCTTCACAGAAAGTTTCGGCAACGGTATGAAGGATGCGTGGATGCTTAGGGTGGATGTGGATGGCAACGAGGTCTGGGCCAAATCTTTCGGAGGTGAAGAAGACGATTTCGCATATGGTGTGATTGCCACTTCTGACGGTGGATTCGCGCTTTGCGGAAGCACTGCACAAGGCGAATATGGAGGTCAGAACTTCTATGTGGTCAAGGTGAGGGCTGATGGCGAGCTCGATTGGGATCCTGAGATCTCAACATCAAGTGGCCCTAATGATGATGTCTGGACAGATATCATCTACAACGAATCCACTGGAGAGCTGACCACCTGTGGATACAGTGCGAACCCTTTGATATCGGGCGCAGACGAGAACATGTATATAAGCCGAAGGTATTCTTCTGGAGGATGGTGGGCCTTTTTGACCCGGGTGTATGGAGGTGCGGGCAACGACCGCGCTTATGGTCTTATTCAAACAACTGACGGTGGATATGCACTGGTCGGTGAGACCGATGGTTTTCTCGACCGCTTCCAAGACATTATGCTTGTGAAGGTCAGTAACAATGGTGACGGAGTGCCTTTCACGGTGGATGTGCAAGAAGTGGTTGTTGAAGGAGACAACTACGACATTGTGCTCTATCCCAACCCGACCCACGGGCAATCAACCTTGCATTTGGAAGGATTTGACATCTGGGCTTCGCGCCTTGGTGGCAGCGTCACACTTCAAATCTATGATGTGGCGGGGCGTATGATTCACCAGCAGCTCATCTCAAAGCAGGACACACAGCTCAGTCTGAAAAATGCGGCTCCGGGAATCTACACCTATCGCGTCATGGCTGGTCAACACCAAGTGGTCGCAGGCAGGCTGGTAAGAGATTGACTGCCAGAGGCAAGCTTCTTATTTCAAATGAAGGTCAGAAATACCCCGTAACCCCCAAATATGCGCTCTGCCCCGTGGCGACACCCGGCATGAGATAGCCTTCGAGGTTGTAGGAACCGAGGCGCAGAGCCACATGTTTGCCGAACTTCTTGCGCAGTTCCAGCCCGATGTTCCAAGAGCCATATCCACCGTAGGCGAATCGGCCATCGATGAAGAACTGCTTGGGCAGCGGGGCACTCGTGCCGAGGTAGATGAGTGGGAAATAGTCGGAGGCGAACCGCTGATGCACACCGAGATAGAGTTTCCACCCCTTGCTGTTCAGACCATAATATCCTTCGAGTCGCACACTGCCCGGCACAGCGGTGATGAAGCTGTCACCGTCCCGCGAGGTGACCACACGGGCAGCAATGGTGTCGAAGTTGACCGATGCGAAGGGGTTGGTGGCGAAGAGGTCGATGTCGGGGCCTTCGAAGCGTGCCACGGTGTCGATATCATGGTGACGCAGGCGCTGTGACCACGACAGCAGGCCGAGATCGTCCAGTTGAATGGTCCATCCGAAGCGGTCGCCCTTCATGCCCAAGTGGGCCGAAGCACTGAATCCCCAGCCGTTGGCGGCAAAGTACTGCGTGCTGGCGATGGACGAGGTTCTGAGCGTGCCGTGCACCTCGGCATCGAGATATTCGCCATCGGCCTGGGTGAAGGGCGTGGGCTCCGGAATATCGGCCGTGGCCGCCTGATTGCCGGTGAGGAGCGAGAGTCCGAGGCCGAAGAACATCTGCGTCCGTTGGCCTTGCCATAGTTTCAGAATACCGACCTCATATTGCTTGTATTGCAGATAATTGAAGTCGATGGGGCCGAGGTTGGCCGTTTCGCCTGCGAACTGCCTGTTGCCGAACATGGCGAGGTTGAGCAGGTCTTGCGAGACGGAAGCATCGGCATGATAGCGGTCTGCGATGCGGAGGAACCATCCCAACCCCTTCGCGCTGTCGGGCAGGTGGCGCACAAAGAGGCCAACGTCACCGTCAAGCCCTATCCTGTTGCGTTCGTCCAGACGGGCAGACGTGGCATCGCGCATCTCGCGGCTCAGGTCGCTGCCGGTGTATATGGCGTTGAGCATCGAGACACTCATCGCATTGCTTGCCATCTGATAGCGCCCGAAAACACCGATGGCATAGCCCCGCGTGGTGTCGTCATACACCTCATGCACGAACTGGGCATGCGCTCCCAAGGGAAGCAGGGTCATCAGGGCTATGGAGATCCTCAGCACGCTCAATTTCCGTTTCCGCCAAGGTTCACATTGATATCTGCAATCAGCTTGATGTCGATACCGTAATGGGCATAGATGTCGATGAGGTCGGGCTGCAAAGGCGAGTCGAAGGTCACTTTGAGCCTTGCAAACTTGGCGAGGGTCACCTGATCGGCCAATGCATCAGGCACCGGAATGGTGTGGCGCGATTCGAGCGGGGCAGTCACTTTGCGGTCGGCATCCAGAGCGGGCGAAGGAACTGTGAGTTCCTCTATCAGTGTGCCCACCGACTGATGATCGGCATCCAACAGCACCAGTTCTATCTTGCCTTGCAATGGGAAACCGTTTTTGGCTATGAGCAGGAATGTGCCATGGTTGATGCTCTCCACGGCCTCATTGTCGGCCAGGTCCCATTCCAGTGTGTCCACCAGGGTGAGGTTCTGCATGGAGGCCCGCAATGGAATGTTCACTGCGATTTTCGCTTCGAAGGGGCGGTCGTAATAGAAGAAGTCGTTGCCAAGCGACACGTTGCCCAGCGGGTTCAGGTTGAAATCGAAAGCGAAGTCGAGGCGGTCGGGGAGGTTTTCGAGCAGTGCCTTGATGTTGGAGGTCGCGTTGTCCAACCTGAAACTGAGCTGCGAGGTCTGCACGCCTTCGGCAGTGCCATTGTGGTCTATGGCCCGCGAAAGGTTCTGGGTAGAACCCACGAGGCTGTGCTGCAGGTCGATGGTGCTTCCCGTGCGGGTGTTCACCGAGCGCAGATGCCCCATGCGGAAGGCGGCATCGGCCCCCACGCCATTGATGATGCTGAGGTCGATGGTCACAGAGTCGAGCAGCAGCGCACCGTCTGTGATGCTCGACAGCACGTCCATATCTTTCAGCTCCTCCTCCACTGTTTCGCCCTGCTGCCCGAAGAACCCCCGGCCATAGTCGGGCACCAGTCCTTCAAAATAAAGGTCGATGAAGAAGAAGGGCACGTTGGCGGCCATGCTCACGGGCACACCGTCAGCTGCGGTCTCGATGATGTAGCGGCCCTCAATGGTGTTGACCTGTGTCTGGGTGCCGGTGCGCAGGTCCATCTCGTAGCCGCGCAGGTCGAAGGTGAACTCTACCTCGCTGGGCGTGGCTGCCGACCCGGCCTCCACCCTTGTGGAATAGGAGAATGGAGTGCCCCACAGGTAGGCCAGCGGCAGCTGGTAATTGAAGTTGACGGGCGTGCCCAGTTCGCTGCGGATGACCACCCGCACCCTGCCCTCGCGCATCCTGACGCGTTGCAGCGCAATGCCGCCCAGGTTGAACTTGGTGAAGGTGATGAACGGGATGAACTGCGAGCCGGGCGGCAGGTTGGTCACCGGCTGTGTGAAGCTGATGGGCGTGGTGATGGTAGTGTCGGGAATGCGGACGATAGAATCTATTTCCAACCCTATGAGGTCGGTCTCGAATTTGAGGCGCATACGGCCGTCCGCGTCCTCCTGCACCAGCGAATCGGTGAGCAGTTGGGCCATGGTGAGCCGCACGTTGGCAATGGGGGTGAGCAGATCGACATCCCAAGTGGAGCCGCCCATGTCCTCCTTGCAGCCCGACACACCGAGCGTGGCCAGCAGCAACACGATGGCCAGAAGCGGACGGAGGGTTCTGTGAAAAGACATTGCCCAAAAGTATGGAATTGGCGTGGGGCCGCGTTGTGGACGTGGCGGGAGTGGACAACGAGCCGTGTCCGTTCGTTCCTTTAGTTTTGGCCGCCCATGAAAACAGCCTTGAAGTCGCTCACCATCGCCCTTGGGCTGCTCCTGCCACTGGCCACCATCGCGCAGACCTCTGCCGACAGCAGTGCGCGGGCCATCCTCGCGCAGATGTCCGTGCGCCAGAAGGTGCACGAACTGCACGGGCGCGGGGTGGTCAAATTCGGGCTGAGCATTCTGGTGCGCAAGAAGGTGCGGTCGGTGAAGGCCGGGGGCGACCGCAAACTGGGGATTCCGCCCACCATCTTTCTGGACGGGCCGCGCGGGGTGAGCCTCTATAAGGGCACCACCGCCTTCCCTGTCACCATGGCACGCGGGGCGAGCTGGGATCCCGCGCTGGAGCAGCGCGTGGGCACCGCCATCGCCACAGAGATACTGGCACTGGGGGCCAACTATTCGGGGGCCGTGTGCATGAACCTGCTGCGGCATCCGCGCTGGGGCCGGTCGCAGGAGACCTACGGAGAGGACCCGCACCACGTGGGCCAAATGGCGGTGGCGCTCACACTTGGCATACAGGCCCTGGGGGTGCAGGCGTGTGCCAAGCACTTTGCGGTGAACAGCATGGAGAACAACCGTTTCGGGGGCGATTTCATTGTCGATGAACGCACGCTGCACGAGGTGTATCTGCCCCATTTCAAGAAGGTGATAGATGCCGGAGTGGCCTCGGTGATGAGCTCCTACAACCAACTGAACGGGGAGTATTGCGGGCACAGCCGCCTGCTGCTCACCGACATCCTGCGCCAGCAATGGGGTTTCCGTGGCTATGTGACGAGCGACTGGCAGCACGGCCTGCGCGACACCAAGGCGGGCATCCATGCGGGGATGAACGTGGAGATGCCCTCCGGGACGCACTATTCGGTGCGGAGGATCAAAAGGCTGATCCGCGACCGCGAGATCACCGAAGCGCACATCGACACACTGGTGCTGCCCATCGTCCGCACCAAACTGCAATTCGCGGCAAGGCGAACGGAGCCGCGGCCCGACAAGGATGTGCTGGCCTGCACCGCCCACCGCACCTTGGCGCGCGAAGTGGCCGAGCAGAGTGCGGTGCTGCTGAAGAACGAGGCCTCTGCCCTGCCCCTCGACCTGAGCGAACTGCGCAGCATAGCGGTGGTCGGGTCACTGGCCAACTCGGTGGAAACGGGCGACCACGGCAGCAGCCGGGTGTTCGCCACCGATGTGGTGTCGCCCTTGGCAGGCATCCGGGCCTACCTCAAAGATGCCGATATGCAGATACACACCGCCACCTCCACCGACAGCATCGGGGCGGTGTGTCAACGGGCAGATGCGGTGGTCGTTGTGGCGGGGACGACCTGGGAGGACGAGGGCGAATACATAGGCCAGGGGGGCATCCGCGACAGCCTCGACCGCGAAAAACTGAACCCCATCGTGAAGATGAAGGTGCTGGGCCGGGGCGGTGACCGCAGACATCTGAACCTGCACCCGCAGGACATCGCCACCATCAAAGCAGCGGCCATGGTCAATGGGCGGGTCATCGTGGTGCTGGTGGCGGGC
>JAIPBJ010000093.1 GCA_021739625.1 Flavobacteriales bacterium | reverse complement strand
GTCCGTATTATAGGAGCCGAAACCAAGGGTGCCCGGAGCGAAGAACTGGAATTCGGTGGGGTATGACGGTGGCAGGGTGTCTTCCAAGAATCTGACCACCTGAATGGAGAGCACCGATCTTGCAGAGTCGCCCACAGGAATGTTTCTGCCAAAGGTGGTGAACAGGCCATGCAGCGTTCCGTGGCCGTCAGCGTAAGAGTTGAAACCCGGCCCGTTGCCGTATCCGTTCACTGCGTCCTGATAGCGCACAGTGTCGTTGTTGAGTATGAATTCAACGAAAACTGAATTGTCAACAGGGGGGCTGTCATCGTCATCATCATCCTTGTCGCAGGAGGCAAACAGGAACATTGATGCGCAGATCAAGGGAAGAAACCTGATCGAGTGTTTCATGATGGGGCTTTTTGTCTGTTGTCCGGCCGCTGCCGTTCAAGCCCAAAGTTAGCAGCACCTCCCTTTGGGCGGTGCTGCATGGTCAGGAAGTTTTCCTCACCTGTTTCCAGCCTTCTCCAGACGTAGGACGATGGGCAGGTGGTCTGAGAATCCACCATGGTACTTCTCGCCACCATAGGTCTTGCTGGGCGACCGTTCGCCAGATTTTTCGTTGGTGAAGAGCAGCCATTGGGGTCTGAATATGGATGCTGATGTATCGGCACAGGTCAGGCCGGTGTGGCCATTGAGCAGGCCATCTGAAACAATGAACTGATCGAGCATGCCCCATTCGCCCTTGTAGCTGTAGGTTCCGTTTCCGGACGTATGAAGGTTGTAGGTCAGATTGGTGAGTCCCGAATTGGAGCCGGGCACGCTGCGCAGCACATCGGTCATGGTGCTATTGTCGGGATAGTCGTTGAAATCGCCCATGATGACGATTCTTGCGCCTTTGTCCACCTTCATGATTGCATCTGTTCGCTGTCGCAGGATGTTGGCGGGAACAAGCCGTTTGGGCTCGCTCTCTGCCTGACCGCCCCTGCGACTGGGCCAGTGGTTCACAAAGAAATGGAGCGTGTCGGCACCGGCCAGCATCTTCACATAAAGGATGTCGCGGGTCGTTGTCGCGGTGTCGAAGTCAAAAGTGAAGCGGATGCGCTCGTGATGAAGTTCGGACATCAGGCCCGGATCATAAGCGAATGCTACATCAATGCCACGTTCGTCAGCACTTTCCTCATGAACCACCTTGTAACGGCCCTTCTTCAGCCCGTCTGTCCTCATCAGGTCTTCGACAACGGCCCGGTTCTCAATCTCGCACAGGCCGATGGCAGAGGGCAGCGAACCAGCGGCAGCCTCGGTCAACACCCGTGCAAGGTCTCGGAGCTTCTTATTGTATCGTTCTGAATCCCATTTCAATTTCCCTTGTGGCGTGAAGTCTTCGTCCAGCACATCGGGCGTGTCGATGGTGTCGAACAGGTTCTCCACATTATAGAACACCACCGTGATGGGCGGATCGTTCCTCAAGGCCGCACGGAAGGCGAAGGCGGTGGTGAAAATGGAGAATGCGATGAGAAACGGGAGGGTTCTTAGCATGGAAGCGCTTTGGCGGGCGGCCCAAAAGTAACTTCCTCAGCTTGCGGCAATGTTCTGCGAATGACCTGACTCCCATTCATGTTCTTACCGATGCCGGTGGTCATATCTGACCATAGAACCCGACAAGCCTTTCCGTCACATTAGGCAGGTCGAAGTGCTGTTCGGCAAAGTGGCGCGCGTTGGTTCCGATGCGCAGTATCTCCTTGGGATTGCCATTGAGCCATTTCAGTTTCTCGATGAACTGCTGGGCCGTATCGGCAATGAGCAGGTCGTTGCCTTCGGTGTAGGGAATGCCTTCTGCACCAATGGTGGTCGAAAGCACCACTTTGCCCAACGCCATGGCCTCCACGATCTTGATGCGCATTCCTCCGCCCGAATGCAGTGGCACGACCATCACCTGACGGTCGCGGGCAAACACCGTGGCCGATGGCACCTCTCCTGTCACATACAGTGGTGGGGCGTGACGGGCCATGAACCGATGGGGCATGTGGCGTCCTGCAAAGTGAACGCTCACATCAGGCAGTAGGGCGTGAAGCCCGGGCCACACCTTCCGAAGAAAAAAATCCACGGCATCGAGATTGGGCTGCCAGTCCATGCTGGCCAAATGGTAAAGTGCGAGCGGCCCATCGGCAGGGGGCTGCGGTATGACGGCCGCCACGCGCAGCCCCATCGGCACTGTTTCCATCGGCACGTCCACCCCCATTCCTTTGAGAGCCCTGCCATCTTCTCCGGTAATGGTGATAATGCCGTCCATCCGCCTGAGAAGCGCAGGCTCCTCTTTGCGCAACCGGTCGGCCAGCAGGAGCAGATAGGCATGTTTGAGCGGATTGTGCGTGTGCCCTGCCAACCGTTTCCAGATCATGTACTCCACGTTGTGCGCCCGCAGCACCACCTTGGCATCGGTGTGTTCTCTGATGGTGCCGATGTAGTGCGCACAGAACAGACTTTCGATGTGGATGATGTCGAACTGCTCTGCCTTCAGAATCTCAACGAGCCGCGCATCAAAACTTCTGCTTACGAAACGGGCAAGGTTGTAGGACCGGGCCGTGAGGAGATTCCAAAGGGCAGGGAGAAGTTTCACCCGCACATCCACATTCACCGCCTCCATGCGGGTGGCAGTGAGCACGCGCTTTGGAATCTCTTCTTCCAAGAACGGGTGTGCGTGCGTGGCCATGCACAGCACCTTCACAGTGTGGCCATTTGCCAACAGCCCCTCGGTGATGGCGGCCATGGCGAGGCAGCCCCCGTCATGGGCAGGGTAGGGGGGCTTATGGCAGATCTGAAGGATTCTCATCAGCAATGCAGGACATTTTCAATTTCCAATTTTCAATTTCCAATTGTGCGTGGCAGGCACTTTGATCGTCCGATCACCATTTGACCGTGCTTTCCTCTGACCGGTCACTTCTTCCGTATCCGATCGATCAATTGCTTGAACGGCCTCAGATAGAATTCCCACTCGAACATGGCCGAGTCGCTGATCGCCTTCTGGGTGAGGAAAAGCCCCACGGGCAACAGCACCATCGATGACAGCCACATGCCACGCCAGATGGGCCACAGCCCTTCTTTGGCAAACTTCTCGCCTGTGATGGACAGCACGTAGTAAATGAGGAAGAAGATGATGGAGAACACGGTGGGCAGGCCCAGCCCGCCTTTACGGATGATGGCCCCCAGCGGGGCACCTATAAAGAACAGGATGAGGCAGGCGATGCTGAGGGTGAATTTGCGATGCACCTCGATCAGGTAGCGGTTGAGCCGCTGCTCTCGCGATTGCACATCGGCCACAGTGCTGCTCACATAAGCACGGCCGCTGCGGGCCATGTTCATGGCCGCTTCCAGGATGCGGCCATGGTCCTGAGGAGCGAAATTTGCCATCACATCGGCAAAGACACTGTCAGGGCGCGAGGCGAGGGTGTCATTGGCAATCACCGAATCGGCCGGGGCAGTGAGGTATCTGAAGTTGCGCTTCACGTTGTCATAGTGATTCACATTGCGTTGCGCAAGCTTCACTTCAAGCGTGTCGATGTTGCGTTGAAGCTGCCCGAGGCTCTGCATCTTGTAGTTGTCCTTGAAGATCTCCTCGTTGCTGCGCGACATTTCGAATCCGCTCAGGTCAAAACGTATGAGGTTCTGCTTGAACTCGTTCCGCAGGTGCGGATAGCCCTTGGCATTGCTGCCCTTGTTGTCCTGCTGCTCATAGCTGTACCCGTTGAACAGCTCCATTTCCAGATAGCGGTCGCCCCGCATGGCCATGGTGCCGCTGTCTGCCAGAATCACCTTTATATTGCCCTTGTTGTCGCTGTGGTCATAGATCATCACGCCATAGAGCTCTCCTTCTTCGCCCTTGTCGGTCACACGGATCACATAGCCGTCAATGTTGCGGAAGAAGGTGCCGGGCCGTATGTCGAGCGTAGGCTTCTTGTGGCGTATGTCATAGAGCAGCGTGCCCATCTTCAGGTTGGCGATGGGCAGTATATTGTTCGAGAAATAGAATGCGCCCAGACTCACGGCCACCGAGAAGGTGATGAGCGGATAGAACACCCTGCGCAGCGAAATGCCCGATGCACGCATGGCCACCAGCTCATAGTGCTCACCGAAATTGCCCATGGTCATGATGCTGCTGATGAGCACCGCCAGCGGCAGCGCCAACGACACCAGACTGGCCGAGGCATAGAACATCAGCTCTCCGATGATGTACCACTCCAGACCCTTGCCCACAAGGTCATCGATGTACTTCCATAGGAACTGCATCAGCAGGATGAAGAGCGACACGAAGAAGGTCAGGACGAACGGCCCGATATAGGACGTGATGACCAGTTTATAGAGCTTCTTCAACGGGAGGTGGTTGCCAAGGCCGACAAAGATAGGCCGAGGCGATGGGCAGGCGAGATAACCGCTCAGATCAGCCCTTCCAGCTCTGACTCCTGCTCAAGCTCCACCACGCGGGCAAGGGTCTGGATGATGTGGTCGTGACGGTTGACGAACGGATTCTCCCGGTCCCAGACGTAGCCTGCCAGCACAGAGGTGAGCATCTTTTTGAAACGCATGTTGATGTTGCGGTGCCAGAAGATCTTCTGTAGATTTCCGGTGTACCACTCGCGCACGTAGGACCGGAAAACCGCGATGCCTTCTTCCATGTGATCCACATAATCGCGCTGCCAGTCCACGTTCTCGCCCTGCAGTTGGCGGTGTACAAGCTTGGCGGCCTTCAGTCCCGATTCGGTGGCAAAGGCCACCCCGCTACTGAACACAGGGTCGAGAAACTCGGCACAGTTGCCAGTGAGCACAAACCGGTCGCCAATGAACCGCTCGGTGGCACGGGTGTAGTCCTTGATGACATTGGGGCTGAAACGGAAGGGCATCTTGCCGAAACGGTCGCTGAACCGGGCCGAGCGCGGAATCATGTTGCGCAGCGCCTGCTCATCGGGCATGGTGCCGAACTCCTTGAAATAGTCCTTGTTGCCCACCATGCCAATGGAGGTGATGCCGTTTGAGAAAGGGATTACCCAGAACCAGAGGTCGCGCTCCAGTATGTCAAAGCTGATCTGCATGGGGCTGTCAAACTGGTCACGGGTGGTGTCGTCCACATGCGTGAACACCGCCATGCGCCCTGTGTCCGCAGTATGTGTGGGAATCTTCAGCATCTGTGCCAGCACGCCCCCGTTGCCACTGCTGTCGATCACAAATCGGCAGGTCACGGTCTGCTTCGTGCCATCGGCACCGGTGATGTCCGCTTCCACATTGTCTTTCAGAAAGCGGAGGTCTGAGACCGTGGTCTCATAATTTATCTCCACGCCCTTGCGCTCGGTGGCATCGGCCA
Organism: Flavobacteriales bacterium; assembly: GCA_021739625.1. Taxonomy (GTDB): domain Bacteria; phylum Bacteroidota; class Bacteroidia; order UBA10329; family UBA10329; genus UBA10329. Next base: position 8,696 of record JAIPBJ010000093.1, on the reverse strand, counting down.
GGGTCTTGTCAAAGTCTTCGCGGGGAACCTGCCATGTCCATGTCCATCCTGGCGTGTGGTTCTCTTTGAACGACAGATGGAAAGTGCCATCGGGGTGGAAGAACTTGGCCCCGGCCTTCACCTCGAAATCCATGGCTTCGAGGGCGGGCAGCAGTCCCACTTCCTCAAAATGCCCCATGCTGAGGGGCAGTAGACTCTCGCCCACCACCAGCCGAGGGAACTTCAACCGTTCCACTATCAGCACTTCATAACCTTGGTTTCTGAGAAAAGAGGCGGCCACCGTGCCCGATGGCCCCGCCCCGATGATGAGGACGTCAACGTGTTTCATTGCTTTGCGATCTGATGCGGCCGATAAGTTCTTTTCGGCCCACAAATGAACTACAAGTAAGCACACTGCTGATGGTCACACCGGCCATTCCGTGAAGATTTATATTCTGTCCGGTGAGATACAGGTTCGAGACCTTTGTATGGGGCGGAATGAAGGTGCGCAGCGGTGATCGGAAATCCTTTTCAAGCCCATACATGCTGCCGTCATCGGTTCCTATATAATCCCGGAAAGTGAGCGGTGTGGTGCAATGCACGCTTTGGATGCAGCTGCGGATGTCGGGGAATATCTCCTCGGCCGCAGCTATCAGCCTTTCAGTCCTGTCGCGCTTGAATTCTTCGTAGTCCTCACCACGATACCCTGGCTGCACGATAGTATTGTGGGTGTCGGCCCACAGCGCCACCTCGCTGCTGCGCATGTAGGAGAGCAGGGTCATGCCATCTGCGAATTCGCCCGTTCGCGAGCTGGCGGGCGTTGACAGCATCATGATCAAGGGCCAATCCTCCACCTTGTAATCAGGCTGTGCAAAGACATTGCTGCTGCGATGGTGATAGTGGTTATGGTTGAGGAAAGGGAAGCTGCCGGGCCTGCAAACAATGTGGGCACTGAATGAGGACAGGCTGTTGGGCAGCGAGGTGATCCTCTTGAAATAGGGGCCTTTCCTGACGCCCGGGGGCAGCAGATCGAAGGTGTTCTTGGGATGGATGTTGGAGATGAAATTGCGGGCGCTGAATTCCCTGCCGTCAGCACACACGGCCGATGTGATCCGGCCGCCATCGGTGCGCAGATGTGTCACTTCGGTCCTTCTGTGAATGATGCCGCCCCGCCCATGCACCCCTTTGGCCAGCACCTTGGCAATCTGCGAGCCACCGTCCACACAGCGCCACGCCCCGTGCATATAGCCGTTGGTGGTGAGTGCATGCACGAAAAGCGGGCACCTTTCGGCCGTGGCCGCGTGCAGCAGCGATGAACCGGCCAGCACATCACGCAGTCTTTCGTTCCCGGTCAGCCCGTTGATGAACTCGGAAGCACTCAGGTACAGAAGTCCGGGGTCCAGATGATCAGTGTCACTGTATTCCAACCTATCCATGGGAAAATTGGCTGCCACCTGCTCAATCGTGTCCCTGTACTGGGCTATGGCGTCCTTCTCTGAAGGGAAATGCGCTGTCAACCGCTGCACGAACGCATCCCAACCCTGATCGTGATGATAGGTCTGCGGATCGCCCGAGAAAGTGATGCGGTCGAACCCCTCGCTGTCCAACCGTTTCCACTTCACACCGTCCATCAGGCCGAAATAGCTGAAATAGCGGTACAGGTCCTGACCATGGTCCAGACCACCTATATAATGGACTCCCGTGTCGAACACCGTTTTTTCGCGGGCAAACACCTGAAGACATCCGCCCAGCTGATGGTTCTTCTCCAGTATGCAGACACTGAATCCGAAATCTGCAAGGATGTATCCGCACTGCAGACCGCCAAGTCCGCTGCCCAGAATCACGAAATCGAATTGCTGCGCCATGGTGTCCGAGTGGCAAAGAACGGGCGTTTCCACGCTGATGACGTTCGCTTTATGAACAATCGGCTCCTTTCAATGGCCGACCATCACATCCCTTGCCGAATGCCGACCTTTGACGCATATCCCATTCCCCTGTGATCTTCTCCGACCTCAATATCAATGCTCCGCTTCGCAACGCACTCGATGACATGCGGCTCACCGCTCCCACGACCATCCAGCATCGGGCATTTCCGGTGGTGATGGCAGGCAGGAATGTGGTGGGCGTGGCTCAGACCGGCACTGGCAAGACCATCGCCTATCTGCTGCCACTGCTGCGCATGTTGGAATTCTCCAAGAAGAACGACCCGCGCATACTCATCATTGTGCCCACCCGCGAACTGGTGGTTCAGGTGACCGAAGAGGTGCAGAAACTCACCGCCTACATGACCGTCAGGGTGGGAGGGGTCTATGGCGGCACCAACATCAACACTCAGAAACAGGTGGTGCTCGATGGTCTCGACATTCTGGTGGGCACGCCCGGCCGTCTGCTCGATCTGGCCTTTGCAGGTTTCCTGAAGCTCAAGAATGTTCAGAAACTGGTGATAGATGAAGTGGATGAGATGCTCGACCTCGGCTTCCGTCCGCAGATTCAGAGCATCTTCGAGCTGCTGCCCGAACGCAGGCAGAACCTGATGTTCTCGGCCACGCTGTCTGACGAGGTCGAGGCTTTGATTGCTGATGAGTTCATGGATCACGTGCGTGTGGAGGCGGCTCCGCCTGGCACTCCGCTCGACCAGATCACGCAGCAGCTCTACCGTCTGCCCAATTTTAACAGCAAGGCCAATATGCTCTCCTTCCTGTTGCAGGACAACGGGATGAGCAAAGTGCTGGTCTTTGTGGCCAGTAAGCGTCAGGCCGATATGCTGTTCGATATCATGGCCGAGAGATTCCCCGAAGAAGTGGGTGTCATCCACTCCAACAAGTCGCAGAACTACCGATTCGGGGCGTTGCGCTCTTTTGCCTCCGGTGCGCACCGTATTCTCATTGCCACCGACCTCGTATCGCGCGGACTCGACATTGCAGGCGTGAGCCACGTGGTGAGTTTTGATATTCCGCTTGATGCCACCGAGTTCATTCATCGCATCGGGCGCACTGGCCGTGCCGACAGGGAGGGTATCGCCATTGCCTTTGCCACAGAGAAGGAGGAATCGTCACTGATGGCCGTTGAAGCACTCATGCAGCGGGAGATTCCGGTGCATCCAGTGCCAGATGAGGTTCCGTTGTCCGACCGATTGATCGAGGACGAGCGTCCGAGCGTGCCCGGCATCCGCTACACACAGACCGATGTGCTCAAGAGTTCCCAAGGCGCGTTCCATGAGAAGAAGGCCAAGAACATGAAGGTGAACCTTGGTGGGCCACAGCGCAGGGCCGCTGCACAGACCGGAAAGAAAAGCTCGCGCAAGAAGGGGAAGAGGTGAGCTACTGATGTGCGGTCAGTTTCCTTCCACAATGAACTCGGTACGCCTGTTCTTCGCCTTTCCCTCCGTTGAACTATTGTCCGCAATGGGTTTGGTCGAACCGAATCCCTTGTGCGTGAGGCGTCCCGCAGCTACGCCCTGAGACACCAGATAATCTTTGACCGCCTTGGCGCGGTCTTCCGACAGTGTCATGTTCAGCGTAGCAGAGCCGTCACTGTCCGTGTGGCCGTGTATCGACACCTTCAGATTGGGATTGTCCTTGAGATAGATGGCGAAAGCATCAAGAATGTTCTTGCCGGCCATATTCAGCTCAGACTTCTCGAATGCGAAATTGATGTCGTTGATTCGGTATGGTTCCCCAGCCTTCAATTGCTTCACCTGTATGTCCTCTTTGACCACCCCGCCCAGCTCAGGGTCATCTTTGCTGAAATAACGTGAGATGAATGCGGCATTGTCCTTCTTCACTGTCAGCATCACATCGGCATCGAGGTTCATTACCGCCACGTAACCACCTGTGATGCTGTCCACCGCCACCTCATGCACCTCTTTTGAACGCATGTTGGTGAGCTGCACCGTGCCGCTCGTCACGCGGCCATTCTTCTCGTCCTTCAGCTTTCCTTTTACAAAAAGCACTTTCTCTGGTCGCGCCTCCTTGTAGAGTGCAAAACTGAAAAGATCCCACCCGCCTACACCGTCCTCCCGCTCGTTGCTGCTGAAATAGGCGGTCGTTCCGTCCACGCTTGCGAAAAACCCCACATCGTCTGCAGTACTGTTTATCGGATGGCCTATGTTGCGAGGGGCGAGCCAGTTTTCAAGGCTGTCATGACGGGTATAGTAGATGTCGAATCCGCCCACCCCTTTGTGGCCGTCAGAGCTGAAGTAGAGCGTGTGGCTGTCCTCATGGATGAAGGGCGATTTCTCGTTCTTCTTCGTGTTGATGGTGGTGCCCAAGTTCTTGGCCTCGCCCCAGCTGCCATCTTCCTGCAGATGGGATATGTAGAGGTCCATGTTATCGATGTCTCCGATCTCGTCCTCGCGAATACTGACGAAATAGAGCGTCTTGCCATCGGGGGTCACGGTTGGTTGACCCTCAAAGGAATTCTTGCCGTTCACTCTTTCACCGAGGTTCACAGGGTCGCCCCAGCCCGCTGGGTGCCAGTCGCTGTAATAGATATCGCAGTTCTTGTAGCCCGTGGCCAGATCCTCGCAGATGGTCAGGAACATACGTTTGTTGTCGATGGTCATGCTGGCACTGCCAAGGTTCTCGGTGAGGTTGAATGGACGGGGCATGGCCGTTCCACTGTCAAAACTGCCATCCTTCTGCCTGCGGCTGATGGTGAATTCCTCGATCTCGCGCGGTGTCAGGTCGTTCTTTCTGCGCACCTGATGCCTTCGGATGTACAGCGCATTCTCACCATCGGGCGATAGGATGGCCAGATAGTCGTTGTCGCGGCCCGATACGCCCGGCACCACCTTGGGGTCGAACGGCACGGGATGCCCGTAGAGCGAGTCGTAGTAGGCGCATTGCGGCAGCAGGGCCTCAATCTCAGTGTATTTCTCCGTGTAATCCTTCGGATACATGCGCGGGTCGGGCAGTTCCAACTTCAAGAATGCTTTGAAATGCTGCTCGGCCTCTTTGAAATCCCTTTTTTCAAATGAGATCTTGCCCATATAATAGAAAGGGTAGGGGTGATATTCCGGGCACTGCTCCGCCACCTGTTTCATCGGGTCATATCCGAACCCGATGCCTTTGCCCATCGGGTTCTTCTCGGCCTGCTTCAATTGTTCGTAATACTTGCCGAACAGCGCACCCGTATGTCCGGCCTCCTCGTTCAGGATCTGGTCATAGAGTTCCCTTCGCACCGATGGCTTCTTCTCGTCCACGGCCTGATCCCAAAGTTTCTGCACCTTTTTGTTGCCAGGCATTTCGCAGCCTTCGGGGTTCTGAGCAATTGTGGAGGTGCCGAACATGATGCTCAGTGGGAAGAGAATCCCGCATATTCGGGAGAAGATGGGAAATCGAAAATAGTGGGTCATCCTACAAGCAGTAATGTTCAATAGTGATGGCTGGGCGGGCCGGTCATCTAATGTTCAGACGCGGCATTCATTGGCAACAATTTTCAATTCCCCCAAATCTATTTTTTCGGCTTTCCGAATAATCCTTTCAGTCTGTCCTCAGCCTCTTTCTTGGCACGTTTTTCGGCCTCCTTCTTCAGTTTTTCGGCCTCGGCCTTGGCGCGGTCCTCGGCTTCTTTCTTCAGTCGGGCAGCTTCCTGCTCCGCCTGTCCTTTCAGCTTGTCGGCCTCTTCACGGGCTTTGCGCTCCAGTTCGTCCTTCTGCTTGTTGAATTCCTCTTCGGCCATGTTCTTAAGGCTTTCGCCCGCGCTCGCTCCGCCCGAACCACCGAACGATGGTGTGATGATGGGCTTGGCGAAAGTGCCTTTCACCAGCATGTCCACATTGATCTTGTCCGTAGAACCGAGGTTCACCCCGAATTTGCTGGCAGCAGATGAAAGCCCTCCGATAACTGCGCCTGCCTGCGCGCCCAGGGCCGCAGTGGGGATGCTGGTCTTCATCACGTAGTCCATCGTTTCATCAAAACCATGGCTGCCACCGATGTTGGCCGCCACGGGCCCGACTTTCACATCGAACGGATCGATGCTCACCCTTCCCTTGTCGAACTTGAAGCTCAGATTCAAGTCCTTCAGTTCAGGATTCTTGAGATAGTCGAGCTTGATCACTTCAGTGATCTTGTTCAATGTCTCGGTGCCTGATATTTTCAGGCTCTTGGACATGAGGCGGCCGCCACCGCTCAGCGAATTGAGGTCGGCCTCCATACCTTTCATCATCCCTTGAACTTTGAATTGGATGGACACCCTGCCCTCGGCCTTCTCACCGAAGGGGGCCAATTTCTTCATGGTGTTGAACGTGCTGAAGGCCTCCTTGAGCACCACCTCATTCACATTGAGGTCGAAGTTGAATCCGGGTTTCTTCTCATTGCGTGTGTCATAGTTGCCGCTCATCGCCACACCGCCACCAAGCGTGTTGAATGTCAGTCCGCTCAGGTCGGCTTTGCCTTCGCGCACTGTAGCGTTGCCCTTCAACTGGGTCAAGGTCATATTGTCGAGCAGAATCTTGCCGATCTGCAGTCCGAGCGCCACGTCCAGATTCTGCGGAATGAGCAAGGGTTCGGTGCTTGCTGGCGCATCTGCCGCAGGAGCCGACTCGGCCGGGGCGTTCGGGTCTGATGGTACTATGCCCATCAGCTGGTTCACATCGAGCAGGTTGCTGCTGATGTCGAAGCGGCCTTTCAGCAGTTCGTCCTTCAACGCATAGCCCAGATAGTTGTCGATACGGCCGCTGGCCTTGATGTCTGAGCTGCCGGCCTTGGCTTCGAAAGCGGCCAGTTGCAGATGGCTGGGTTCGAATTTGAACTGTGCATACTTGACGCTCACAGGCACCGCGATGGAAGCCGTGGCATACTCGAAATCCATCAGGATGAATTCGCCTTTGGCCACGAAACGGTCATACTGCTTGCTATCGAGCCACGACTGGCGGCCTTTGAGGTCGGCATCGGCTATGAGCGTGCCTTTGATGCGGTCTTCCTTTTCCAACGGCATCACATCGGCCACACTGCCCAGGTCGAGCTTGCCTTTGAAGGATGCATCAATGTCGGGGTCGCTGGTAGGGGTCTTGATGAGCATACGCACATCGAACGGATTGCCCGCCATCTGGAAATGGAAGTTCTTCAGGTCGATGATGCTCTTGTCAGCATCGCCACCGGGATTGCGCACATTGAGGTCGATGGCGATCTCCTCCACCTTCTTGGGCAGGTCAGGATATTGGAATGAGCCATCGGCCACCTTGAGGTCGAGGTTGAATGCTGGCAGGTTTGTCTCATTGTAAGTCCCCTTCGCGAAGCCTTTCAGCGTGAGGTTCCCACTTGTTTTCACCGATGCAAAATCGGTCATGTAAACCGCAGGGATGAGGGAAAGGATCTCTTTAAAGTCGGTCTTGGGTGCTCCGAAGGTCAGATCCATGGTGATGTCGTTGTCGTTGGGCATGCCCACGTTGCCCTGCCACACCAGGTTCAGCCCATTGATGCGCAAAGCATTGTCCTTCAGTACGAATTGCATGTTCTTCAGGTCGGCATCCACACTTGCTTTCAACTCCAGCTCGGCCCGGCTCAGGAAAGGGATTCCACCGCTCACCACGGTCAGCCGCTTCATGCTCACCTCTGTATCGATAGAGGTGTTGTCGGCCGTGAAATCTCCGCTCAGGGTCATGTCAAGTGCGGAAGTGGTGAGCTTGGTTCCGCCTTCTCGGTCGTCATAGCGTATCTCCACATTGGCGATGGAGAATTTCTTCATCTCCAGTTGGAAAGCGGTGGGTTCGGTGGCGGGCGTCTCGGCAGGGCCTTCGCTTTCCGGAACGATGTCGTAGCTGGCCTTGCCATCCTTCAGCACGGTGGCACTCACCAGTCCGTCTGCCAGTTTGATGTGGTTGATGACAGGCGAACCTTTGATGGCACTCATCACATTCACATCCAGCCCCAAGGTTTTCAGATAGACCAGCGTATCGCCTTCAAACTCGGCCACCCCGATGACCGAGAGGTCGTTGATGCCCACGAACAGGTCTGGGAAGCTGCGGAACAGCGATAGGCTGACATCCGAGAAGTTGATTTTGGCGTTGAGGTTCTTGTTGGCCTCCTCTATCACTGCTTTCTTTATCGGCTCTTTAAGCACGATTGGGAGGATGATGGCCGCTACGAGGAACAGCACGATGATGATTCCGAGGGCGATGAGGGCTTTTTTCATTGGTTCAAGTTGTATGCTAAAATCCTAAGATAATTCGTCTAAAGTTACTTCTTCTCCGTTGCTCCAATGATGGCGGCTACAACACAGTCGCCCGTCACATTGACCACTGTGCGGCCCATGTCGAGGATGCGGTCAACAGGAAAGATGATGGCGATCCAAGCGGGATTCAGGCCCACGCTTTCCAGCACAAGGATGAGCATTATGAGTCCGGCACTGGGCACTGCGGCAGAACCGATGGAGGCCAGCGTGGCTGTGAGCACGATGGTGAGCTGCTGCTGAAGGTCGAGTTCCACCCAATGGAACTGCGCCAGAAACACCACCGCTACGGCCTGATAGAGGCTGGTGCCGTCCATGTTCACCGTGGCCCCGATGGGCAGCACGAAGCTCGAGACCTCTTTGCTGACACCGAGGTTGTCCTGCACACATTCCATGGTCACAGGAAGTGTGGCAGCACTGCTGCTGGTGCTGAAGGCGAGAAACTGAGCGGGCGATATGGCCTTGAAGAATTGGCGCATGTTGAACCCTTTGATGAAAATGTTGGCCAAAAAAGGGTAGAATATGAACACCATGAATGCCAGTCC
>JAIPBJ010000092.1 GCA_021739625.1 Flavobacteriales bacterium | reverse complement strand
CCGAACGGCTCGCGGAACATGGGCAAGCAAGCAATGGTAGCACACAGACACATGACAATCAACATAATAACAACAGTAATAATAACCAACCACTAAAAACAAACATCATGGCAGACGGAAGATTTCCCCGAAAAGACGCAGAGTTCAACACCCAGCTCGGCACTGTAGTCACCTATCTCAACAGTGAGGCGATGCGGCTGCAGATAGACGTGACCAACCTCGCTATGCTCCCCCCGCCCGGCTAAGTGTTCGGCCCACTGAGGCTCGCGCGAGTGTTCCGAAGGATCACTCGTGCGGAACATCACACGCGAGGTCTTCCGCCTTCGGCAGAGAGACCGCTTCGCTCAGTTGCGACCTCGCAACAAGCCCGGCAACACCTACCTTGCCTTCCCATAGCGCCAGTCCATGAGCACCCGCTACAAATTCGACAATCCGACCGGGGTCTATTTCATCTCCTTCGCCACGGTGGGCTGGACGGATGTATTCACCCGAATGGCCTACAAGGACATCTTCGTTGAAAGCCTGCGCCACTGCCAACAGCACAAGGGGCTTGAACTCTATGCGTGGTGCCTGATGACCAATCACGTGCATCTGGTGGCGAAGGCCAACGGCACGGCCCGCATGTCCGACATCCTGCGCGACCTCAAAAAGTTCACCTCCAAGCAGATCATCAAGGCCATAGAGGAGAATCCCCACGAGAGCCGCAGGGAATGGCTGCTGACCATGTTCAGCAATGCAGGCCGTTTCAATAGCAACAACACGGACTATCAGTTCTGGCGGCAGGACAATCATCCCACCGAACTCTACACACCTCATGTGATGGAACAAAAGATAGACTACATACACGAGAACCCAGTTATAGAGGGCTTCGTGGAACATGCGCACGAGTATCTGTACAGCAGCGCAAGGAATTATGCCGAAATTCCCGGGCTGTTGGAGGTTACGGTAGCGGAGTTCTGATAGGGTGATGAAATGGATGGGAAAACGGGAGGTTGTTCATTGCGAAGTCGCAGACTTCGCGCGTCATGTTCCGCACAAGAGATCCTTCGGAACTCTTGCGCGAGCGCAGTGGAACACTTGGCCGGGCGGGGGGTGCAGAGTGGCACGGTCAGCATTGACCTCGGCCAGTGCCTCGAAATCTATCTGCTCAGGATGGAGGCCGACAGCAGGCGCATTCATCAACAAAAAGTGGTATGCGTGCAATACTGACGGTTTCATTGGCCGTGACATGGCTGTGCCTGTGCTGTAAATCAGCACAGGCACAGTTCATCTATTTCGATAACAAGTATGACAGCGGCATCACAGGTTTTCAGAGCGAAGGTCTGGGGCCGAGCCTCCTTGAAACGGATGACGGGTATGTTTTTGCAGCAATCTCAATAAACAATCAGACGTTCAGGGGATCCATGTACTTTGTCCGTACGGACTGGTTCGGTGAGCCTCAGTTGGAGGTCACCCATGTGGTGGATACTGTCTCGGAGTTCTTTAACGCAATGATAGCTGCACATGATGGCAACTACGTGACGGCCTCCACCGCTGACCTTCTCTATCTGCCCGATTTCGATTCGCAGGTAGGACTTTCAAAGCTCTCTCCCTCTGGGGAGTTCATCTGGAAACGGCAGTTCGGTGCTGACAGTCTCATTGAGATAGGATTGCAGGTGATCGGGACGGCTGACCTCGGCTATGCGCTTATCGGTCAGCGCAGTGTCATCCCCAATCAGGATGCGGACATGTACCTCGTCCGTACCGACAGCATGGGCAACATGCTCTGGGAGCGTCAGTATGGAGGAAACCATTTCGAGGCAGGGCGTTCCCTCGTCAATACCTCCGATGGCGGCTTCCTGCTTTTGGGCTGGACGCGCAGTTTCGGGGCGGGGCAGCGGGATTTCTACCTCGTGAAGACTGACAGCCTCGGAAACCAACAATGGCAGAGGACATACGGTGGGTCAGGAGACGAAAGCGGCCTTAGCATCATGTTATTGAGTGATGGCAACTACCTTCTCACAGGGGCAGGGTCTCAGGGTTCAGATGGTTCCATCGGCAGGAAGTATAAAGTGAACTCTGAAGGTGGTGTAGTATGGTCTAAGACATACGCCTATCCAGATAATTCAGGCAACAACTTATGGAGAACGGTGGAGCTGCCCAGCGGAGACCTTGTCAGTGCTGGCATGACCAACAATTTGAGTAATGCGGGCTGGCTTGTGCGCACCGACAATCAAGGCAATGTGCTCTGGCAGAGAGAGTATGACTACAACAGCAACACCGACCTGTTCTACACGCTCATCGCCACCAGCGATGGGGGTTTTCTTTTGGGCGGTCAGGCCAAGCATGATTTTCCACTTACGCAGGATGCCTGGCTATTGAAAGTCGATAGCGTAGGTTGCACCTACGCAGACTGCCTTGTGGGCATTGATGACCACAGCAGCGGCAAAGTAGTAGCTGATGTGTGGCCGAACCCTGCGAGCAGCATTCTTAATGTAGAGTGGCAGAGGCAGGGAACCGCAGAGATTGGCTTGTTGGATATGACAGGGAAACAAGTGCTGCGCCAATCAGGCAATGGGCAACTGGAGGTGGTGGATGTTTCTCACCTTCCCAGCGGCATATACGTTCTGCAAATGGCACAGGGCGAGGTGAGGACCACGTTGAGAATAGTGGTGCAGCATTGAACTATAAGGACAACAAATGATGAGAACGCTCCTTCTTCTTCTTTTCTTCTTTCCGACAATCTGTATGGCGCAAATGGACTGGGCCCCTGTTGGGGCAAAGTGGTGGTATGAGGCATCATGGGCCGGTTGGAATGCTTGGGGCATCACCTACTACAATTTGGACGTGGTAGGAGAGGCTGAGGTGCAAGGCATAATGTGCAGAGAGCTTTCTTGGAACGACCATGGTGCTGAACTCTGTTTGGGCTGCGATCTTTTTGAAGAGGTGAACTACTTTGTGTATTCCGATAGTGGCCGGGTCCATTGTTTCAACTACGAGACAGATGCTTTCGGACTCCTTTACGACATGAACAAAGGCATAGGTGAGAGTTGGGAGGTCGATTTCCCCTTCAACTCCGAAGAGCCCGGCCCCTTGATCATAACGGTTATCGACACCATGTCCATAGTGGTCAACGGAACAAGACTCAGACAACAGAAAACAGACTTTCCCAGTGCTTATGAGAGGTTCTACTTTGGCGACACCATAACCGAGGGAATAGGTGGCAACTGGTCGTTCCTGCCTCAATGCTCCATGCACATGGTGTGTGAACTCAGCTATGGAAACCTTAGATGCTATGAGGACAGCACCTTGGGACAGGTCCAGTTCTCAGAAGAAGATTGTGAATACACCTATGTCGGCATTGATGAAACGGACACCAACGCAGCTATGGCTGATATATGGCCCAACCCCACCTCCGGCCCACTCACCATCACCTCCACCAAGCCGCTCCTCACCGTAGCGGTCGTGGACATGCTGGGCAGAGTGTTGCTCTCAGAGGGTGGGGAGTCTTCCAATACCAAGGCAATAGACCTTTCGCACCTGCCAGCGGGCATCTATGTGGTGCATGTGGAAACGGAGGCAGGCAGACACGTGCAGCGGGTGGTGCGGGATTAGGCAGTCAAACACCCCACCCATCCCCGGTCGATCGCGTACCTTGCGACCCCGGAAAATCAGAAGCCGTTGGGGCTTGCGATGCCGGAAAATCTTCTAATTCCTGCAAGCGAGTGATGCCCATCGCACTGAAATTCGGAGCAATAGACATTGGCTCCAACGCTGTGAGGCTTCTCATCACCAACGTGTTCGAGACGCCCGAAGGGCCGCTTTTCAGAAAATCAGAACTTATCCGCCTGCCCGTGCGGCTGGGTGAGGATGTCTTCTCAATTGGTCATATCACTCCTGACAAGGCCCAGAAACTGGTGGACACCATGCTGGCATTCAAACTGCTTTTGGGTGTTCACGGGGTCGTGGGCTACAGGGCCTGTGCCACTTCGGCCATGCGCAACGCCACCAACAGCGAGGAGATCGTGGAGCGCGTGGCCGACCTGACGGGTATCGACATCGAGGTGATCCACGGCCGCACCGAGGCCGACATCATCTTCTCCAATCACGTTGAGGAACAACTGCACAAGGACCGCAGCTATCTGTACATTGATGTGGGCGGGGGCAGCACCGAACTCACCCTGTTCAGCGACAACCGTCCGGTGGCCAGCCGGTCCTTCCGCATCGGAACCATCAGACTGCTTCAGGGAAAAGTGGAACCTGAGTATTGGGAACGGCTTTTCGGCTGGCTCAAGGAGCAGACGGAATCGGTCGGAAAACTGGACGGCATCGGTTCGGGAGGGAATATCAACAAGATCTATAAGATCATTTCACCGCGCAAAGGCGGGCCGATCACCTACGGACGGCTCCAGAAACTGTACACAGCGCTCAGTGCCATGACCTACGAGGAGCGGGTGATGGGCATGGGCCTCAATCTCGACCGTGCAGACGTCATCATCCCGGCCACTGAGATATTTCTGAAGGTGATGAAGGCTGCCAACATCAAGGACGTCATCGTGCCACAGTTCGGACTGTCGGACGGGATGACGAGGTTGCTCTATGAAGCATACAGGGAAGCACACGGCAAGGTATGATGCTGCACAAGGTGCAGCCGGTCACACAAAAGTGACCACTTCCTCACTTTCCTTTCTATAAGTGTCTATGGACTGCTGTGCGCGGTCGCTGTCCCAACCCAACAGGTCGGCAAGGTCGCGGTTGAGGCGCTCGGCATGAAGATCCGCCTCGGCCTTTGCAAAGTAGAGCCGCCCGGTTCTGCGGATCAGAAAATCGCTCAGATCGGTCACCATCTCGTGGTTCACACCATAGTCAAGCTCTTCAAGGATCAGTGCTGTGGCGGGAGGGCCTTCGCGCATGATGGCCGCCTGTGCAATGCCGGCCGCATTGCCGCCATAACGGTGATAGAGCTGAGAAAGCAGCGTCTTCCCGAAATAATTGACCGTGTCTTCGGGCAACGACTGGAGAAATGACGGTGCATTGCGCACTTCCCCGCCCGAAAGGGTCAGATCGTGGGTGGAACAGGGTATGAATGCACGGCCTCCCTCTTCTTCCATCCTGTGGAGACAGAGATCGACAGTGCGTTCGGCCATCTTCCGGAAACCGGTGAGCTTACCGCCTGCAATGCTGATCAGCCCCTGCCGCGACACGAAGATCTCGTCCTTTCTCGAAAGTTCTGAAGGCGACTTGCCATCCTCATGGATCAGCGGCCGCAGACCGGCCCACGTGCTTCGGATATCGTCCTCGGTCAACGGCCTGATGTCAAAGATGCGGTTGATTGCCGCAAGGACATAATCCACGTCCGACCGTGTGACCTGTGGTCTTTCCAGGTCATCGGTGTAGTTGGTGTCGGTGGTGCCCACGTATGTGCATCCGTCCCGGGGAATGGCGAAGAGCATCCTTCCGCCTTCCACATCAAAATAGAGCGCCTGCCTTATGGGCAACCGCTCATGGCTGAATACCAGATGCACGCCCTTGGTCAGATGCAGCCGTTTGCCGTTCACCTCCTCGGCCAAAGAGCGGACGCGGTCCACCCAAGGCCCTGCGGCATTCACGGTCTTCTTTGCGCTTATCTGAAAGGACTGTTTTGCGATGAGATCGGTGACCGCACCGCCAACCACCTTGCTGTCAACAACGGTCAGGTTGTCCAGTTGGCAATAGTTGATGAGCACAGCCCCTTTGGAATATGCGGTCTTGGCAAGTTCTGTCACCAGTCGGGCATCGTCCGTGCGATATTCCCAATAGAGCGCACCTGCCACCAGCCCTTCCTTTCTCAGCAGTGGTTCGCGTTCTTCCGCCTCGTTCAGCGTAAGCATCTTCCTGCGCTCCTTGCGTCTCACACCGGCCAGCATGTCATACACATACAGCCCTACGGACGCAGACCACCTGCCAAGCGATCCGCCCTTGACTATTGGCAGCAGCATCCGCTCGGGAATGACAATGTGCGGGGCATTGCGATGCACTATCTCGCGCTCAAGGCCCACCTCGCGCACCAGAGCGAACTCGAACTGCTTGAGGTAGCGCAGCCCGCCATGGATGAGCTTGGTGCTGCGGCTGCTGGTTCCGGCACCGAAGTCCTGCTTTTCAATCAATGCCACCGAAAGACCCCGCTGTGACGCATCGAGCGCAATTCCCGCTCCGGTCACACCTCCACCTATCACAAGCAGGTCGAAGGTCTCTGAATCGAGTCTGCTGACGGTTTCAGCGCGGTGAAGGACAGAGAACATTTGCGATGGAAAGGCGGGCGCGAATATAGTCCCTGCCCTGCGGCAAGAAACGTGTAGCCAAGGACAAGCGACAACATCGTGGCACGACTGGTTCGCTCATCCGGCTGTAAGCACCTTTGCCACCTCTTTTGCCGAAATGGCAGAGTGACTGGCCACGTGCATCACCTCTCCTCCAGTGACCACGATCAACTGTGGCGACTGATGCATCACTCCCGTGCGTTCTGCGACCGCATTGCTGATGTCGCGATGGTGGAGCAGGTCGAGCAACCACAATTCTGCAACTGTGCCGGAATCCCACTCGCGTTCAAAACGCTCCAATGCCATGCTGCTGATGCTGCAACGGGTGCTATGTTTGAAAATGAGTTGCGGACGAACCGTCTGGGCACTGAGAATCCCGTCCAATTGCGAGAGGTCGTCAAGCCTGCGCCAGACCACATTCCCTGTGCCTTTCTTCTTTGCTGCGAAAAATTCTCCCCAACCCATGCCTGATGTATTTTTTGTTCTGAATTCCTAACCTCTCACCCACTCCGAATAATACTCCTGTGGCTTCCTACGCGTCTTCTTGGGCCACTCGTCCTTCGGATAGCCGAGATACAGCTGTCCGAGAAACCGGTCCTTCTCGCCAAGGCCCATGAATTCTTTCATCTGTGAGGTATAGGTCATTCCGCCTGATGACCAGAATGCCCCGATGCCGTGGGCCGCAGCCACCAGCATCATGTTCTGCACTGCCATGGCCACACTTGCTATCTCCTCCACTTCGGGGTCGCGCTCCGCCCCATCGCGTTTCATGCAGATGCCGATGATGGCCGATGCCAGCAAGGGCCGTTCGCGGAGTTTGGTGAACTTCTCATGATCAAAATTCTCCTCGCTTGCCATTTCACGATAGGTGTCGCTCTGGAAATCTGCCAGTTTGCGGATGCCTTCGCCCATGAACACTTTGAAGAACCAAGGTTGGGTATAGCGATGTGTGGGCGCCCATTTGGCGGCATCCAGCAGCTCTTTCACAATTTCTGGACTCACCTTTCTCAGGCTGTACAGCTCAGGTTGAATGGTGCGCCTGTCCTCTATCAGTGCCTTGATCTCGCTCAGGTTGTAGCGCATGGTGTGTGTTCCGAATCTGTCGTCAAAGTTATTTAGAATGATTACTGACAAGCGGTAACTTTACGGCCCGAACCAACAAGACCAACCGATATGTATCCTCCAGAAATTGTGATCCCCATGAAACAGGATCTGACCAACGCAGGTTTTCAGGAACTGCTGACCCCGTCCGAGGTGGACACTGCCATCAACGCAAAGGGCACCACGCTGGTGGTTGTCAATTCCGTGTGCGGCTGTGCTGCAGGCAACGCCCGGCCAGCGGTCAAAATGGCGGTTATGCACGCCATGCGTCCTACGCGCATCACCACGGTGTTCGCAGGCTTCGACATCGATGCAGTGAAACAGGCCCGTTCGCACATGGCCCCATTTCCTCCAAGCAGCCCCAGCATAGCGCTGTTCAAGGATGGTGAACTGGTGCATTTCATCGAACGTCATCACATTGAAGGCCGTCCTGCAGAAGCCATCTCCGACAATCTGAAGGAGGCGTTTGACGAGTATTGCGGATAATCGGTCCTGATGGATTTCAGTCTTTAGAAAAAGCCCTGTGGTTCCATGGAGCCACGGGGCTTGTCTTTTGTCAGGACTGCGCGTTCACTCCTGCCGTTCGTATGCCCCAAGATCGGGCAGACTGAGTCCGAATGGCCTGAAATTCCCGAGCAGATCCGTGCTCAGTTCCGGAAAGGCGTTCGTGATGATCTGATAACCTGCATTCATGGCCGGAGAAAGCGTGTCCAATTCAAAATCGTGGTTCACGGCATCCTTGAACTTCGGATTCTCATTCAGAATGATGTCTGCAAACTGCAACGGATTGCTCACATCCACTTCCACAGGGTCGACCCGCAGCAGGCAGCGGTCGAGCTTGAAATCGAATGCCGCAGCGGGGCTGTTGTCAAGACCGAGTTCGTTGATATTGTTGCCATAGATGATGCAGTTGCCGAAATAGGCATCGAGCGGAGACAGATAGGGTACATCTCCTGGCCCCTCCTGCCAGTTGCTCAACAGCACTGCCGGGGTCTGTCGGTTGCCGAGCGACCAGTAATTCCCGAAGGTGCAATGATGGAAGTTGTATTCACCACCGATGCTCAGGGCCGCAGACACCTGTCCACCGTTTCCGAACACACAATTATAGGCATTGACCTTGGAGGTGTAGGCCAGCAGCCCCGCACTTGACATGTTCTCAATCACGGTGTTGGACAGCACCAGCGTGGGGTTGGACGAAGCCGTGTTGAAGGAATCGACCCGGATACCGATCGTGGCATTCTTGATGATGGCGTGGTCGATGGTGTTGTCGCGGCTGCCGTTGAAGAGCCAGATGCCGTTCCATTCGCCCGCCTGATCCACATAGAAGGGGTCGAGCCTGTCGCTGGCAAAGATCACCTCATTACCGGCCATGCCTCTCACCTCCAGCGACCCGCCATCGAACACCAGAAGTCCGGAATACTTGTGGCTGAAAACGCGGGTTCCGGCCTCGATGGTGAGGTGGCAGTCCTCGTCCACCACAGCATAACCATAGATGACCACAGGTTTGGCGGATGTCCATACCTCATTGGTACACTGCACAATGGAATAGGAACCCAGTCCGGGCAAATAGGCAGTAGGATAATAGAAATCGGCATCCCAACCACAGGCCGCAAGGTCCACGTCCTGAGTCACGCCATTGGCAACGAACACCACGCTGTCGGTGACCATGGCCGGGGCGTTCAGATTGTTGGGGTCGAGGGTCACATCCACGAAGACGAACATGGAATCGTTGCCGCGCAGCAGCACGTTGCTGAATGCAGTGCCCGGCACCCCGTCCACATTGATGCGGTACTTGCTCTGCTGCCCGCCCGCAAGCATGACGCTGCTGATGGTTACATCCGCGCTGTTGGGATTATAGACCTTGAACTGCCTGGTCACTGAGCCGATGGTGGTGAAGACAGTGTCGAAGATCACCGTGTCCTCGGAGAACGTGAGCGCTGCCTCGCCCGGCATGAGGTCGTCAGCGCAGCCGGTGGAGATCAATAAAGAGATGATGACAGAGAGTGGCAACAGCCAGCGCAGAATGCTCATGGGGTCAAAGGTAGAGATCGGTATCAACGGACATCTTTGGCAGATATTTCGGAGAATCTGCCTGGTCTGAAAAAATTGATCGTCACTCCGATGAAACAACTATCTTTGCGGCCCCATTTCTGAAAAGCATTCATTATGAAAGACGGAATCCACCCCGAGAATTACAGACTGGTCGTGTTCAAGGACATGTCCAACGAACAGACCTTCCTTACACGCTCTTGCGTGAACACCAAAGACACGATCACCCTTGATGGGCAGGAGTATCCATTGGTGAAGGTGGAGATCAGCAGCGCATCGCACCCTTTCTACACTGGCAAAATGAAGCTGGTGGACACTGCGGGCCGCGTGGACAAGTTCCGCACCCGCTTTGCCAGCCACCGTGCTTCGCAGCGCACTGGCGAGGAGGCATAATCCGGCCAAAAGCATTTCTGAAAGCCGTCTCCGCGTTGGGGACGGCTTTTTTTGTTGTTGCAGATCATCACCAAGAGTCCATTGCAAGGCATGACAACTGCCTACCTTAGCAGGCCCAAATTCACCCCAAAGTGTCCGACAGCCTCGTCATCATTCCCACCTACAACGAACGTGAGAACGTAGCGCGCATGCTGGACACGGTGATGGCCCTATCCAAGCCGTTCCATGTGCTCATTGTGGACGATGGTTCGCCCGATGGCACTGCCGCCTTGGTCAAGGAGAAGATCGAACTGCATCCCGACCGCATCTTCATAGAGGAAAGGAAAGGGAAACAGGGACTTGGCACGGCCTACATCCACGGGTTCAAATGGGCCTTGGCGCGGAAGTATGCCTTCATCTTCGAGATGGACTGCGATTTCTCGCACAACCCCGAAGACCTCATCAAACTTTATGATGCGGCTGTGAACGCTCCTGCCGACCTCGTCATCGGGTCGCGCTACATCAAGGGGGTGAATGTGGTGAACTGGCCCATGGGCCGCGTGCTGATGAGCTACTACGCTTCGGCCTACGTGCGTTTCATCACTGGCATGACCATCCGCGACACCACGGCCGGTTTCAAATGCTACAGCAGAGAGGTGCTGGAGACCATCCCCCTGAACAAGGTGCGGTTCTTCGGCTATGCGTTCCAGATTGAGATGAAGTTCCTGACCTGGAAATACGGTTTCCATATCTTGGAGATCCCCATCATTTTCACCGACCGCACGGCCGGAGAGAGCAAGATGAGCAGCGGCATCTTCAAAGAGGCCATCTTCGGGGTCATCAAGATCAAGTGGAGGAGTTGGTTTGCGAAGTATCCTAAGAGAGGGACGAGGGACGAGGGACGAGGGACGAGAGGGTAGCGCGAATCAGGTTCTCAGCAGTTCAGAAGATGGTGTTCAGACAGGTTTGTTTGCTTTTGCCCATCCTGTGCATGATGCTATTGAGCTCCTGTGAAAAGGAACCGATTGAGCTCACGACCACGGTGACCACCTTCCGCGAATCGGGGTTGGATGTGGACTGGGACCAATCGGGGAGCAACCGCATCGCCTATTCGATGAAAGGGGCAGATGGATATTATGACATCCATTTCGCGCTGCCCGATGGTTCGAACGATACGTGCCTCACCTGCGACCATCCCGGGTTGCCCAACCGCCACATTGCCTGTCCGTACTGGCATCCTGAGGGTAAATGGCTGCTGACGGTTGTGGAGAAGGCCGACCATCCCGGAGGGAGCGTTGATGCCTTGCCGGGTTTCGGGGCCTACAGTGATGTGTGGCTCATCAGCAGTGATGGACAGCAGGTGCATAAGCTCATCGACATTCCGAATGATTACAGCCAAGGGGTGATCGCCCCGCGTTTCTCGCCCGATGGCACGCAGATCGTGTGGACAGACCGCAAGAGTCAGCCCAATGTGCTGTGGCCGCCAGAAGCGTTCGGCTTTTGGACAATAAAGATTGCCGACCTGCATTGGGGCACGGACAGCATTCCAAGCATCGACAACATCCGCACCTTCGAGCCGGAAGGAAGCGCCTTCTATGAGTGCTACGGTTGGAACCCTGACGGCACCAAGCTGATCCTATGCAGCAGTGCCAACAAGCCGAGCACCTTCGACCAGCAGATTTACACCATGGATCCTGTTTCGGGCGCGATGACGGCATTGACCGACAAGGATTACAACGAACATGCCTTCTATACGCCCGATGGCGAACAAATCGTTTGGATGAGCAATGCCGAGGGCACCTATGGTGGCACGGACTGGTGGATGATGAATGCCGATGGCACGGACAAACACCGCCTCACCTATTTCAACGAGCCGGACAACGACCAGAGCATGGGCAGTGCGGTGTGGGCAGGCCTTGGTTCCTTCAGCCCCGAAGGCGACCGCTTCATTGGTGGCATGCAACTGAGCCTGACCACACAGGAGGGGAAGATCGTGATGGTGGGGCTGGGGGAATAGCTGTTGGTCTTTAGGATTAAGAGTGTATCAATATTCAGAGATTGGACGTCAACGTCCAACGGCTCCGTGTCAACGTCCAATGATCGGACATCAACGCAAGTAGCACTTTAGACAGCCTGAGCCGGACGGGGAAAGACGTAAGTAGCTCTGCCATGCATGCAATCACCGCTTTCCCCTCCCCGTGCCCACCTACCTTTGCACCAATCCGCCTCACGTTGAATCATTGAACCCGAAATCGTGAACACCCTTCTCCGCTCCGCCACCATCGTCAATGAAGGCCGCTCTTTCGTTGCCGATGTACTTATCAAGAACGAGCGCATTGCCAAGATCGCCCCGAGCATCAGTGTGCAGGGCAAGGCGTTGGAGATAGATGCCGAAGGTCTGTTGCTGATACCGGGCGTGATAGACGACCAAGTGCATTTCCGCGAGCCGGGACTGACGCACAAGGGCGAACTCTTCACGGAGAGCCGTGCGGCCGTGGCGGGCGGCATCACCAGCTATATGGAGATGCCGAACACGGTGCCGAACACGCTGACGCAAAAGCTGCTTCAGGAGAAGTATGACCGTGCCGCGCAGGTGTCGCTGGCCAACTATTCGTTCTTCATGGGCGCGGGCAACGACAACCTCGATGAGGTGCTGCGCACAGACCCGAAGACGGTCTGTGGCATCAAGATATTCATGGGCAGCAGCACAGGCAACATGCTGGTGGACAACGAGGGGACGCTGGACGGCATCTTCGCGCAATGCCCCATGCTGATCGCCACGCACTGCGAGGACGAGGCCACTATTCGCCATAACCTGGAGCGCTACAAGGCGGAGTATGGCGACAAGATGCCGATGAGCGCGCATCCGCTGATCCGCGATGTGGAGGCCTGCTACCTGTCATCGTCCAAGGCGGTGGCACTGGCGAAGCGGCATGGCACGCGGCTACACATCCTGCACATCAGCACGGAAAAGGAGACGCATCTGTTCGACAACAGCATTCCGCTGGCGCAGAAACGCATCACGGCCGAGGCGTGTATCCATCACCTGACGTTCAACGACAGCATATATGCCACCAAGGGCGCGTTGCTGAAGTGGAATCCTGCGGTGAAGACGGAGGCCGACCGCGCAGGGGTGTTCAAGGCGCTGCTGGATGACCGCATCGACATCATCGCCACCGACCATGCGCCTCACACCTGGGATGAAAAACAGGGCAACTACTACACCACGCCATCGGGCGGGCCATTGGTGCAGCACGCCCTGCCCGCCATGATGGAGCACGTGCGCAACGGGGCCATTTCGATAGAGCGCATGGTGGAGAAAATGTGCCACGCTCCGGCCGTGTGCTTCAACCTACAGGAGCGGGGCTACGTCCGCGAGGACTACTTTGCCGACCTCGTGCTGATCGACCCCAATAGCCCATGGACAGTGAGCAAGGAGAACATCCGCTACAAATGCGGGTGGAGCATCTTTGAGGGGCACAGCTTCCAAAGCCGCATCACGCATACGTTTGTCAACGGCCATCTTGCGTATAGCGATGGGAAATTGAATGATAGGGTTATGGGGAAACGACTCACTTTCGGACAATGAAGACATCCACCTTCCCCCTTCACGAAAGTCCTTCCCGGTCACACTTCCCGTCCCTCGTCCCTCGCCCCTCGTCCCTATTTCCCCATATTCTATTTTCCATTTTCCTCCTTTCCTCCTGCAACAGCTCGGAGAACTCGAACCAACTGCCCATCCCGCAGGAACAGATGGTGAGCATCATGGTGGACATGCACTTGGCCGAATCGGCTGCCAACCTGAAACTGACTGAAGCTGACAGCACCCGCCCCAGCTACCAACAGCTCATAGAAGCGATCTTTGAGAAGCATGGCACCACGCGTGCGACTTTCGACAGCACGCTTTACAAGCTTTCATTCCAGCCCACGGAAATGAATGCGGTGTATGACCTTGTGCTCGAACGCCTGTCTGAGATGGATGCCGGGGCCAAGGCCCGTTCCGGACAATCCTCCGATGGATCCGAGATTGTCAAGGATTCTGTGAAGCACTGACTTTTCTGAACTGGGGCTGCGCAATGGAATCCCCGATTGCGCGGGATTTTCGTGCCGAACCCACAGATTAGTACAGTTGTACTATTTTTGCCTCTGCTTCATCAAGCATGCGCATGAAACCCATCGACACCATCCTCATCGCCAACCGTGGCGAGATTGCCTGCCGCATCATCCGCACCTGCCAGAAGCTGGGCATCCGCTCGGTGGCAGTGTATGCCGATGCCGATGCCCACGCACCGTTCGTCCGCATGGCCAATGTCGCGCTTCATATCGGGGGCAACGTGCTGGCCGATTCCTATCTGAACGTGGATAAGTTGCTCGATGCGGCCAAGCGTTCGGGCGCAGATGCCATCCACCCCGGATACGGTTTCCTTTCGGAGAATGCGGCCTTTGCCCGATCGGTGGCCAAGGCGGGTCTCACCTTCATCGGCCCCAACCCAGAG
>JAIPBJ010000091.1 GCA_021739625.1 Flavobacteriales bacterium | reverse complement strand
TGGAGCGCGGCCTTTTCTTCTTTTTGTGAATAGGGAAGCTATTTCTCCAAGTGCCTGTTCTTTCTGGTGATGCCATACAGGAATCCGAAGAGCAGAAGGAAATAGAGCAGGAACATGGCAAAATGGTGGTAGTGCCACTCGGCCCCGATCGCCCGGTCGATGACGACCAGCAGCACGACCGACATCAACGACATGCCGATGAACACGTAGGCCACCTGACGGTCGCTGAGGCCGAGGTAGGAAAGGTGATGCGTGGTATGGTCGCGACCGCCCACGAACGGGGATTTTCCTTTGAGCAGCCGGTTGATGGTGACCGTGGTGGTGTCGATGACCGGCACTATGAAAACAAGCAACGCAACTATGAACTGCTTGGTCTGGATGCGGAACTCTGGCCCTGCATGACCATTCCACAGATAGTGGATGCCCACCACGGCAAGGAACACCCCGAGGAACTGGCTTCCCGTGTCGCCCATGTACATCTTGGATGGGTTCCAATTGAAATAGAGGAAACCGAGCAACCCTGCCAACACGCCCAACAGCGTGATGAAATAGATGCTGTGGACCTCTCCGCGCGACCATATCATATAAAGCCCACCGAGAATGATGGAGATGGACACCGAAGTGGTGATGCCGTCCATGTTGTCGAGCATGTTGATGGAATTCATCAGCCCCACCACCCAGAACATGGTGATGAAATAGTCGATGGGGAGGATGCCGCTGATGTTGATGACCGTACCGGTTGCAATGAGGATGATGCCACTGCAGAACTGGGCTGCGAACTTGAGGAAGGGCTTGGTGTTGTATGCATCATCGGCCAGCCCGACCACGAAACCGAGCGAACATGCTGCCATCACCCCAAGAAATTGAATGATATCGTTGAGATAGTCCACCGCTCCGAACAGGATGGAATAGGACGCGATGGCAAAGAGGAAAAGGATATAGAAGGAAATCCCCCCGACCGCAGGCTTGGATGTTTCGCTCCAGCGCACAAGGTCGTCCGGCTGGTTCTTGACGCCCAACGTCCGCGACAGCTTCAATAACAGTCCATTGATCAGAAAGGAGAACAGCAGCGCACAGCCCGTGAAGACTGCGTACACAAATGGCAACTGTTCGGTTTGAAGTGTCAACATCCGTTCACAGCGCGAATAACGCACGGCAATCAATGTGAGCCAGTCCTAAAAGAGACTGTTGCAATCGGCCAATAATGGGGCATTGGCATCCCGTTCGGAGAGGACCGGATCTGATATTCCCCAGTCGATAGCGAGGGCAGGGTCGTTCCATAGGACATTGCCTTCGGCCGCCTTGTGGTAGGTGCCCGTGCAGTCATAGAAGAACAGGGTATTGTCCTCCAGAGTCCTGAAACCGTGGGCAAATCCGGGAGGGACCCAGATGGCCACCTTGTTGTCCTCTGAAAGTTCCAGAGCGAAGTGCCTGCCGAAAGTGGGCGATTCCTTGCGAATGTCCAATGCCACATCCAAAGCCCTTCCGCGCAGCACGCGCACCAGTTTTCCCTGTGCGTGGGGCGGATTCTGGTAATGCAGTCCGCGCACCACCCCATTGTCTGACTTTGAGATGTTGGACTGAACTACATCGAGGTGAAGTCCGGCATCGTTGTATGCCTTCTTGTTGTAGGTCTCGAAAAAATAGCCCCTTCCGTCCTCAAACACCTTGGGACGGATGATAAGCAGCCCCGCAAGTCCTGTCTCTTCTATGATCATAAGCGTCTATTCGTAACGTCCTTTCAAGAGGCGCGAAAGCCACTGCCACTTGCCCTTTTCCTTATCCTCCTCGTAATATCCATAGCCGTAACCATAGCCATAACCGTAGCCATAACCGTAGCCGTAGCCATAACCGTAGCCGTAGCCATAGGCAGTGCCCCCGGTCTCCAGACCGTTCAGGATCACTGCGAGCTTTGGGATGTTGCTGTCCTCTTTCAGTTTGATGAGGCTTTCCAAGTATGGTTTCTTAGAATATCCGGCCCTGACAACATAGATGGGATAATCTGCACGCTGCATGTTCAGGATCCCATCTGTGACTATGCCTGCGGGCGGGTTGTCGATGATGATGAGGTCATACATTGTCTTCAGTTCTTTGATAGCCTCGTCCATCATCCCATTCATGATAAGCTCGGACGGATTGGGCGGAATCGGACCTGCGGTGATGAAGTCAAGGTTGTCAATCACACTTTTTCGAAGCACGTCCATTACGTTGTCCCTGCCGATGAGCAGCGTGCTCATGCCGTGATCGTTATCGACATCGAACCCTACGTGGATCTTCGGTTTACGCATGTCAAGGTCGAGTATCACCACCTTCTTTCCTGACATGGCGATGATTCCCCCGAGATTGATGGCAATGAAGGTCTTGCCCTCTCCAGAGATGGTGGAGGTGAACGACATGACCTTCGATTCGTCCGACTGTGTAATGAAGTCAAGGTTGGCACGGATGGCACGGAAAGCCTCGGAGATCATGGACTTGGGATTCTTGTCCACCAACAGCTGCGAGTTCGGAATGTCCTTCTTGTATTTGGGCACGACACCGAGCATGGGGACGTCCACGTATCTGAGGATGTCCTCTGCCCTGTTCACGGTGTTGTATAGGAGATATTTTCCTATGATGAGTGCCAGACTGGCTGCCAAGGCGGCAGTAAGACCGAACAGGAACGCCATTTTCTTATCGGGAAAGATCGGGGCGGCTGCCACTTGGGCGTTCTGAAGCACTTTGTTGCCCGACACATAGCTGGCCTTTTGCACCGAGAAGGTGGCCTTTTTATCGACCAAGGTGTTGTAAAAGCTCTCATTGACCTGATAGATCCGGCTCAGGCGCATGAACTCGCGCTGATCGAAGGCCGATTCGCCCGGCCCTCCGTCCATCTCCCCTTCATACTTGCGCTGACGCACTTTCAACCCGCTTCTCCGTCCCTTGAGGTTCTCGCGGACAGAACCGATGCTTTCCACCAACAGCTTTCTCTGGATACCGATCTGATAGTCGATCCTCTGCACAGCAGCACTGCTTGCAGTTACGGTGAAGAGCAGCTGCTCTCTGGTAAGCAGGAGCGATTGCAGCTGATCGAGCACCGAGGCCAGACTCCCTTTGGACTCTGACGCGGCCAGAAATGCGAACAGCCTGTAAACATTGAGGTCGGGAATATTCACAACGTCCCGCTCCACCTTGTCCAGTATCTCCAGTTCCAGATCGAGCCGCATGACCTCCTCTTCCAACTGCACTGCCCTGTTCAACGGGTCTGGCAGGAGCTTTGTGACATACTCCTCGCCAAGTCGGTGGGCCTTTCTGAAAGCCTGAAGTTCATTTTCCAGATCGTAGAGCCTGTCATAGACCTTGGCCAACTGGTCGTCCACAAACTCCAGAACACTGTTGGCCGACTCACGCTTGCGCTCTTCATCGTTCCTGATGAAATCCTCGGCCATGGTATTCACAATATCAGCTGCCTTCTTTGGGTTCCGGTCGCGCAGGATGATGCTCACCGTCTTGGCCTGATCGTTCTCCACTGCGATCTTGATGGCCCCCGAGTAGTTCCTCACCACCTCGTCCGCCTGATTCAATACCAGATAATAGGAGTTCTTCTGTTCATTCTGCTGCATCATGATGGCAGAATAGTCCCGCACCGCGATCTTCATGGCAACATGTGGGGTGACCACACTGTCAAGGAGCGAGATTTCCGCGCCATGTATCTGGCCGCCCAAAGTGTATTCATAATAGACCCTGAAATTGTCCAAGAAAGAAAGGGTGATGGGCGTTGCGAGTATCAATGGATCACGGATGGCATAGGCCACCGTGAAGGGCGATGACAGATACAGCTCTTCGCTGAGCACGCTGCCCTTAAGGAAATAGCTCACATCCAAAGGAAGCTTGCCCAGCGATTTCCCCAGATATACTGGCGACCGCATGAGCTCTATCTCTTGAAAGAGATTGCTCTCGTAAAGCGTGGTCCCCACCTCCATGATGGTGTGTGCACGCACATCGTGACCCACCTGCACCACTGCCGCTGACTGGTAAACAGGAGCGGTGAAGCGCAGATAAAGTACGACCGAGAGAATGGCAACTGCGAAGAATACGAGCGTAGGCAACATGCTCTGCCATGCTATGCGCAACAGAAGACCTATGTCAAGGTCGTCATTGATGGTCGGGATCTTCCTATGGGTCTTCATCAACAACTCATTTCAACAAACTGATAATCAGCACCGGAGTACTGATGGCGAATGTCAGCAGCGCGAGATATGGTGCCAGCTCTGCCATGGTCCGGGTCACATAATTCTTGCGCAGTTCAATGTAGATGATGTCATTGGCCTGCATCACCAGATCGGCATTCTGAACACCTTTCAAGGTTGAGAGGTCGATGACGAACACCTCAGGATTCTTCAGGTCACCACGGATAAGTTTGATCTTGTCGGCCTTGCCGTCCTCAGGTATGCCACCTGCCCGGGCAAGGACCTCGAAAAGCGTGGTGTTCTCTTCCTGTAGGGTGATGACCTGCGTGTTCGCCCCAGCAAACAGCATGACCCTTCGGTTCATCACCTCGAGCAGGACGAAAGGCTTGTTTATATACTTGGTGAGCCAGTCTTCCAGCAACATTTCGGCCTGTCGCGCAGTGAGTCCGGCTATGTAAACCCTACCGGCAATGGGCATCTTCACAAACCCGTCAAATTCCACCTGCAACAGGAGACCTCCTGATCCGCCACTGCTGCCCGCCCCTGATGAGCTTGCCCCCGAAGAACCCTGTGAACTCATGCCTGCGCCACCGCCCACATTCACCATGTCGAAGCCATCGTTGGCGAAAATCCTCACCATCACTCTGTCGTTGGGAGAGATGCGATACTCCTCGCCTTCAAGCCCGTCAAACTGTGCATACTCATAGCCAGGCTCCGTGCGGAGCATGAAGCCGCGCATCAGATACCTGTCGCACGATGAAAGGAGCATGACGGCAAAAAATGCGAGAAGAAGCCGTGGTCTCATGAAGCTATCGGTATTCTCGCAAAAGTAGGATTAAAGACTTGCCGCAGCCAGATGTCAATGCTGTAAGAGACGCTGATACAGCTCCGCCATATCCTTGACCAGCCGTGTGTAATGATATGCCTCTCCCACCTGTGCCCAACCATTGACCGACAAACGACTGCGGAGTGCAGCATTATCTGTCAATGAAAGTAACAGCTCGGCCAGTTTCGGCTCGTCATAGTGCGCTGCCAGAAGCCCTGTCATCCCGTTGCGCACCACATTGGCCACCCCGCCCACATCAGTGCTGAGCACGGGGGTGCCGCTTGCCTGGGCCTCGATGAGGCTCACAGGTGTACCCTCGTTCATGGAGGTGAGCACGACAAGGTCGAGGCCTGCATAGATCACGTCCACATCTGTGCGCCAAGAAGTGAAGGTGAGCAGGGCTTTTTCACCTCGCTGCGCTGCCAGATGGTCGATGAACGGAATGTCGAGTGCGCGGCAGTAGCTCTCCAGATTGGTGCGCTCCTCCCCGTCACCGATGATGAAGAACCGCAATTTCTGAGAGGTGCGCTCGGCCGCATGTTTCAAAAGCCTCAGAAAAAGCCGATGGTCCTTGATGGGAACCAGGCGGCCAACGATGCCGATGGCAACCTCATCGGCAAGAACGTTGAACTCCTTGCGGAAGGCCGCACGCTTGGCCTCCTGGCCCTCATGGAACTTTGTGAGGTCGAATCCCAGCGGCACCACTTCTATCTTTTCGGGCCCACAGATCCGGTGAATGGCCGAGAGCTCCTGTTTCTGCAATTCGCTGATGGCGATGATGCGTGTGCTACGCTTGGCCAGACTACGCTCCACCTGACGGTAGAACTCCGTTTTCACCTTTCCGAAATAACTATGGAACACATGGCCGTGAAAGGTGTGGAGCACCACCGGCACCTTCATGTCGAATGCGGCCTGCCTACCGATCGCCCCGGCCTTTGATGCGTGGGTATGCACGATATCGGGCTTGAAATCGCGGATGAGCTGCTTCACCTTGCGGTAGGCGTTGAGGTCGAGGCCTGGACTGAGTTCGCGCTTCATTTCGGGGATGATGACCGGGGTTATGCCCAGTTCATCGAGTATATGGCCTGAACTGGCCTCATCGTCATCCTTTTCGCCCCCGACAAGCATGGTCTCGAACTCCGGTGCCAGATATCTGGTGAGGTAGGCCACATTGAATGTGGGCCCACCCAAGTTGAAACGATTGGCTATGCGGAGAATTCGTGGCAAACCGGAAAGATGAAATGTGAAAGATGAAACGTGGATCCAGCACTGCTTCCAATACTGTTCCTGTATCTTGGTATCCGTTCTCTTCTTTAGAAATTGGGTCTGATGCTGTATTTCTCATAGAAGCGTACGATGTGCCCTGCGGCCTCTTCGGCCGTGTCCACCAACTTGAACCTGTCAAGGTCCTCAGGCAGGATGTTGCCTTCGGTCATCATGGTATTGCGCATCCAATCCACCAGCCCGCCATAGAACTTCGTTCCGACCAGCACCACAGGGAAACGGGCCACTTTTCCGGTCTGAATGAGCGTGAGGGCCTCAAACAGCTCGTCCATGGTACCGAAACCGCCCGGCAGCACCACAAAACCCTGCGAGTATTTGGTGAACATCAGCTTGCGCACAAAGAAGTAGTCGAAGTTGATGAGCTTGTCGCGGTCGATGTAAGGGTTGGAATGCTGCTCGTGGGGCAGGTCGATGTTCAACCCGACCGAACGGCCACCGGCCCGATGCGCCCCCTTGTTGGCCGCCTCCATGATGCCGGGCCCACCGCCAGAGATGATGCCGAACCCGGCCTGCGATAGCCTGAAGGCAATGTCGTCTGCCAATTGATAGTTCGCATGGTCCTGAGGCGTTCGTGCCGACCCGAAGATGGAAACGCATGGACCGATACGGCCCAAGGCCTCGAATCCCTCAACGAACTCGGCCATGACCTTGAAGATCTGCCACGAGTCCTGCAGCTTTATCTGGTTCCAGCTCTTGAGCTTGATGGCACTTTTCACGCGCCTTTCATCATCGGTCATAGAGGGCAGTTTTGGGGTGCAAAGATTCGCAATCCATGGCAAAGGGCCATTATGGAAAATCAAGATGGTCTTTTGTGATTTGTTGTCAGTGGCACTTATGACCTGCGACATACGCGTGCCCTCACAATTGAGGATATTTGCGATTCCGCTCACAGCCCACAAGGGCATCAATTTCCTTGAATGAACGTTTTCAGAATCTTCGGTCTGCTTCTGTCCCTCCTGCTTCCGGTCCTCTTGCCAGCTCAGCCGCAACAAGGGATTCTCGACCCTATCAAATGGTCGTTCACGGGCAAAAGGAAAAGCGCCACCGAGGCCGAACTCATCTTCAGCGCCAAACTGGACAAAGGCTGGCATCTCTATTCACAGCAACTGCCCGAGGATGGGCCTATCCCGACCACCTTCACTTTCAAAGAGCTTGGCACGGCTGCGCTCAAAGGCAAGGTGAGCGAACCGAAGGGCAAGGAGGAGATGGATCCGAACTTCGGCATGGTGGTCAAGTATTTTGACGGTTCGCCACGCTTCGTTCAGAAGATATCATTGGGCGAAAAGGCCGTCACCGTGACGGGTGAGGTGGAATTCATGGTGTGCGATGACAAGCGCTGTCTGCCGCCCGATGTGGTGGAGTTCAGTATCGCCATCCCAGCGTTTGATGCAGGAGATGCGAATCCCGCAAAGGCGGGAGAAAATGGTTCATCCCCATCGGAGGGGGCTGTGGCAGATGGGTCTTTGGCCGAACCGACAAGCGGAGAAGGACAGACCGCGCTGCTGGACCCTGTGAAATGGGCTTTTACCACTGTTGCGAAAGGAGATGGGAAAATAGAACTACGATTCACTGCCACCATTGAAAAGGGTTGGCATCTCTACGGGACGAATCTGCCGACAGACGGCATGCTGATTCCCACCACATTCACCTTCTCAGAAGGAGGGTTCGGAAAAGTAGGTGACATGAGTGCTCCTGCGCCCCTCAAACAGTTCGACCCGATGATCGGTATGGACGTCTCCTACTATAAGGATGTTGTCACATTCACACAACTGGTTGAAGTGGGCCCCGACATCATGGCCATCACCGGCAAGGTGGATTTCATGGTCTGCGATGATGAGAAATGCCTGCCTCCGGACGAGGTGGAGTTCTCATTCGACATAGATAGGGACGCCATGCATGGCGTTTCTACGGCAGACGGGGACAGCACCGGAGGCAAGCGTTCGTGGATCGCCATTTTCATAGCTGGTTTTCTGGGTGGACTGCTTGCACTGCTCACTCCCTGCGTTTTCCCGATGCTGCCGCTCACGGTCAGTTTCTTCACCAAGCAGAGCAAGACAAAGGCAAAGGGAATCCGCAATGCGCTCATCTACGGCCTCAGCATCATCCTCATCTATGTGAGCCTCGGTTTTCTGGTGACGGTGACCTTCGGGGCGGATGCGCTCAACGCCCTGAGCACCAACGTGTGGTTCAACCTGTTCTTTTTCGTGCTGTTGGTGGTCTTTGCCATCTCGTTCCTCGGTGCGTTCGAGATCACCCTGCCCAGTTCGTGGGTAAACAAGGCCGATCAGGCATCGGACCGTGGCGGACTGTTGGGCATATTCTTCATGGCGTTCACGCTCTCCCTGGTATCGTTCTCGTGTACGGGGCCGATCATCGGCACATTGCTGGTGGAGGCCGCAGTGAACGGGGGTGTGATGGGCCCGATCTTGGGCATGACAGGTTTCAGCCTTGCGTTGGCAATACCGTTCGGGCTGTTCGCAGCATTTCCCGGATGGTTGAACTCGATGCCCAAATCGGGCGGATGGCTCAACTCGGTGAAGGTGAGCCTCGGCCTCTTGGAATTGGCTCTCGCGTTCAAATTCCTGAGCAATGCCGACCTGGTGGTGCAGGCCCACATGTTGCAGCGCGAGCTGTTCCTCGCCATCTGGATCGCCATCTTCGGCACGTTGGCGCTCTACCTCTTCGGGTTCGTCCATTTCCCGCACGACAGCAAGACCGAACGCATCGGGGTGGCGCGTTACTTCTTCGGACTGCTGACCCTTGTGTTCACCATCTACCTGGTTCCTGGCATGTGGGGCGCACCGTTGAAGGTGATCAGCGGCTTCCCGCCACCGATGTTCTACAGCGAATCGCCCACAGGGCTTGGAGGCGGACCCATCACATCGTCAGCCAATGTCACAGACAGTGATGGCAAGGTGGTGGGCGATCCAGACCATTGTCCCCATGGCCTGCCCTGTTTCCACGATTATGAGGAAGGGATGGCATACGCCCGGGAGAGCGGCAAGCCGGCCATGCTCGATTTCACAGGTTGGGCCTGCGTCAACTGCCGCAAGATGGAGGAACAGGTGTGGAGCGACCCACGCGTGCTGAAACTGCTGCGCGAGGATTACGTGCTCATTTCGCTCTATGTGGACGAGAACACGGCCCTGCCAGAAGCCGAACAGATCGAGGTGAAGATCGGGGAGAAGACCAAGAAATTGAAGACCATCGGCAACCGTTGGAGTTATTTTCAGGCATCGCGCTATGGCACCAACTCGCAGCCCTATTACGTGATCCTCGACCACAATGAGCAGCAGTTGGGCGACCCTGCGGCCTACGACCCCGACATTGAGAAGTATGTCCGATGGTTGGAGGGTGGTCTGAAGGATTTCGGTAAATAGTAAATGGAAATTGGAAGATTGTGCGTAACGGGCAGAGATGATAGGTCTGTCGGCAGCTCGCACCATTTTTCATTTTCCTCATTCCCATTTTCCCCCTTTCGATGTTGACATCCGTCCGCGCCTTGCAGCTTTTTCAGGTGATGCGCTTCGGGGCGTTCTTCCTCACGGGCATCCTGTTCACCAAGCTGGGGTTGGGCGCATACGGCATCGGGCTTTATGAGTCCTTGCTCTTCCTCGGCAGTCTGCTGAGTTTCTTCTGGCTTTCGGGACTCACGCAGTCGCTGTTGGCCAACTATAGGTCTGCGCCCCGCTCCACAGAGTTCTTCAACGCCTTTCTGGTGATGGCGGGCTGTTCGGTGCTGGTGTTCGTGCTGTTCAGGCTGCTCATCACTCCATTCTCATTCTTGGCCAACAACCCCGAGGTGCTGTGGCATTACGCCACATTCTCGTGGTATGTGTTGCTCATCGGGCCTGTGTTCCTAGTAGAATACATCCTGTTGCTCAAGGACAGGCCGAAGGAGTTGGTGGCTTATGGGGTGTTCGCCTTCGGCACACAGCTCGCGTTTGTCACGCTGCCCATTCTTTTGGGCTATGGGCTGGAAGAGGCCATCCTGGGGCTTACTGCCAGTGCGGCCCTGCGCTTCATTGTTCTGGTGGTGCTGTTGGTCAAGTACGCCCAATTCACCATCGACCGGGACTTCCTCCGCAACTTCCTCATCACAGCCGCTCCGCTCATCGCAGGCGCGCTGCTTTCAGGTTCTGCCGAGTATCTGGACGGCCTCATCGTGTCGCAATATTTCAACGAACAGACCTTTGCCATCTACCGCTATGGGGCCAAGGAATTCCCGTTGGTGCTACTGTTGGCCAACGCGTTCAGCAACGGGCTGGTACCCAAAGTGAGCCAGGATGTGAAGGCCGGGATGGTGGAGATAAGGCAGGGCAGCCTGCGGATGATGCATTTGTTCTTCCCGCTCAGCATCGGACTGATGGGGGTGAGCGGATGGCTCTATCCCATGATGTTCAGCGCGGAGTTTGCCGAGAGTGCGCAGGTGTTCAATGTCTATCTGCTGCTGGTCATCAGCCGTGTGCTGTTTCCGCAGACGCTGCTCATCGGGCTGCGCCACGCCAAGGCCATCATGTATGTGAGCGCGGTGGAGATAAGCCTCAATGTGGGGCTCAGTCTGCTGTTCGTGCAGTGGTTCGGTCTGGTAGGCATCGCCTATGCCACGGTCATTGCCTTTGCGGTAGAGAAACTGCTGCTGATGGCAATCCTATGGCGCAAGGAGGGCATTTCGCCCCTCAGCTACTGGCCTTGGAAGTTGCACCTGGCCTACAGCTTGGTGATGTTGGGGGTGTATGCGGTGGTGGATTAGATCCCCTCCTTCTGCACCCGTTTGTGCACCTCGTTCACCTGCATCAGCGCGGCACTTCCGTACCATTCGCGCAGCTCCATCTCAAGGCTTCCCGCTTGGATGGCGGGGTCGGTGTTGGTGAGCGCCTCGGCCTCTTCCAAACTGTTGACCGCGAAGATGTAGATGCCGCGCACCTCACCGTCATCGAAGAACGGGCCGGCAACAACGAGCTTGCCTGCCTCGGCCATGCGGATGATGTTGTCCATGTGGGCGCGCTGTAGCGAATCGGCCTGCTCCTTGGTGCGGTCGCGGTTTGGACCTTTTTTGAGGAACGCCATCACGTATTTGCGCATGCCATACTGGTCCGCACCCAGCTGGGCGGCAAGGGTGCTGTCGAAGGTGGTCTCTGGCATGGCGGTGGCTGTTGCGGGTTCGGATATCGGGGCTGGGCCCGAGCTGCACGAAACGAGGATTAGGACGGCTGCAAAGAGGATGAGAAGTGTTTTCATGGGAATGGTGATGCTGAGTGGCTGCCTTGATCTGATCGGTCAAAGATGTGGAATCAGCCTACGGCCACCACCTCCATGGTGTCGGAGAATTGGCCTACCTCTTTGTCGTTGACGACACCGCGCAGTCGATAGAGCCGTTTTTCGGGCCTGTTGGGGTGACTTAGGGGAGTGGTGTCTTCAAAGGGGCTGTTGATGAAAATGCCGATCCTCACAAATGAAGTTTCCACCTCATCATCCAACACACGGCAATAGATGGCCATGGCATCGACCCCTTTTTTCTTAAAACGGACAACCACCGAATCGGGCATTGGCTTGACGTTGCCATTGGGCACATACTCGTCTGGGACCAGGATGTCCTCGGGGCCAATGGCACCAATCAACCGGGCCGTGCCGATAGAATAGTTGCTGGATGTTTTGAAGTGCTTGATGGATCGCCTGATGCGCCCGATGTGCCCTTTGGCTCCGGCCTTGCGGGCGCTGAGGGCGCTCTTGTAGGCCCGCTCAGCATCTATCACAGTGTCGATGGCGTCAATCTGACTATCGGCTGCGGTCATGTTGGCAACAACCTCTTCGGGCGTCATGCCCATCGCGGCACCATTGTCCATCACCGCATTCTTGTATTGAATGAGCCATTTGCGCTGGTCGCCCAGCTGAACGGGGAAGTAATCTCTTTTGGCCATGGCGTGCTGTTGATGTTTGAGCAGTTGGACACTGCGAATATCGACATATTTCATGGAAATATGCGCGCAACTATTATTGATAATGGTAAAGTTTTCTATTGGCATCATACGATTAGTGAAAAATGATAGACGCTTATCAATATACTTTACACATATTTCAATGCTATTGATACCACTATCTATTATCTTCATACATTGATCATAATCATGTGTGTGCTTACTATAATCTTTCGTGCGTTTTTTGCTGATAATCGTGCATATATCATAGATAATTTCGTGAAGGTAAGGACTGACCAAATGGAACACATGGCGATCGATGTGCGTCAGGCCCAAGGCGAACACCATGCTGCGGCACGGCCAATTGCGGTGGTCTGGTAAGACATCTTACTTTCGTTATCCATCCTGCGTCCATTGAGAAGCACCTTTCTGACAACCACAACTTTGTCTGTCCTGCTATTGTGGGTAAGCTGTAGGTTGATACAATTAAGCATGGAACCTTTATGGGACGGTTATGGCTCTTGGCGACTTGTGAAGGTCGATTTCACTCCAGAGACCCAAGAACAGCTCCGCAAGCAGTTAGGGAGAGAGAAAGGAGAGTTCTCCGAATCGAAGTTTCAGAGCAACTGGAATTGGATTCAGCGGAACATCGACAACGGCCATTACGGGTTCTTCATCGGGCATGTTGCAAGCGGATGTGTACCTGAACAACGCGATTCGATGGAGCTTTGGCCGGACAGGGTGGGTTTCAGAACAGGTTGTAACACCTGTAGTGGCTGCGCTGAAGTACGCGATGGAGTTCTGACAACTGATTGGCTCATGTGCACAGAACTGGGGTGCGATATCGATTATGCGATATTCTATGACCTGAAAGGCCCGATTCCGATAGGGATGCAGGGCGACACGCTGGTCATCGGGTCGCTTGAAACGCGTTGCATCTATTATCTGACGCGACTGAACGGAAAATAGGGACTTCATATAGGAAACATGGCCAACACCTACTCTCAGGTTTCTATCCACTGTGTCTTCGCGGTTCAGGGAAGGGAGAACATCATCACACCAGCATTCCGCGACAGGCTCCATGCCTACATGAGTGCCATCCTCAAGGGCAGCGGGGCGTATCCTTTGGTCGTGAATGGCTGGTCAGACCATGTGCATGTGTTCTTCGAACTGCCCATGAATGTGACCATCGCAGACCTGATGCGGAATCTGAAGGCCAAATCGTCCAAATGGGTGAATGATAACAGGCTCGTGCTCGGCCAGTTCCGCTGGCAGGAAGGCTATGGGGCGTTCTCACATAGCCGTTCACAGCGTGATGAGGTCATCCGCTATATTATGAATCAGGAGAAGCATCACGCAGGGTTAACTTTCAGAGAGGAGTACCTCAGATTGTTGGAGAGATTCGAGGTGGAGTATGACGAGAAGTATCTTTTCGAGTTTTATGATTGAGATGCTGCGCCTTAAGGGCAGAACGCTCGTCCAGCCCAGCGGGGCGCAGGTATGGTAGCAAACGTGTCCCATGAAGAACATCAAGCTGCGTAGGGGCGCAGCAAATGAGGAGTTACGCCCCGCCAAAGGCGGGCTGAAAACCGTTTGCTGCGAGATTCTACCATACCTACGTCCCTCCGGGACTTAAAAACCAAATGCCAATCTGATTCTACCATACCATCGTCCCTACGGGACTTTCACCAACCTCAACTGTGATCAAAATGCAGCCCTAGCGGGGCGCAGGTATGGTAGCAAGGATGCCCGGTAACGAACATCAAGCTCCGTAGGAGCGTAGCTCACTCCTCCCCCACCTCCAGCACCCTCGCCTCCACTTCCACCATTTCCGGCACCTCCACAGCCAACGGCTTCAACCGCTCCCAAGCCTCCTTCACGCTCCGCACGTTCTCAAAACTGAGCGTGAGCTTGTCGGACTTCTGCTTCATGGCGCAGGCGCGGGGATGGGTCTGCACAAATTGCAGCACATGGGTGAACGCCTCGCCCTGGTAGTAGCTGCTCTGCGGGTCGGCCACGAAATGGCAGGACAGACGGCCCTGCTTGAGGAACAGCCGCTCGAAGCCTATGGCCTGGGCCAACCAGCGCAGGCGCATGGTGTGCAGCAGTTGCTGGGCCGGGTCGGGCAGCGGGCCG
>JAIPBJ010000090.1 GCA_021739625.1 Flavobacteriales bacterium | reverse complement strand
CACGCGGTGCCATCGGGGTGGCGGCCATAGTCGAACTCGCGCTTGAGGTTCTTGGCCGCTGTGCGGATGGTCTCATAGGGCGTGTTCTTCGTCTTCCAGTCGGGGTAGGGTATCACAATGGCCTCGCCCAGCTTTCTCAGCATGAGCCGCTTATACAGCCAATTGTACTTTCCCTTTTTCAAGGGCTGGAGGTCTTTGGCCTCTTCTGCGCTGAGTATTTTCATGTTGCAGGTGTCTGTGCCACTGGGTGGCTGTTCAGTGAGCAAAATAGGCTGCTAAAATAGGGCATTCATTGAGATTATGGCAAGGTTCTCTCTGTCTTATTGAAGGTTCACTTCGTTCATCACAAGGTTCACTTCGTTCATCACAAGGTCCTCTCTGTTCGTCACAAGGTTCACTTGGTCTTTTACAAGGTTCACTCAGTCTTTCACTATCTCCTCTTTGTTCTTCACGAGGTTCAGAAAGGGTTTAAGATGGTTTTTAAGCCTTTTAAGGATGGGTTTGGGCCCGAAAAGTGAGCAGGGAGTGGGGGAATGGACGGAGAAGGGAATCAATTGTTTCTTGAAGATATTCTTCCTTCACGCCTTGAACCCCAGCGGGGTGAAATGATTGTAGCACCCAGGCCCGAATGTTCTTGATGCGGTTGGGGTGGTAGTTCAGCCAGTTCTTACGAATGCTCCGCAATCCGCTCCACATTGTACTTCCCTGCCTCCAGATTCTTGCGGATGTCCTTGAAGGCGCTGATGGTGTAGGTCACATCATCGAGCGAGTGGGCGGCAGTGGGAATGAGCCGCAGCAATATGATGCCCTTCGGCACCACGGGATAGACCACCATCGAGCAGAAGATGTCGTAGTTCTCGCGCAGGTCGTGGATCAGGGCCGTGGCCTCGGGTATCGTGCCGTTGAGATAGACGGGAGTCACGCAGCTCTGCGTGTTGCCGATGTTGAAGCCCGCATCGCGCAGGCCGGTCTGAAGGGCGTGTACTATTGTCCATAGCTGCTGCTTCAGCTCGGGGCGTGTGCGCAGCAGTTCCAACCGTTTCAGTGCGCCCACCACCAGCGGCATGGGCACGCTCTTGGCGAATATCTGCGAGCGCATGTTGTAGCGCAGGTAATCGACCACATCGGCCGTGCTGGCAATGAACGCACCTATGCTGGCCATGCTCTTGGCGAAGGTGCCGAAATAGATATCGATGCCGTCCTGCACGCCCTGTTCCTCGCCCGTGCCGGCACCCGTCCTGCCCTGCGTGCCGAAGCCGTGCGCATCGTCCACAAAGAGGCGGAAATCGTAGCGCTGTTTCAATGCCACGATCTCTTTCAGCCTGCCCTGTGCGCCCGACATGCCGAACACGCCCTCGGTGATAACGAGGATGCCGCCACCGCTCTCATCGGTCAGCTTCTTGGCGCGCTGCA
This sequence comes from Flavobacteriales bacterium, assembly GCA_021739625.1. GTDB lineage: Bacteria > Bacteroidota > Bacteroidia > UBA10329 > UBA10329 > UBA10329. The sequence continues at coordinate 13,170 of JAIPBJ010000090.1, read as the reverse complement.
ACTGCTTCTCAAGGCTGGCGATGTCGTTGTGCGGATAGACGAACCGCTTGCCCATGTGCAGCCGCACCCCATCGAGGATGCAGGCGTGCGACTCGGCATCATAGACGATGACATCGTGGCGCGTCACCAGCGCATCGATGGCCGACACCATGCCCTGATAGCCGAAGTTGAGCAGAATGCTGTCCTCCTTCATCTCGAAAGCGGCCAGTTCGCGCTCCAGCTGCTCGTGAAGGTCGGTGTTGCCGCTCATCATGCGCGCACCCATGGGCGTTGCCAGACCATAGTCTGCCGCACCCTGTGCATCGGCCTTGCGCACCTCGGGGTGGTTGGCCAGACCGAGATAATTGTTGAGGCTCCAAACGAGGCGTTCCTTTCCTTGGAAGACCATCCTGCTGCCAATCTCGCCCTCCAGTTTGGGGAAGGTGAAATAGCCGTGCGATTGCTTGCTGTGCTGCCCCAATGGGCCGCGATTGTGCTTTATCCGTTCAAAAATGTCCATCAGTGTGAGATTTGAGGATGCAAAGGTATCGGAACCCACAGTCGGAGGGCAGGGCAGAGCAGCAGGATGTCAACAGGGCCATGAACATTCGGACGGTTGACATGACTCTGGATGAAGGGTGACAAAAATCACTTTCGGTGAAAGTAGAGTGTTCGTAGATTTGCGAACTGAAAACACAGATCGATGTCCACCGCCACAACGCCATTCACCGAAAAGCAGGAGCTGATCGCCCGCTTCAGCAATGCCTTGGCGCATCCGCTCCGCGTCACCATACTTGAGCGGCTCACCCGCCAGAGCTGCTGCTATCACGGTGACATGGCCGAAGACCTTCCCATCGCCAAGAGTACGCTGTCGCAGCATCTCAAGGTGTTGAAGGATGCAGGGCTGATACAGGGCGAGATCGATGGCCCGAAGACCAAGTACTGCATCAACCGCCCGAACTGGTCGCTGGCACGGGGCCTGCTCATCGGCTTCTTTGATTGAAACAGTCCAGATCGTAAAAACACGAACATCAATACAGGAAACCATGAAAGACATCAAGATATTCGGCCCGGGATGCCCCAAGTGCAAGACCCTTCATCAGAACACCATCGAAGCGGTGAAACTGGCCGGCATCGAGGCCAACATCACCAAGGTGGAAGACATCATGGAGATGATGAAGTACAACGTGCTCACCACTCCCGTGCTGATGATCGATGGGGTGATGAAGGTGAAAGGCCGCGTGGCCGATGTGAATGAGATAAGGTCGTTGATAGCCTGAACCGTAACTCAGGAATCCCCTGCACATGTTCGACTGGCTTGAAAGGTCTGCAGAGTGGCTGGTTCGCAGTGTGTTCGGCATTGCCGCGCAGACGCGTGGCGGGGATGCACTGGTGTTCTTCTTCTACGACACCGTAAAGATCCTCATCCTGCTGTTCCTCATCACCGCTGTGATGGGCGTGGTGAACTCCTATTTCCCCGTGGAGCGCGTACGGAACTTCCTCTCGCGCAACCGCCTTTTCGGGCTCGAATACCTGTTGGCATCGGTGTTCGGGGCCATCACCCCGTTCTGCTCGTGCAGCTCGGTGCCGCTGTTCATCGGCTTTGTGAAGGGCGGCATTCCTTTGGGTGTCACACTGGCGTTCCTCATCACATCGCCATTGGTCAATGAGGTCGCCCTGGCCATCTTCCTTGGCATGTTCGGGGTGAAGACCACGGTGATCTATGCCACAAGCGGCATACTGCTCGGCACGCTGGGCGGCATGGTGCTGGGCAGACTGAAGCTCGACCGGTACCTCACGCCATGGGTGCAGGAGGTGTTGCACGGAGCGCAGCAGGAGGGCGAGATGGAAGCGGAACCGCGTTCGCTGATCCAGCGCATGCCCGACATTCTCCGCGAGGCGCGCGACATCATCAAAGGTGTGTTCTGGTACATCATCCTCGGCATCGGCATCGGTGCGCTGATGCACGGTTTCATTCCCACGGGTTTCTTTGAATCCTACATCAGCAAGGACAACCCGCTTGCGGTGCCAATGGCGGTCCTTCTCGGAGTGCCCATGTACAGCAATGCGGCCGGGGTGCTGCCCATCATTCAGGTGTTCGTTCAGAAAGGCGTTCCCATCGGCACGGCCATCGCGTTCATGATGGCGGTCATCGGGCTTTCCATACCAGAGGCCACACTATTGAAGAAAGTGATGATGTGGAAGCTCATCGCCATCTACTTCGGGGTGGTGGCATTCTTCATCATCCTATCAGGTTACATTTTCAACATCATCCTTTAATCAACAACAGAACCCATGAGAACAATTGCATTGACCACCGCCATTTTGGCCTTCGGGCCGACACTTTTTGCCCAACAGGTGAAAGAGATATCCACTTCCGAAGCCTTGCTTATGATTGAACAAGGAGCCGTTTTCATTGATGTGCGCGAGGCCGATGAGGTAGCGTCCATCGCCTATCCGGTTACTGGCGCGCTGAACATTCCGTCCGGTTCATTGGCCAACCGTCAGTCAGAGATTCCGAAGACCGGGAAGGTGATTCTGGCCTGCAATTCGGGCTACCGGAGCGGAGAGGCCGTGAAGCTGCTTGCTGCCCAAGGCTACGACAACCTCTATGGTCTCAAAGGCGGAATTCTTCAATGGCAGCGCGATGGGCAGCCGGTCGTCCGGTCAATGGCCGGGTCATCTGCTGCAAAAGCCTGTTGCGCCCCCGGAAGTGCAAAAACGGGATGCGCTCCCGGCAGTGCGAAAGCCAGCTGTGCCCCTGCCGCAGATGGAGCGAATGCGCAGGCGTGCTGTGCCGATGGTGGCAAGAAAGGAGGTAAAGGGAAGAAAGGCAAGAAGGGCAAGGAACAGTGCTGTGCCTATGGCGCTCCTGCCACGCCCGGTTGCTGCGAGAAGAAATGACCACGGGCACGATGAAGGGCAACTTGCCATCATCCGTAGATACGCTGACCAATAAACCACCAAGACCATGAAAGATCTGATGCTTACCACCATTGCAGCGTTCATGATGCTGCTTTCATTCCCTTCGACCGAACTCCATGCACAGGATGCGGAAAAGGGCGTGCAGTTGACCGCCAATGTGCAGGTCATTCAATTCCATTCGGAGCACCGCTGCAAGACCTGTCTCAAGATCGAAGCGCTCACTGCCGAGGCTTTGAAGTCATTCCCAGAAGTGCCGTTCCGCCTTGTGAATGTGGATGACAAGGCCAACGAAAAGTTGGCCGCACAGTTTGAGGCCACCGGCACCGCGCTGGTGCTCTACGATGGCAAGCTCGGCAAGAAGATGGACCTCACCGACTTCGCATTCATGAATGCCCACGATGATGAGAAATTCGTGGGTACGCTCAAGAAGTATCTGGAAAGCTTCGTCAAATAGGCGGCCATGGACTGGATGAACGAACTGGCGCAGAACCGCGAGGCGCCCATGCTGGCGGCCTTCGCCCTTGGACTGCTGACGGCCGTGAGTCCGTGCCCGCTCGCCACCAACATCACCGCCACGGCCTACATTGCCAAGACGGTGGCAGACCGTGGCAAAGTGCTGCTCAGCGGTCTGCTCTACACGCTGGGCCGCATGGTGAGCTATACAGGGCTTGGTGCGGCCATCTACTTTGGTATGAGCAAGTTCGAGGTGGCGAAACTCTTTCAGGGCAATGGCGAGAAGTTCATCGGCCCCATCATGATCCTCATCGGGCTGGTGATGCTCGATGTCATCAAGCTCAATTTTCTCGGACGGGGGAATTTGACGGAGAAACTCTCGGAGAAGTTCAAGGACAGGGGGATGCTGGGAGCGTTCCTGCTCGGTGCGCTGTTCGCGCTGGCGTTCTGCCCCTACAGTGGCGCGCTGTTCTTCGGCATGCTCATTCCCTTGACACTCTCATCTGAGGCAGGACTGGCCCTTCCAGTGCTGTTCTCGCTGGGGACGGGCCTGCCAGTGATCCTCTTCGCATTCGTCATCGCTTACAGCATGAGCAGGCTGGGCACCTATTTCACCGCAGTGCAGCGCGTGGAGCAGGTGATGCGCAAGGTGGCCGGGGCGGTGTTCATCCTCACAGGACTGTATTACATCAACATCTTTCTGAAGCTGATCTGATGCTGTGGTCGCGTTCAAAAATGTCCCAATGGTCAACCCTTGATGTGCATTGACACATAATTGAAAGTTGTTGGGCCAAAGCGATGGTAATTTTGCGCTCCCGATAACCCTTTCGCGATCCAATCCCCCGCAATGCGCATCATACTCGCAGTCCTGTCCATTCTGATGACCACCTCATTCATCGGCATGGCCGATGGGGGAAAGCGAAAGGACAGGCCCAGCACAAGGTCGGGGTTCGCCAAGGTGGATGCCGATGCGGTGCAGATCGTGCGCGATGCGTGGGGCGTGCCGCACATCTTTGCCAAGCACGATCACGAAGTGGCCTACGGGCTGGCGTGGGCCAATGCCGAGGATGATTTTGCCACCATGCAGGAACTGCTCATTGCCGGGCAGGGCATGGCCGGCCGCCATACTGGCAAGGACGGGGCCAAACGCGACTACATGGCCCATCTGTTCGATGTGCGCGGTCAGGTGGATGCGCAGTTCGACACTGTTTTCTCGGAGGATTTCAAACGCTATATCGATGGCTACGCTCAGGGCCTGAATGCCTTTGCACACGCCAATCCCGATGAGGTGCTGGTGCATGGGCTTTTTCCCATCGAAGGAAAAGATCTGGTCTATTCCAATGTGTTCGCAGCCTGCATCGTGAGCGGTGCGCACAATGATGTGGCGGCCATCCTCAAAGGCCAGCACGACAGGTCTGGCACATGGATGGGCAGCAATGCGATGGCCGCCAATGCGGGCCTTACCGAAGATGGCAGCACCATATTGATGATCAACCCGCACCAGCCCATGGAGGGACCTTTTTCGTGGTATGAGGCGCACCTGTGCAGCGAGGACGGGCTCAATATCCTCGGAGGCCTGTTCCCGGGCGGGCCGGCCATCTTTCTGGGAACCAACGAGAATCTGGGCTGGGCCCACACTGTCAACAAGCTGGACCTGGTGGATGTCTATCGGTTGGAGACGCATCATCGCAGGAAGCGGCTCTATAAGTTGGATGGCGAATGGCACCGTATGAAGATCCGCCCGGTGCTGCTGAAGGTCAAACTCAGCGAGCTGCTCACGGTGCCGGTTCCCAAGATCACCTATTGGACGGAACATGGGGCCGCGCTGCGCTCCAAGGACGGTGAGTTTTTCGCCATCCGCATGGGGGCCAATCAGCGGGTCAACACCATCGAGCAGATGTATCGCATGAACAAGGCCAGCAATTTCGATGAATTCTATTCGGCCCTGAGCATGGACACCTATCCACGCTACAATGTCATCTATGCCGACAAGGAGGGCAACATCATGTATCTCAACAACGGACTGATTCCAGTGCGCGATGATGTGCATGATTGGAGCGGTGTGCTTCCCGGCAATACCAGTGCCACCATCTGGAACAGCTTCCACACCATACAGGAACGTCCGCAGCTCATCAACCCTACCTGTGGATATGTGTTCAACACGAACAACACACCTTTCAACGCCACATGCAAGGCAGAGAACCTGCGCGCCACGGATTTTCCCGCCTATTACGGTTTCGACACGGGCGACAACAACCGCAGTTCGCGCATGATGGAACTTCTGGAGGAGTATGACCGCCTGACCCTTGAGGATGTGAAACGCATCAAGTTCGACTGTCAATATCCCGATTCCAGTGCATTCATGGCCTCGATGGACAATTTCATGAAACTGGACCCCGACCGCTTTCCCGACCTGGCCGAGAGCATTGTGAAGATGCAGAACTGGGACCGCAGGGCGACCTGTGACAGCGAAGGCGCGGGCATGTTCATTCTCACCTACAAATACCTTTTCGACAAGTTGGAAATGGGTGTACACTCCTTTATGGACGGCATGGATGTGCCGGAAGAAAGTTATATAGAGGCCATCGGCTATGCACGGGGCCATCTGATGGAGTACTTCCATACCCTCGATGTGACCCTCGGTGAGCTGCAACTGCATGTGCGTGGTGATAAGGAATATGGGGTGAATGGTTTTCCCGATGCGTTGGCCGCCAACTATTCCATGCCCTATACCAATGGCCGCTTCAAGTCGTTCGTGGCCGACAGCTATGTGCAGTTCGCACAGTGGAAGGACGGGAAACTGACCTTGGAGAGCCTGCACCCCTACGGGTCGTCCAACCGCGAGGGCTCACCGCATTTCAGCGACCAGATGGAGCTTTATGTGGAGCAGCGCACCAAGCCCATGACGCTGAACCGTGAGGAGATCTTCCGCGATGCAGAGCGCATCTATCATCCGCGCCAGAAGCAATGATAGGCATGACTGCGCAGGGCCGTGTCCGAACATGTCTCTGATTACCTTCGCATCAGTCCAATGACCGTCATGCCTTTCACATTGAACCTGGCCGACAAGGATGCCCTTCAGCATTTCCTTTGGAATTCGGGCCGTATGCATCCTGAGGAGAAGGTCATAGGCCTGAGTTCGGCCGGTGAGGGAAATATGAACTGCACGTTGCGCGTCACCACGTGTTCGGGAAGTTTCATCCTCAAGCAGTCGCGGCCTTATGTGGAGCGCTATCCTCAGATTCCGGCCCCTATCGACCGGATCCATCGCGAAGAGGAGTTCTATGCCATTGTGCGCAAGGACGGCCTCATCAGGGAACACACTCCCGAGGTGCTGTGGTCCGATAGGGAGAACCACGTGCTGGCATTGGAGGATCTGGGCCACAGCTCCGACTTCTCGCACATCTATCGCAAGGGAAACAATGTCTCCAAGACCGACATTCTGAGCATCGCCAAGGTGATGTCCGAGCTGCACTACCGCTTCAACGAGTCCACGATGGAAGCGCGGATCCAGAACCGGGAGATGAAGGAACTGAACCATGACCACATCTTCATTCAGCCGCTCGAAGTGAACAACGGCATCGATCTGGACGCCATCTGTCCGGGTCTGAGAGAGGGAACCGAACATCTGCGCTACGATTCAAGGTTGCGCCTCATGGCGCACGAACTGGGGCAGACCTATATGGAGGACGGCAGCACCCTGCTGCATGGCGACTACTATCCGGGCAGTTGGCTCCAGACTGCCAAGGGCTTTCGCATGATAGACCCTGAATTCTGCTTTTTCGGCCATCCGGAGTTTGAGCTTGCCGTTGCCGTGGCACACCTGAAAATGGCACAGCAGCCCGATTCGCTGCTCAAGGACCTGTTCATCTACTACCATTTCGACAAGTATTTTGACGGCTCGCTGTTCACCAAGTTCGCAGGCATGGAAATCATCCGTAGGCTGATCGGAGTGGCACAGCTCCCCTTGGAGCTCACGCTCAACGAAAGGCTCGACCTGCTGGAAGAGGCCCGATGGTGGGTGTTGAAGGGGTAGTATGGGTTTTTCGCTGTTCGCCATTCGCCATTCGCTTTTCGCCCGATGATGCCCATCATCACACTTCTGCTCATTTTGCTCGGTTTTGGAATGGTGCCATCCATGGCGCAGCAGCACCGTGTCTGGGTCGATACCGACCTCTCATCGGGCAGGCCGGTGGGCGACATGGACGATGCGCTGGCCCTGCTGATGCTGCTGCGCGACACTTCGGTACACATCGAGGGCATAAGCGTGGTACACGGGGTGCGGCATGCCCGCAGGGTCACGGCCAAGCTGTTGCGATGGTATGCTCCCGCCCGCGACACCCCCATCCACCGGGGGGCCGACACGCAACGCGAACTGGGGCAGCGCACCGAAGCCGTCAACGCCATGATCCGCGCCTTGGAGAAGGGCCCCATGACAGTGCTGGCCCTGGGCCCGGCCACCAATGTGGCCACAGTGCTGACGTTGCGGCCCGACCTTGTGCCGCAGATGCAGAAGGTGGGCTTCTGTGGCGGCCGTTGGGCCAACATGGTCTTTGCCCCCGATGGCGGCAAGGTCCGTTTCAGCGATTACAATTTTGAGCACGACAGCGTGGCAGCGCGCCTACTGCTACAGTCGGGCGTGCCGCTTCTGCTCGCAGGCTACGACTGCTCGGACGGGTTCTTCCTGCACCGCGCGCTCTATCGCCCGTTGAAAGGCTCCTCCCATGCGCGAGACCGATGGATGTACCGCAACCTGAGCCGATGGGAGTGGGTGTGGCAACATGTGTTCGGGGTGAAGGACGGTTTCATCCCTTTCGATTGCAGCACCGTGGGCGCACTGCTGCACCCCGATGAATTCTGCATCCGTGCAGACAGGGCGGCCACCGTGACCGAAGGGCCCAACGATGCCCGCAGTATTGTGAAGACCGATCGCAAGATGTTCCTCACGGTAGGGGCACAGGGAGGCATCCATCGGGTCGATCACTGCTATCATACCCATGGCATATTCCGCGAGCGGCTGCTGAATGCCCTGCTCAGAGACCTATCCACGGATCCATGACCTTTGCACATCCGATGAAGTGTAACGCATCCATCCTTCTATATACAATGCTCAGCATGAGCGTGGCAATGGCACAGTCGCTGCCCGATGTGACCACAGGGTTCGACTCCATAGCAGAGACCACTCGGAACACCGGGCAGCAGTTGAGACGCAATTGGCCCTTGGATGAGCGCACACTGCTCAAAGACCTGCAATATGTTTCGCTGCATGCGCAGAAGGACTCGATGGCCGCCCACCTCGCCCGCAGGCATGGGAGCCTGTCCACGGTGGGCAGCCTGCGCAACAGATTCGATTATCTGGTCGGAATCTATGAGACCGATGGGAAAGGCGATCTGAGGCACGGGGCATTCAAGCAGTATTACAGCCCGGAGACAGGCGGCAGGGTGCGCTATGGCGGACAGGAATACACCGTGGATCAGCTCAACCACATCAACTTCGGCATCGCGCTGCGGGCCATGGGCATCACTTTGGGCAGATGCCAATGCTTCGCAGCGTGCTACGGGTACTTGGCCGAGACCATCCTGAGTTCGGCAGCGCACGACCGGAAGGACGAATTCCTCGGAGCGGTGGGGCAGATGGTGGCCACGGGCCGGATGCGCGGTGTTTGCCTGCCCGACAACATGCAGGACAGCACCATGGTCGCCAAGGGCTATCACTGGTTCGACCGATAGACCGTGTAGTTTTGTCCCACCGAGCAAAGGGCCGACCATGTTCCATCGCATCCGCAGATTCGAGAACATTCACATTGTGCTGTGGCTGGTGAAGGACACCTGTTGGATACAGGACTGGCGCACGCCCGGCTGCATCATGATCGTGCCCACCATAGGCATGGCAGTTTACATCACCTGGCTTTCGCGCTCCGAACGCAAGGAACTGTTCCACAACCTTGCGGTGTGCGCATGGATAGTGGCCAACAGCGTCTGGATGCTCGGGGAATTCTTCCTTGACGACACCACGCGGCCGCTGGCCACCGTGTTCTTTGTGCTGGGGCTGGCCTCCATCGGCTACTATTACATCAGTTCGGGGCGGTCGGCATCGCGACCGGGGGGCGGCCCAATGGGGGAAGCTACTTGAGGAACCGCTCCAGCAGCATCAGGTCCTGTTCGTTCTTGATGAGACTGCCGAGGTGGGGCGGCAGTTTCGATGGCGAATCGTCACCCTCTTCCTGCAACAGATCATCGCGCAGCAGCAGGCTTATCCAGTCCACCAGTTCGCTGGTACTGGGCTTCTTCTTGATGCCGTTGACCTTGCGGAGGCGATAGAAATGGGCCAATGCGCGGCCGAGCAGCTCCTGTTTGAGGCCGGGGTGATGCACGTCCACTATCTGGCGCATCTGCTCCTCTTCCGGAAAGCGGATGAAATGGAAAAGGCACCTGCGCAGGAAGGCATCGGGCAGTTCCTTCTCGTTGTTGGAAGTGATGATGATGATGGGGCGATGCTTGGCCACGATGGTGCGGTTGAGCTCATAGCAGAAGAACTCCATGCGGTCGAGCTCCAGCAGCAGGTCGTTGGGAAACTCGATGTCGGCCTTGTCAATCTCGTCTATGAGCAGCACCACGCTCTGCTCGGCATCGAAGGCCTCCCACAGTTTTCCTTTGATGATGTAGTTGGCGATGTCATGCACCTTGTCGCTGCCCAGTTGGCTGTCGCGCAGGCGGCTTACGGCATCATACTCATAGAGTCCCTGCTGTGCCTTGGTGGTCGATTTGATGTGCCAGGTGATGAGCCTTTTGCCCAGCGACCTTGCCACCTCGTGGGCCAACAGGGTCTTTCCCGTGCCCGGTTCACCTTTGATGAGCAGGGGTTTCTGAAGATGGATGGCCGCATTGACCGCCACCTGAAGCTCGTTCGATGCGATGTAGCTCTCGGTTCCTTTGAATTGCATGTGTGTTCTTTTGAGGGCTGCGAAGTTAGTGGACAGGCCTACCTTGCCGAATTGCTGGGGATGAGGCCCCGCGCATCGGGCAATCGCTAAATTTGACCCCGGTCGCAATAATTGTTCAAAGGTTCCGTTATGCAAGGGTATCACTCACCCTTAAAGCACGGAAATCATGAGAAGACCGGTTTCACCCCGTACACAGCAAGCCATGCCAAACGTAGCACCACTCAGCATCACCGCCCAACAGACGGGCATCTTCAAAGGCAAGACCGTTGAGAAGAACACCGGCCGCAGACTCTTCGGAGTGGTGGTCGAACTGGTGGGCACAGGCCGCGCCTACGTCACCTCGCCCACAGGCTATTTCAAACTGGAGGACGTGGAGGAGGGCACCTACATTGCGCGCTTCACCTTTCCGGGGTTCGCACCAGTGGAGGAGTCCATCACCATCCAGCATGGCGAAACGCTCGACCTGACGGTGGAGTTTGAAAAGGTGGAGTGATCCGGCCCTTCAGCGTCTGATGATCACCGTCTCTTCGCGCGTGAAGACCCCATTGTCAAATTGGACAACATAGCTGCCCGCCCCAAGACCTGAGCAGTCGATGCTCAGGGTTGTCTGCTGGGCGGCCTCCAACGAGATGTTGGCGGTTCGGACGGTGCTTCCCGAGATGGTTCTCAGCACTATCGTTCCCGCTGTTCTGAATGGTGCGGTGAGGTCGATGCGCAGCATGTCCTGCACCGGGTTTGGAAACACCTGCATGCGGAACACCTCCTTTCCGCTGATGACCGTTCCACTGTTCACGGCCGTCACATCCGGCTCGATGAATACCTTGAAGACCCGATTGCTGGCGTGGCTCTGGGTTCCATCGTTGGTGAAGAATATGTTGCGGTCGGTGCTCTGAATGCCACCGAAGATGTGCCCGACCAGAGTGGGCTGCCCCACCGGCAGAGCATTGAGCGAGAGGATCTCTCCGTGCTCATAAGCCACACCGTTCAGCGGTATGAACTCGGCACCTGAACCCAGATAGTCGGGCATCGCCATGTCGAGCGCGGTCTCGGTCATGCTTCCGTCATTATTCCGTGTCACCATGCTGATGGTCTTGACGAAAGGCACGGCATCGTCTTCAATAAGGGTGCCGCTCTGTGGGTCGAAATAGTAGCGGCCCATGCCACCGAAGAACACCGTGTGCATGCTATTGTTCACCTCGTCATAGATGGGCAGATGGGCCGAGTGGTACTGGTTGAGCAGTTGGTTGAAGCTATTGTTGACCGTGTAACTGTCGGGCAGCACATTGACCGTGTTGAGCCAGGGCAGGTCCACCGCATGTTGAAACACTCCCGTAAAGGCGGTGAAACCCACCTGCCCGTCAGGGAAGATCTGCGGCACCAGATTGTAGTCGCGTCTGTGCAGGTTGGCTGCGTCCGTGGTCTCCGAATAGTCGGTCAAGGCGAGTGTTGATCCATTGTCGGTGATGTTGAACTTCTGAACGGCCTCCTTGTACTGTTGAATGAATCCGGGGCCATTGTTCGGTCCCATGGGGTTGTAGCGTCCTTCGAAAAATTGGCCGCCCACCTGATAGAATGTGCCGTTGAGCAGGTGCATGTATCCTCCGGTGACCGCCATGCGGCTGTCCTGCACATATCTGAAATGCGGTGCGACAGATGTGCCGTTGATTATCGCGCTGATGGCACCGGGAATGTTCACCGCGCTGAGCAGGTCGTGGGTCACGTGGTCGTTCTGCGCCTCGCTGCGGCCATAGCCTCCCATAATGTAGAGCACGGTGTCGCGCTGGGCGAATTCCATGTTGGTGCTCTGCAACTGCTCGAACTGTGCCACGGGAAGCGAGGCGATGGAGGCCGACCAGACCGTGGATGTGACAGGGTCGATGACATGGGCGCTCACGCTGTTGCCCTCGGCAAGGAATGCGGCCCAAGGCTGCCTGCGGTGCAGCCCGTCCGTGCGCCCGCCAATGATGAGCCACTTGCCCCCGTGCTGTCCCACCGCGAAGGAATGCACCCCGGGCGACTCTGGCAGTGCCAGCTCTTGGATGGTGAGGTTGAAGAAAGGTTGGGCCATGGCAGCCTGCGCGGCAAGCAATAGCATTGCGATGTTAAGGGGTCTTTTCATGGCGCGAAATTGCACAGACCTTCCGTAGCGGGCGTGACCCTCATCACACATCTCCGGCATCAGCTCACATAGAGCATCAGCCCCTTGAGGTATTCGCCTTCGGGGTGATAGATGCTGACAGGGTGGTCGGCCTGATGGCCCAAGCGTTTGAGCACGCGCACCTCACGGCCTGCGTTGATGGCGGCCGAATAGACGGTCTTCTCGAACAGTTCGGGACTCACCACTTGCGAGCACGAGAAGGTGAAAAGGATGCTGTCGGGGGCGATGCGTCTGAGGGCGGTCTCGTTGAGACGCTTGTAGCCCTGCACGGCCTGATGGCGCGCTTTCATGCCCTTGGCAAAGGCGGGAGGGTCGAGGATGATGAGGTCGAAGCCCTCGGCATGTTCCAAGTATTTGAAGGCATCGGTGCATACGGCCTCGTGCTTCTTGGTCTTCATGTTGAGGGCCACGTTATCATCGGCCAGGGCAACGGCCTTGGCACTCACATCGACCGAGACCACCTTCTTGGCCCCGGCCTTGAGGGCATAGACTGAGAACCCGCCCGTGTAGCAGAAGGTGTTGAGCACGGTGCGGCCCTTGGCCACCTCGGCCAGCAGGGCGCGGTTGTCGCGCTGGTCGAGGAAGAAGCCCGTCTTCTGCCCTTCGACCCAATTGACCTTGAACTGAAGCCCATTCTCCAGCACCACGGCCTCGGGCATGGTGCCGAGGATGAAACGGGCCGACTTGCGGGCAATGTCGCGCAGATAGATG
>JAIPBJ010000089.1 GCA_021739625.1 Flavobacteriales bacterium | reverse complement strand
AACCACCCCCATACCGCACTGGGGGGAATGGCACCGATCCGATACCGCTTGCAGGGGGAAAAGGGGCGCGCCCCTTTTCCCCCTGCAAAAACCAACCAACCATCTAATTTAGCACTGTCCTAAAAAGGGGAAGGCTTCAGCAGCCCTGAGCAGCATGACAGAGCCCAAGGTGCTTGCGGGAGACCATCCCCTAAAATTAATTCCAACAGAACACACTAAACAGAACCATTCCCTACCTTTGAGCCCGATTCCTTAGGATAAGAAAGAAGAATTTCAGCCTCCTTTCACCAACAAAGGCATTGTACATCACCATCTACAAAAGGGGGTATCTGGTACCCGGAGAACTACTCATGAAGAACATTGTAATTATGGGAGCCGGCACTGCAGGCACCATGATGGCCAACCATCTGAAACACCAGCTCAACAAAAAAGACTGGGCAATAACCATAATAGACGAGAAGGAGGAACATCACTACCAACCAGGATATCTATTTCTGCCCTTCGACATCTATGCACCCGAGGACATTATCAAGTCAATCAAAGAATTCATCCCACAAGGGGTCAATTTGATTACTGGCAAAATAGACCGTATAGTGCCTCAAGAGAATCACGTTTGCATGGCGAACGGGAGTAAGATTCACTACGACATCATGATTATCGCTACGGGGGCGAAAATAGCTCCCGAGGAAGTAGATGGAATGAAGGGCAGTGAATGGCAGAAATCAGTTTTCGACTTTTATACCTTCGAAGGCGCACTCGCATTGCGCAACAAACTGCGCGAATGGGAAGGAGGGAAAATGCTGGTTCACATTACGGAGATGCCCATCAAATGCCCTGTTGCACCCTTGGAATTTGCGTTTTTGGCAGATTCATTCTTCAAGCACAAAGGAATCAGAGATAAGGTTGAATTAACATTTGTCACGCCTTTGAGCGGAGCTTTCACGAAACCGAAAGCAACAGACGCCTTGGAACATTTGCTGAGCGAAAAAGGCATTCATATCGAAAGTGACTTTGCGGTAGAGCGCATTGACAATGAGAACAGAACGATTATCGACTACGGTGGTCGTGAACTCAGCTTTGACCTTCTGGTAACCGTGCCCACCAACAAAGGGGACGAAGTCATTGCTAAATCAGGAATGGGCGATGATCTGAATTTCGTGCCCACCGACAAAGGGACGCTGCAATCAAAGGCTTACGAGAACATTTTTGTCATTGGCGATGCCTCAAACGTACCAGCCTCCAAAGCAGGCTCGGTGGCACATTTTGAGGCTGAGATATTAACAGACAACATTCTTCACTACATCAACGATGAGCCATTGAAAGAGACATTCGATGGTCATGCGAATTGCTTTGTGGAGACCGGAGACGGTAAGGCTCTGCTCATAGATTTCAACTACACACACGAACCCGTAGAAGGAACCTTCCCTTTTCCTGGTGTGGGTCCTTTGCGCCTGCTTAAGGAAAGCCGAATGAATCACATGGGCAAATTGGCCTTTCGCTGGATATACTGGAACATGCTTTTGAAAGGAGTACACATACCTTTTGTATCAGCAGAGATGCAAGAGGCCGGTAAGGATTTTAACTGATAAACTCAAAAAAGATGGACAAGAACATTGCAGGCAAGACCATTTCGGTAAATGAAGAAGGGTTCATGACCGACTTCAACCAGTGGGACAAAGAAATTGGTGCGGCTTTGGCCAAAGAGGCTGACATTGACTTATCGCCAAGACACTTGGAGGTGATCAACTATCTTCAGAGCGAGTACAAGAACGAATCCCCCCTCAGTATCCGAAAAATAGGTAAGAGTGGCGTAGTGGACATCAAAGAGTTCTATCAGCTGTTTCCCACTGCACCGTTGAAAACATCCTCCAAAATCGCTGGCATTCCAAAGCCGGCAAGCTGCATCTAAATCTCAGTACAACCCTTTTAATATCATTCCGATGAGCGAGTTCAATGGTGAAATAAGAAAGATGATGATCATTCTCTCTAAAGCCACGTTAGAGAATGTTTATGCGGCATTTGTTCTGGCGAACGGTGCACGCATGGAAGGCATCGAGGCGGAGATCTTCTTTACTTTCTTCGGGCTGGAGGCAATACACACTGAGAGATTGGAGCATCTGCACACGTCCACAGTCGGCAATCCAGCAATGCATATTCCCACGTTGTTGGGGGGCTTGCCGGGCATGGAAGCGCTCGCAACCAGTATGATGAAAAAGGAAATGGAGAAAATAGACATGCCTGATGTGCATGAGTTTCTTGAAATTCTGAAAGCGTCAGGTGTGAAATTGTGGGCGTGCAAACTTGCCATGGACATGTTCCATTTCAAAAAGGAAGATATGTATGAAGACCTGGATGGAATAATTACAGTGGGTGATTTTTACGGAAAAGGCACTGGGCTTGGCACGCACATGCTGTTTGTGTGAATCGCCCTATTAGCATTTCCGGGTTTCACCAGTTTCTTTTGAAGTGGTGGGCTCTCTGAATCATTTCCGTTTTTGTAGCCTTCTCCAGTTAAAGTCTTGCTCAAAAGTTGAACATTTCCCTCTCAAGCAGGACTGCGGTGATTTGAAGCCGGCCCACATGCTGCTGCAAAGCGGTAGTTGAGATACTTAGGAACTATACCACCTCCGCTACCACGAAGGTGCTCCCTCCTACGAAGATGACGTCATCCTTTGATGCGGCCATCCGTGCGGCCCTGAGCGCATCTACAACGGAGTTGAAAGACGTGCCTTTCAATCCGAGTAATTCTGCTTTTTCACGCAACTCTTCGGCAGGGAGGCCGCGTGGAATGTCGGGCCGGCAGAAATAGTAATTGGCATCTTTAGGCAGGATGGCGATGATGGCCCCATGGTCCTTATCAGAGACCATGCCCCACACAATGTGCAGTTTCCTTCCTTCCGAGATTGCTTTCACCTGTTGAACAATGGGTGCGATGCCCTCCTTGTTATGGGCCGTGTCGCACAGAATGAATGGACGCTCGCCAAGGCATTGCCAACGGCCCAATATTCCCGTACGATGGATCACTTCCCGCAGACCGATCTTCAATGAACCGTCTGAGATGACGATTCCTTGATGGCGTAGCACATCGACCGCGCAGAGCACTGTCCGGACATTCTTATGCTGATGTGGCCCGGACAGCCCTGAAATGGCCTTCACCGAAACTCCTGAACCGCTTCGGCAATAATGGAGTGACAGCACCATATCGCGTCCCAACTGCGAAGCTGAATCCAACAACTCCAACTCATCAGACGCGAATCGGACAGGTGCAGATACCTCTCTGGCCCTGACAGCGAAAACATGCGAGGTCTCCTCCTGACGCTCCCCAATGACCACTGGGATTCTTGTTTTGATGATTCCCGCCTTCTCTCCAGCAATCTCGGCCAAAGTCTCTCCAAGGAACTGCTGATGGTCGTGTCCGATGTTGGTTATGACGGATAGGACTGGGGTGATGATGTTGGTGCTGTCCAGCCTCCCTCCCAACCCCGTCTCTATCACAGCAATTTCCACCTTCTCCTCACGAAAATGATGGAATGCCATTGCCACGGTCATTTCGAAGAACGAAGGTCTGATTCTGTCGAAATGCTGGCGGTTATCCTCAGTGAAACGGATGACAGCATCTTCGGAGATCATCTCCCCATTCACCCGTATCCGCTCGCGGAAATCCTTTAGATGTGGCGAGGTGTATAGCCCTACACGGTAGCCCTCGGTCTGGAGAATGCTGGCAAGGAAGTGGCTTGTGGAACCTTTGCCGTTGGTACCGGCCACATGGATGCTGCGGAATTCATGGTGCGGATTGCCCAGCGCCTCGCAAAGTGCTATGGTATTGCCCAAATCCTTTTTGAATGCGGAAGCGCCCTGCCGTTGGAACATCGGCAATTGGGCAAAAAGGTAGTCGAGCGTATTCTGATAGGAACTCATTCAAGCACGAACACAAAGGTCATGCTGCCCTTCTGTTGAACCTCGGCCGTTGGATTGGCATCGAATCTGGTCTCGAGGGCGGCCTCCCGTGCCAGACGATAAAGGTGCGAACTGGTAGTTGTGCTGCCACGAGCTCCGGGTGTGGCCTGCACCACCTTGCCATACTTGTCCACCGTAATCTCCACCACCACTTTTCCGGTTTCCTGAGAACTGTCATTGATCCGAGGCTGGTTGACCATCTTCCTGCCGCCCAGATTGAAAGAGAATCCGCTGCCACTGCCTCCTTTTCCACCATGAGGTACATTCTGCTGACCATCGGGACTGCCCTGATTGCCACCGGGCCTTGTATTTCCTTCTCCACCTCCTTTCCCCTCTCCAGCCTTTGCCTTGGCAAACAGCTCGTCCATCCTTCGTTTCTGCTCATCACGCAGGCGTTGCTCTTCCTGCTGTTTGCGCTGTTCCTCGCGCTTGCGCTCAGTCTCGGCCCTCTCCTTGGCCTCCTTCTCCTTTTTAAAAGCGATCTCCTCCTCTGTTTCCTGGGTCACAACTTGTTCCTCCACCACTGGTTTGACCGCCTCGGGCTGTGGTGGTGTGGGATTGGCCGGCTGCTCGGGCACCTGCACGGCCTCATCAGACCTCATCGGCTCGCTCTCCACTTGTCCCAGACCGGTTTCAGTATTGCCGAAATTGATGACCATGCCCTCTTCGGGCGGTGGGATGATGTGCTTCAGCCCAAAGAAGAAGAACAGCACCAACAGCACGGCATGAATTGTCAAGGAGACAATGAGTCCCCTGCGCCTGTCCTTGTCGTGTGTGAGTTGAATGTTCACGGTTACGAATTACGGATCTCCTGCGAATATGACGAATGTGGATGGGACGAGGGATTCAAAGGCTTCACTTTCATTCGACCATTTTCTATTTTCCCGACAACTTACTCAGGTTTGGTGGCGAGTACGATCTTGAATTGATTGCGATAGGCTATATCCATCACCATTACGGCATGCTCGATCGGCACGCCACGTTCTACACGCAGCACCACAACCTTCTCCTCCGTATCTGCAAGACGCTGTTTGAGGATAGATTCCACAAATGCTGGCTCGACCGGGTCACGATCGATAAAGTGGTTGAGGTTCTTGTCGATGCTCACAGAGATGGTCTGCTTCTTCACACTCTTGGCCTTGCTGCTGGGAAGCACCAGGTCGAGCGCGTTGGTGGTGACCAGCGTGGAGGTGAGCATGAAGAATATCAGCAGCAGAAATACGATGTCGGTCATGGACGACATCGAGAAGTTGGGGCTGACCTTGTTCCTTGTGCGAAGTGCCATCTTAATGAGGTTACGAATTACGAATATGCGAATGGCGAACAGCGAATGGCAGTTTGTCAGGCCGGTTCGTGAAGCAGGTCGATGAATGCGGTCGATCCAGCTTCCATCTTGAAGACCACCTTCTCCACCTTGGTCACCAGAACATTGTAACCGAGAAATGCCAGGATGCCCACCACCAGACCCGCCACAGTGGTGGTCATGGCAGTGTAGATGCCACCGGCCAGCATCTCCACATTGACCTGCCCGCCAGCATTTGCCATTTGGTGAAATGCGAGTATCATGCCGATGACCGTGCCAAGGAATCCGATCATGGGAGCAGCACCAGAAATGGTGGCAAGCGTAGCGAGGTTGGTCTCCAACTTGTAGGTCTCCAACTTACCCACATTCTCGATGGCAGCAGAGATGTCGTTTAGGGGGCGGCCGATGCGGGCCACACCTTTTTCAAGCATTCTGGCCACAGGTGTATCGGTGCGGTTGCACAGGCTGCGTGCGGCATCCAGATTCCCCTTCTGCACATGCTCGCGTATGGAGCTGATGAACTGCGGATCCTCCTTTCCGGCACGCTGAATGGTGAGGTATCGTTCCACGAATATATAGACCGCTATGATGGACAGGATGAGCAATGACAGCATGATAAGCTGCCCGCCCACTCCCCCAGACATCATCAGTTCGAGAATGGAGAGCGTCTTCTCTTCGGTGATCGGTTCGGCCATGTCCAAGGTGACAGACTCTTGAGCGAAAGCGGGGGTGATGAAAAGGGACAGCATGTGGTCTTGTTTGTATGTGCTAACGGTAAATCTTGCGATTTCTTTCATCCATGGCAAAGAAACCGTGGGGGCGAACGAAATTAGCTTGGGGCATGATAGTGTGGAAACGAACAAGGGGCCAATTGTGAACATGCTAATGTTCAAGGCCACTCGTTCAATCCTTCTCCTCCAGCATTTCGCGAACAAGGTCGCCTTCAAACCCACGTTGGGCCGCGAACCGCATCAGGGCGGCCTTTCTTCGGAGCGGATGTTTCTCTTTCAGAACACGCATCTTCTGTTGGATGATGCTGCGCAGGGCGTCTCGATATTCCTCGTCCCCGATTTCGGTCATTGCCGCTCGGATACCATTGGGATGCACCCGGTGTTGCTTGAGTCCCTGTACGATCTTGACCCTTCCCCATCCGTTCATTCGGAATTTTCCACGGGCATACGATCGCGCGAAGCGGTCCTCATTGAGGAAATTCTCAAGGATGAGGGTGGTGATGATTTCCTCCACATCATCACCGAACAGCTGTGCCTCGTACAATTTGTCGCGCACCTGTTGATGGCTGCGCTCCTGATATGCACAGTATCTGCGCATCTTTTCGAGGAACTGGGCCGGTGTGAATTCCATGGGGGAAAATTAAGCTGTTAGCTGTCGGTCACAACTGTCCCATTGAACCTGAATGCCTCCGTGTAGCTTTGCGCGCCCTTTTGGGGATGCGATGAAGAACAGGCGGGCTATCATGCTACTTTTTTCGGCCCACATGGTGTCGAGTTTCGCGCATGGCATTACGATGCTTGCCATCCCATGGTATTTTACCTCGGTGGTGAGCGAGTCGGGGCTTTTCGGCAAGGTTCTGGCCCTGGCCACGCTGCTAAGTCTGTTCTGGAGCCTGTATGCCGGAACTTTGATCGACCGCTATCCGCGCAGGAACATACTCCTGGTGGCCGCCCTCAGTGGCATGACATTCATTGGGGCCATTGCCGCCTTTTGTGGACTGACCGGAACCATGCCCATCCATTTGGTGGCGTTGGCATTCGTGTTCACATTCTTCGGCTACAATATCCATTACCCGAATCTCTATGCCTTCACGCAAGAACTTGCTGCCCGTGGCGACTACGGTCGGGTCAACTCCATCATCGAGGTGGTGGGGCAGAGCACCAGTGTGCTGTCTGGCGGAGTAGGCGCCTTGCTTCTTTCGGGAACGGTGGCTGGCAATCTCGATCTGATGGGCATCACGGTCAGTTTCCCTTTTGATGTGCGACCATGGGAGCTGTGGGAGATCTTTGCGCTCGATGCCGTAGCGTACGCAGCTGCGGCCTGTATCATACCTTTCATACGCTACGAGCGCATCGGGGCGCTCCACATCGATACGGAACCCATTGCAGCGCGGCTAAGGCGCGGCATCCGTTTCCTTACGCTGAACAGGAGTATTCTGATGTTCGGAATCGCGTCCTACGCCATCTTCATCACCATCCTGGTGGAGACCATGTATCTGCTTGCCCTTTATACCGACCGCCATTTGACTGCCGGTGCCGATGTTTATGCCAGCAGCGAGGTCTATTTCGCCTTGGGCAGTCTTGTGGCCGGACTGCTCATTCGCAGTCTGACCAAGAAGATCGCTCCCGCACGGGCGATCGTGATGCTGATGGTTTTCGCTGGCCTGCTGTTTCTGCTTGCCTCATCGGTGCAGAGTGTGGTCTTCCTTTATATCTTTTCGATGCTGCTCGGTTTCGCCAATGCTGGAACTCGGATTCTGAGGGTCACATTCCTTTTCGAGCATATCCCGAACAACATCATCGGAAGGGCCAACAGCATCTTCTATCTCTACAACATTCTTGCGCGGTCTGCCCTACTGAGCCTGTTCGCTCTGCCGTTCTTTTCTTTGGCGAACAACGTTGTATGGGGCTATGGAGTCTGCGGGGTATTCATCCTGCTCAGCGCAGTGCCAATGGCAAAATTGGCGGCACGGCTGAAAGATCTGAAAGTGGTGGAAGTGAATTGAGCAACTCTGGGTAAACACTGGTCAAGGTGGCTTCGGACATGAAATTTACATTAACCCGAAAAGGCGATACGGAGTTAAATGTAATTTCAGCGCACAAGAATCATGTTTCATGTCATACACGCCCGTTTACTTTAGTCTCCGAGAATTTGTCGATCCCGCCATTTTTGCGGCCCGCGGCAATAACTGCTGGCAGCTTCTAAGCCCCGAGATATTGAGGGCGGCCGATTGGCTACGTGGAATTTTCGGACCCATAACCGTTAACAACAGTTACAACGGTGGACGCTACAGCGAGAGTGGACTGCGCAGGTGGGAATCCACAGTGGGTGCAAAGTACTCACAGCACAAATTCGGTCGGGCGCTTGACCTCAAGTTCCGCGCACCAGTGACCCCGCAACAGGTCTATGCGCACATTCTGGCAAATCAGGCGGATGCCCGTGCCCATGGGATCACCACGGTGGAAGACATCAATTCCACTCCCACTTGGCTGCACATCGACTGCCGAAATTGGGCCGACCAGGATGTTCCTGTCATGGTGAAGGTCGTTCAGCCTTGAAAGCTGAAATGTGAACCATCGCCTACTTATATCGCTCCCGTACCTTGGTCATTCCTGATTCAACACAGGAGTGTTCACAAGGCATCTTATGGGTAGAAAGTAATGGCCGGCCCGACAGGCTAATTTTGGTTCATGCGACCCACTGCCTGCCTTGCTGCCCTGTTTACGATGACTTCTTGTCTTTTCGCACAGGGAAATTCCTCACCTGAACGCATCACCAGAGAAATGTATGTGGACACATACGCGCCTGCTGCGGTGCAGGAGATGCTCATCAGCGGGGTGCCGGCCAGCATCACCCTTGCACAGGGCATACTGGAAAGCGGTGATGGGAACAGCACATTGGCCAAGGTGGCCCAGAATCATTTCGGAATCAAATGTCACGGTCTATGGGAAGGTGAGAAGTACTATCACGATGACGATTCAAAAGGCGAGTGCTTCAGGGTCTACCCATCGGTCTTTGAAAGCTACCGTGACCACTCCGAATTCCTAAGGACACGTGACCGATACGCAGATCTGTTCAAACTTAAGCTGACCGATTACGAGGGTTGGGCACACGGACTGAAGAAAGCAGGCTATGCCACCAACCCCAAGTATCCTGAGCTTCTCATCAAAATCATTGAAGAACACGGACTTGCCCAGTACGACCACATGACCACACCGCCCAAGAGCGGCCAAAGGTCAAACAAGGAACCTTTGGCGAGACCCACCCGATCCCCGTTACACAATGAAAAGGCGGAAGAGGCTGTTGTGAGTGTGCTGTCGAGGCAGATGTATCTGCGCAATAATATCCGCTATGTAATAGTGGAAGAAGGCGACAGCTATGAGAAATTGGAGCGGCTGCTTGATGTGCGCACATGGCAGATTGTGAAGTACAACGACCTGCCTGATGATCGGGCGCTGAATCCTGGCGACATCATCTACCTCCAGCCGAAACGAAACTCCAACAGAAAACACGATTACCACATTGTGGCGCAAGGAGAATCGCTCCGATGGATTTCGCAGGAATATGGTATCAAGATCAGGAAACTGATCGGCTATAATGGCATGACTGTCGGACAAGAGGTACAGCCCGGACAGAAAGTGTGGCTGAGAAAGAGGAAACGCTCTGAGAACTGAAGATTCCATGTGGGTTGTGGCAGCCCACAAGGCCGTTTCCGATGCACAATCGGTCAAGGGCCGAAGCTGTCCTGCAAGCTGGTTCTGCACCCTGCCCCACGAATTACGCTTAGCACATACCTGATACAGCCATACGGCCCTTAACACAATGAGGTCGTTCCCTGTCGGGAACGACCTCATTACACAATCAGTACTTAACAGTATTCTCAGCGCAGGACAACCGCTATTGTTCAGGCCTGAGCTGTGGGCCCACCAAAATTCATGGGCAACGGTGGCGGGCCATCGGTATGCTTGATGGGGCCATGCTCCTGCTCATACTTGCTGATGTTGTCCTGCAAGGCCCGCATGAACCGCTTGGCATGCTCAGGCGTGAGCACCACACGTGATTTGACCTTCGCCTTGGGCATTCCCGGCATCACCTTTATGAAGTCGATAACGAACTCGGCAGGTGAATGCGTGATGATGGCCAGATTGGAGTAGACGCCCTCGGCAATCTCTTCGTTCAATTCGATGCTGAGCTGATTGCCCTGCGGTTGTTGCTTCTCGTCAGCCATTTCTATGAGCCTTTTGCTACTAGCGATAAGCTAATAGCGGTTGATGAATGATCAGTGTGTATCTAAAGAAGTTAGCCATTAGTGTAGCCCTGCGGACTAACATCTAATGGCTAACAGCTAATCGCTATTTCAGGCTTCCTGTTCCTCCAACTTGGCGGCCATCAGCATGTCGAATTCCTCTTGCGAACCGACCACCAGCTTGTCGAAACTGCGCTGACCGGTACCGGCCGGGATGAGGTGACCTACGATGACGTTCTCCTTGAGGCCGTTCAGCTCATCTACCTTTCCTCGAACCGCAGCCTCGTTGAGAACCTTGGTGGTCTCTTGGAACGAAGCGGCCGAGATGAAGCTCTCTGTCTGCAACGATGCACGTGTGATGCCCTGAAGGACAGGCTCTGATGTTGCGGGAACCGCATCGCGAGCCGCAACAGGTTTCAGATCCTTGCGCTTCAGCATGGAATTCTCATCGCGCAGTTTGCGGGCCGATACGATTTGTCCTGGCTTAAGACTTTCAGAATCGCCTGATTCTTCCACATACTTTTTGCCATAGATCCAGTCGTTCTGCTCGCGGAATTCGTAGCGGTTCACCAAATCCTTCTCAAGGAATGCAGTGTCGCCTGGATCAACGATGCGCACTTTGCGCATCATCTGACGTACAATCACCTCAAAGTGTTTGTCGTTGATCTTCACGCCCTGCAGACGGTACACCTCCTGCACCTCGTTCACAATGTATTCCTGAACGGCAGTAGGCCCTTTGATCATCAGAATGTCGGTAGGGGTGATTGCGCCCTCGGACAGTGGTGTTCCCGCTTTCACGAAGTCGTTCTCCTGCACCAGTATGTGCTTGCTCAACGGTGCAAGATATTTGCGCACCTCGCCCAGACGGGTCTCGATGGCAAGCTCCCTGTTACCGCGCTTGATCTTACCGTAGGTCACGATACCGTCCACCTCAGACACGACTGCCGGGTTGGACGGGTTACGCGCCTCAAACAGTTCGGTGATACGTGGCAGACCACCGGTGATGTCACCTGATTTCCCTGACTGACGTGGAATCTTGACCAGCGTGTCACCCGCTTTTACAGGTGTGCCATCAGAAACCGAGAGGTGAGCGCCAACAGGCACACCATAGCTCTTGATCTGACCATCGGCATTGGCCGCCACAGCTATGGCCGGCACTTTCTTCTTGTCCTTGGTCTCAATCACCACCTTCTCCTCAAAGCCGGTCTGCTCATCAGATTCGGTACGGAAGGTGATACCTTCCTCCAAATCCTCAAACACGATGACACCATCCGCCTCCGATACAATGACCGCGTTGAAGGGGTCCCAATCACAGATCAGTTCGTCCTTCTTCACCTTGTCGCCAGCCTTCTTGTAAAGCCTTGCTCCATATGGTATGTTGTGCGTTGAGACCAGTACTCCAGTCTCGCGGTTCACCAGACGCATTTCGCCCGAACGGCCGATGACCACATTGTAATCGCCTTCCGAACTGGGAACGGTCTTCAGTTCATCGTATTCTACCGTGGCCTCAGATTTGGAAATGATGCGTGATTCACTGATGATGTGCTGTGCAACACCACCCACGTGGAACGTCCTCAGCGTCAGCTGAGTACCTGGTTCACCGATGGACTGTGCCGCTATAACACCAGCAGCCAAGCCCTGTTGCACCATACGGCCGGTGCTTAGATCGCGGCCATAGCATTTGGCACACACGCCCCGCTTGGTCTCGCAGGTCAGCACTGACCGTATCTCGACCGTGTCAATGCCTGCATCTTCCACCGCCCGAGCCTCATCCTCATTGATCAGTTCACCTGATGCCACTATGATATCACCTGAATCTGGATGAATAAGGTCATGCACAGATGTACGGCCAAGGATACGGTCATAGAGCGATTCCACGACATCCTCGTTCTTCTTGAGAGCTGTGGCCTGTAGCCCACGGAGTGTGCCACAGTCAAATTCATTGATGACCACATCCTGGGTAACGTCCACCAACCTACGGGTAAGGTAACCCGCATCGGCCGTTTTGAGGGCCGTATCCGCAAGACCCTTACGGGCACCGTGGGTGGAGATGAAGTACTCAAGAATGGACAGACCCTCTTTGAAGTTAGAGAGGATCGGGTTCTCGATGATGTCCTGCGCGCTGGCACCTGACTTCTGTGGCTTGGCCATCAGTCCCCTCATGCCGCTGAGCTGACGGATTTGCTCTTTGGAGCCCCTCGCGCCAGAGTCAAGCATCATGTACACAGAGTTGAATCCCTGTTGGTCCTCTGTCATCTGCTTCATCAGCGTACTGGTGAGGCGCGAGTTCACGTGAGTCCAGATGTCAATGATCTGGTTGTAACGCTCGTTATTCGTGATAAGACCCATATTGAAGTTCACCCGCACCTCATCTGCCTGAGCCTGTGCCGCATCGATCATGGGCTGCTTCTCGACCGGAATGAGCACATCATTGAGGCTGAACGACAGACCTCCTTTGAATGCGCTCATGAAACCGAGATCCTTGATACGGTCAAGAAATCTCGCGGCCTCTGCCATGCCTACCAGCTTGATGATGTCTCCGATAATGTCGCGGAGCGCCTTCTTTGTAAGCAGTTCATTGATGAAGGGCACACTCTGAGGCACCACCTGATTGAACAGCACACGGCCCACTGTGGTCTCGATCACCTTGGTCGTACCCTTGGGCAATCCCTGTGTGATCCGCACTTTGATGCCTGCGTGCAGGTCTATCTTCTTCTCGTTGTGAGCGATGATGATCTCCTCGGGAGAGTAGAACGTCATTCCCTGCCCTTTCACCTTCACTTCTGCAGTGCTCTTACGCTCTTTGGTCATATAATAGAGACCGAGCACCATGTCCTGTGATGGTACCGCGATAGGCGCGCCATTGGCAGGGTTAAGGATGTTGTGAGATGCCAACATGAGCAGTTGGGCCTCCAGAATGGCAGCGTTGCCCAGCGGAAGGTGAACGGCCATCTGGTCACCGTCAAAGTCAGCGTTGAATGCCGTACATACCAATGGGTGCAGTTGAATGGCCTTGCCCTCGATAAGTTTTGGCTGGAACGCCTGAATACCGAGCCTGTGCAGCGTTGGGGCACGGTTGAGAAGCACAGGATGGTTCGTGAGCACATTCTCCAGAATGTCCCACACCACCGAATCCTTCTTGTCCACCAGTTTCTTGGCGCTCTTCACGGTCTTCACAACACCTCGTTCAATCATCTTACGGATGATGAACGGCTTGTACAGCTCTGCTGCCATGCCTTTGGGCAGACCGCATTCGTGCATCTTCAGCTCAGGTCCTACCACAATGACCGAACGGGCAGAGTAGTCCACACGCTTACCGAGCAGGTTCTGACGGAAACGGCCCTGCTTGCCCTTCAGGCTGTCTGACAGCGACTTGAGAGGACGGTTCGACTCTGTCTTCACAGCGCTCGATTTGCGGCTGTTGTCGAAAAGCGAATCGACAGATTCCTGCAACATCCGCTTCTCGTTGCGAAGGATCACCTCGGGTGCCTTAATCTCAATCAGGCGCTTGAGACGGTTGTTGCGGATGATGACCCTGCGATAGAGGTCGTTGAGGTCGGAAGTGGCGAAACGGCCACCGTCCAAGGGAACCAACGGACGAATATCTGGCGGAATCACGGGAATCACTTTCACCACCATCCACTCGGGACGGTTGTCAATGTGCTCCTGAGCTGCACGGAACGCCTCTACCACCTGCAGACGCTTCAAGGCCTCGCTCTTACGCTGCTGAGATGTCTCGGTGTTGGCCTTGTGACGGAGCTCGTAGCTCAGGCTCTCAAGATCGAGGCCCATGAGCAATGACTCCAAAGCCTCAGCTCCCATTTTGGCCACGAACTTGTTGGGGTCGCTCTCATCGAGATACTGATTCTCCTTCGGAAGGCGCTCCAAGGCATCGAGATACTCATCCTCTGTCAGGAAATCCATGTAGCTGAGCGGGGTTCCTTCGTTATTGGTGGCATTGCCCGGCTGTATCACCACATATCTCTCATAGTAGATGATCATGTCCAGCTTCTTGGTGGGCAGGCCCAACAGGTAGCCAATCTTGTTCGGAAGCGAGCGGAAATACCAGATATGCGCAACAGGCACTACAAGCTGTATGTGGCCCATCCGCTCCCTACGTACCTTCTTCTCGGTCACCTCCACCCCACAACGGTCGCAGATGATGCCTTTGTAACGGATACGCTTGTACTTGCCACAATGGCACTCATAGTCCTTCACAGGCCCGAAGATCCGCTCGCAGAAAAGACCATCACGCTCCGGCTTATAGGTCCGATAGTTGATGGTCTCTGGCTTGAGCACTTCACCACGCGATGCCTCCAGAATCTTCTCTGGGGAAGTGAGGCTGATGATGACCTTTTTGAAGTTGCTCTTTATCTTATTCTCTCGTTGGAGTGCCATCGTTGGAAATGGGTTATTGAGTTAATGGATTAGTTGGTTATCGGAGGATAACCGTGGAGACATCAGGTTTAAGATGTCAGACTTCAAAGAC
>JAIPBJ010000088.1 GCA_021739625.1 Flavobacteriales bacterium | reverse complement strand
CACGCAGACAGCGGTACAGCTTGTCCATGGTGTTCATCTTCATGAAGGCACATTCGCTGCAGGGGCAGGTGTTGTCCTCGCGGGCAGGGGCCGGGATGAGGGTCTTGTCCGGCACATCGTGCTGCATCCCATGCAGGATGCCTGCCTCGGTGGCCACAATGAACTGTGTGGCAGGATGCTCCTTCACATGACGCAGCATGGCGGCCCTTGAACCTATGAAGGCGGCAACTTTCAACACGTGCTCCTCCGACTCTGGATGAGCGATGATCCTGGCATCGGGGAACTGGCGTGTCAGATCCAGGAGCTTGTCAATGGAAAAAGCCTCGTGTACCATGCAACTGCCGTCCCAAAGCACCATATCGCGGCCGGTCTTGCGCATCAGATGGCCGCCCAGGTTCCGGTCGGGGGCAAAAATGATGGGCACATCGCGCGGAATGGCATCGATGATGGCCTCGGCATTGGACGATGTGCAGATGATGTCGCTCATCGCCTTTATCTCCACCGAACAGTTGATGTAGGAGACCACGCGGTGTCCGGGATGCGCATCGATGAATGCCTTGAAATCTGCTGGGCGGCACGAATCGGAGAGCGAGCACCCCGCTTCCAGATCGGGAAGCAGCACCTTCTTGGTAGGATTCAGGATCTTGGCGGTCTCTGCCATGAACCGCACGCCTGCGAAAACAATGACATCGGCCTCGGTGCGCTGGGCCCATCGTGCCAGTTCCAGACTGTCGCCCACGTGGTCGGCAATATCCTGAATGGCAGGTTCCTGATAGTAGTGGGCCAGAATGACCGCATTCTGCTTCTTACGGAGAATTCCTATTTCTGCCACAAGATCGGGACGGGCATCCGCGATAGGGGGTTCAAGCATGGCCGTTGTAATTCGCGTAAAGATGCAATGACCCTGTCAGAGCAAAAATGACCTTTGGCATGACCGAAAAGTGAAAACCCATAAGACCGGCCTACCTGACGGTTTTGGAAATGATATGGTCGCAGATTCTCAAACGTCAAGGATTGGCCGACAAAGTTGTCAGGCGGTCCAGATCGAGAATGCGCACCTTTTTCCGTTCCAGCTCAATGACCCCGTCCGTCTGCAGGTCGCTCAATGAGCGGATCACCGACTCGTAGGTGCTGTTGGCCAGCGATGACATCTCTTTCCGGGTAACCGTATATGCAAGCAGGGTGGCATCGGCCGGATCGAATCCGAAGGCATCGGCATTGATCTTCAGGGCCAGGGCCACGCGCTGTTTCACCTGCATGTTGAGCAGGTTCTTGCGCATCTGCTCGGACTGTTTCAGTTCTGTGGCCATGAGCATCATGAAATGGAAGCAGAACATGACATTGGCCTTGAGCATGTCCAGAAAGATGGGCAGCGGCAGTATGTTGACCGTTGTGGGCGTGAGCGCGACACAGGACACGGGATAGACGAAATCATCGCCCAGCCCCCTGTGCCCCAACACATGGCCATCGGTGGCAAGGCGCAGGATGACCTCGATCTCGGGGGCATAGTTGGTGAAGATCTTCACCCTGCCATGGCCCACCATGTACATGTTCTCGCATTTCTGACCCTCTTTGAAGATGGTCTCACCCGCCTTGAAAGAAAGTGTGGTCGTGTGGCTCCTTGCCAGGGCCTGCCATTCGGGAGTGCAATAATTCCTGAACAGTTGCAGAAGATTTACTTTGGACATTCACCTGTTTTTGAGATGGGCAAAGGTCGCA
Source organism: Flavobacteriales bacterium (assembly GCA_021739625.1). Classification (GTDB taxonomy): domain Bacteria; phylum Bacteroidota; class Bacteroidia; order UBA10329; family UBA10329; genus UBA10329. Next base: position 13,072 of record JAIPBJ010000088.1, on the reverse strand, counting down.
ATCATCCCCCAATGCTCACCATGCTTCTGTTGACTCCGTGTAACGCAGGATCGGACAGCTCTTCAAAGCTGTTCATGCCCGCCCTCACGGCCTTCTTGTCGAGCACCGAAGCGCGGATCAGGGGCCTGATATCCTCGCCCCTCCGCAGTGCGGTGAGCAGGTCGGTCTCGGAATTGGAGAAGAGACAGTTCTTCAGTTTGCCATCGGCAGTGAGACGGATGCGGTTGCAGGTGTCGCAGAACGGGTTGGTGACCGAGCTGATGATGGCGAAAGTTCCCTTTCCGCCTTTGAGACGAAAGTTGCGGGCGGTGTCGTTGGGGCTGTCGGTGAGGCGTTCGAATCCTGTGGCACCGAACCTCTCCACTGTGCGCAGCAGCATCTCGTCCAGACCGACTCCCTTGTCCCAGTCCCATCGGTTGCCATCAAAGGGCATGAATTCGATGAAACGCACGTGCAACGTCTCATGGCGGGTCCATTCGATAAAATCGGTCACCTCATCATCGTTGGTGCCGCGCATCACCACCATGTTCACTTTCACATGGAATCCGCTATCCTTCATCAGCATGATATTGGCCATGATGCGGTCAAAATAATCTCTGCGGCTGATGGCCGCCATGCGTTGGGGCCGCAGTGAGTCGAGGCTCACATTGACCGAGCGGAGACCGGCCTGACGGAACACATCTATGAAGCGGTCGGCCAACACCCCGTTGGTGGTAATGGCCAATTCGATGGGAAGCCTTCCAAGTCCGGTGATGACCTCGGCCGCATCCTTGCGGATGAGCGGTTCGCCCCCGGTGGGGCGGATCTTGCGTACGCCCATTTCCACGAAAGTTCCGGCAAGACTGAGAATCTCCTCTGTGCGCATGAAATCCTCCCTTGGTCTGAGCGCGATGCCTTCTTCGGGCATGCAATAGAAACACCGCAGATTGCACCGCTCGGTGAGCGATATGCGCAAGTAGTCATGCTTGCGCCCGAACCTGTCGATGAGTATGGCTGAGGGGGAGTTCAAAGTTTAAGGTCTGTACGTGTCCGATACCTTGTCTGCTGGTAACCTGATTGGCTGATATGATGATCCGCTGTCTCCCTCACATCCTGTCCAATTCCTCCCGACCGATGAGTTTCTGTGCCAAGGGAAAAAGGACATTGTCCTCGCGGAAGAGATGGAGCCGGAGGAGTTCGATGAGCTCGCGGGCATTGTCGCAGGCCACGCCATAGGTGAACATGCGCGAACCGTGGTCGGGCAGGCGGGCGGCCAGCCCAAGCAGGTTGAAGGCCAGCGCACCCAACTGAATGAACTTCACATGGTCATCCTCCATCACATCAACGGCCGTGGTGGGATTCGGTGAATCGCTGTGCTCGCCCGACTCCAGCAGCCGCTGATGCAACAGCCCAAAAAGCTGGGCCTCTTCCCTGCGGTTGTGATCGAGCAGACTGCTGTCGAAGAAATCGAAGAAAGCCCTGAAACCGTCATTCACCTCATCATTGAGCCTGTAGCCACTTTCCTTGAAGGCATTGACGGCCTTCTCAAATCCATCGGTCACGGCCAGGGCGGCCACATGTTCCTTCATATACAGGGCTATGAGTGGATGGCGATCGGTCTCGGCCACTGGGTGCATCCCTTGCACGTTATATGCCTCTGGCGGATCCATGGGCGAAACCCCCTCACTGTCCGCATTCTTGTCCGCATTCCGGATTATGGGATCCTCCTCTTTGAGTTTCCTATTCTGCTCGCGGGTCTCCTGACCGATGCGCTTGCCGGTCGTGGTGTCTATGATCTTCATGTGTCTGTCTGCTTTAGGGGTTATGGGGTTTGGAATGATATTGACCGGCCCATGCGATCAAAAAGGTGAGGACAGGGCGGTGTCGGAAATGAAAGTCTCATCGCTGAGGGCAGTAAGGAAGGCGACAAGATCGGCCTTGTCCTGCTCTGTGAGGCCGAGTCCGTATTCCTTGCCGGGCTTGGTCATGATGGGATCCACATTGGCAGGTCTCCTCACGCCAGAGTTGTAGTGTTCCACCACCTCCTCCAGTGTGGCGAAACGGCCATCGTGCATGTAGGGTGCCGTGAGCGCCACATTGCGCAGCGTAGGCGTCTTGAACAGCCCCAGATCCGTGGTGTGGTGGGTCACATTGTACCGGCCTCTGTCCTCACCTTCCACAAGCGAATCGATTCCGTTGTTGTGAAATGAATTGTCGGTGAACAGGGGTGGTATATGGCAATGGAAACAGTCGCCCTTCTCAGTGAGGAAGATGGTCATGCCCCGCAGTTCAGCATCGGTCAACTGCAATTGGTATGTGGCATAGCGGTCGTAGCGGTTGTTGGTGGATACCAGCCGTCTGAACCACTGGGCCATGGCCTTGGTGACAAGTTCAGTGGTGATCTCGCATTCTCCGAATGCCTTGCGGAACATTTCGGGATAGACCGGGTCGGACCGCAACAATTCAAGGTCGGACTGGAAGAACTCCTCCACCTCGAATCGCATGATGTCCTCCAATTGGCCCTCGACCTTTCCCTCCCACAGAAAAACGTCATTCCATCCAAGATTGACATGCGGCAGCACCGACATGCCCGGCCCGCTGAGGCTGAACCCTCCCGGCTGAAAATGGCATGATGAGCAGGAACGTCCATTCTGTGGCCCTCCCTGCGACAGAAGCGGGTCGTGATAGAGCCTGCGGCCAAGTGCCACGCCCTGCTCGGTCAGCGGATTGTCGGCCGGGATGTCCATGATGGGAAAATGGTCCGGAATACCCAATTGAAGCGGGGTGGCATCAGCCATGCATTGGTCGGCAGGTTCTTCAGTGCATCCGGCCATGAGCAAGAGGCCCAAGGCGATCAATAGGGGTGCGGGACTTGTCATGGTGCGAAGGTGAATGAGAAGGCATTGCTAAGGTTGGCCGCCACACGCACCATGGCCGGCATGTTGCCCATGGTGTAGGTCAGCGTGTCCATATCGTAGGTGTTCGGATCATGGAACACCTCGTTGAGATTGTAGCTCAGTTCAACCGTTCCACCTTCTTCTGTCACGGTGAAAGGCCCGTCCATGCTGCATTGGCCCTGCGTCCCGTTGTTGCCCAGATGGATGGCAAAACCATGCTGATTCCCTGCTCCTCCATCGGCTTTGAAATGCCCTTCGAACTTCATGAAATGGTAGCCACCGCCCATGAGGTCGGGCCATGCCATCTCCACATTGGGCGTGGTCGGTGGCAGGCAGCCTGTACAGTTGAGGTCCGGGTGCAGACCGATGATGAGCGAAATGCCCAGATACTCGCCCACAGGAACCTTTCCAAGGTCGAACTCCAACAGCTCCCGTCCGTCCACCAGAAAGGCATCGGTCACCTCATAGTCATCTTGGCCGGGTGACCCGATGAATCTGATGCCATGCAGATAGTATTGCAGCCGTGTGACGCTGTACAGATTATTGGACGCATTCACATAGACGAGCGTGTCGAAGCTCAAGGCCGTGCCATCCACATGGTGCCGGACGTGAAGTGACAGGGCAACCTCGTCCTGCTTTTCAGTGCAGCCGATAGAGGTCAGCAGCAGCCCTGCCACCATGAGTGCCGGCAGTGGTGAGAAACAATCGGTCAACGGTCTTAGGTTCATTGCCTCGGTTCTTTGATAACGGGTTGCCCGCTGATTGCGTGGACAACCGCGAAAGAATCGCATCCATCTCACATAAACTGTGACTTATATCATTAAATGAATTGATACGCAACTATTATCGTGCATTCATCAGAACATGATATGGGCAGCCCCGGCTTCTGCCTAGTCTCTGACCGGGTGCGCAGGGCACTTATTGTGAGGAACGGAAAGTTGGTTCTAAAAGATTTTTTGCTGCGCAAAGAGGCTCGCTGCACTTCGGAACAAGCAAAACGCGCAAAGTTCCTTCGCAACACCTGTCCCGATTTTTCTTCGGGAGGACGCAGAGCATTGACATGCAAAATCTTGACTTCAAAAGACGCAATCCCGTACCTGCGGGATTGCAGCTATGACCGAGAATACCAACAGCGCTGTTCCGCGGCATAAGTTGCCGGTGGCAGATATTCCATTGCTAAACTAACAAGCGACAGAGGCGGACTCAACGCTTTGGCACAGTGCTCAATGAATCATAAGCCGATACGAATACTTGCCTCGAACAGCATCCACCATCACGGCATAGATGCCGGCTGACAGACCGGAGACATCCAAGGTTGCAGAACTGCTGCCCACAATCATTCCGTCCATGACGCAACGCCCCATGGCATCCAGGATTCGCACGCGCACATTACTTTCAATGTCAGGCAGGTTCAGTGCCACCTGACCACTTGCGGGGTTCGGGAACATGGAGAACCCATCCGTGTCTGCGCTGCTGAATCCCGTGACCACATCGCAGTAGGTGATTCCAAGATCGGCCGTTCCAAAGTCATGGTCGATGATGGGCGGGGTGGTCACCGTTGGGGTCAGGTCGCAGAGGTCGAAGGTGCCTATGAGTGAACCGTAATTGACTGTGGAATCCTGCACGGTGAACGCACCGGGGGCATCGCCCTGCACAATGGCAAAATTGTACCAGCTGTCGCCCACATCGACCGTTCCGTGGTTTCTGAAATTGGCCACAGTGCCATTGGGCTGCGCAGGATACTGGTCGGCATTGATAAAGCTGATGTTCACCACCATGGAGGCACCGGCAAGGTTGTAGAAATCGGTGAAGTTGCCGAATCGGCCAGTCCCTACAATACTGCTGTGGTTGTTGAACACCCCAAAATTGGCCATGTCCACAAAATCAAGCAGGCCATAGTTGTCCCAAGTGCCAGTATTGGTAAATGCCCACACATCGAAATGGCCACTGTTGTCGAAGGTTCCTGTGTTGGTAGCGCTGTCCACCTCTACCACTGCACCGATCGCATTGGTGAACGTTCCCGAATTGGTCATGCTGTCAACGTTCAGTATCTGGCCATTATTGGTCAGCAGATCATTGTTGTAGAAAGTGCTCACATTCATGACTGCACTGGCCCCATTGGTCAGAACGCCATCGTTGTACATGCTGTCGGCCACGTTCGTAATGCCGTCATTGTTCAGATCGTCCTCATTGGCGAAGGTGCGGATGGTGGCCGTGCCCTGATTGTCGAAGCTGCCGTTCTGCGCCCAAAGTCGGTCGAGGGTCAAGCTGCCATGGTTCACAAGGGTACCGTTATTGAGGTGCATGTCGCGGGGAGTGCCGTCCTGGGTCAACGAGCCCGATGCATTGATGGTCACACTGCCACCATACACACCGATGTCGTTGTTCAGGGTCACTGCGTGGTTGATGATCACGCTTTGCCCAGTGTGGGGCGAAGGAACGCACATGCAGTCCCACGTGGCAGGATAGTAGAAGAAACCATTATTCACCGAGGTGATCTGGGCCTGGGCAGAGATTACAGCCATCACGGCAGCAATCATCAGGATGGTTGTGTTCAGTAATGGTTTTCTCATGGTAACTGGTCTTAGGATCTGACGGATACGGCACCGAGAATCCGATGCGCATCAGCTCGCTAAGGAAATAGGACAACAGCTCCCGTACTATGATTTATGTCATAGACATGGAGCGGTGTTTGGACATGCTTTGCAAATGGCAAGGAATTATTGACCACACGGCCTGATGCATTGTCCGCAGGCCGCTTATGATTTCCCATTTCTGTGACCCCCCGCATGCTCAGGACCATCTACACTTCCGAACCCGAAACACTTTCTGCCCATCTCTCCAAGATATGGCGATACCGCGCACTGATCATCACTTTTGCCGTGCGCGACCTCAGGACGAAATATGCACAGACTGTCCTCGGTCTTGGATGGACCATCCTACAACCGCTGACGGCACTTGCCATCTTCAGTTTCTTTTTCGGCCATGTGCTCGGTTGGCGGGCCGGTGACCTGCCCTACTCGCTCTATGTGCTGTCGGGCCTACTGGGATGGAACTTCTTCGCATATATCGTGATACAGGGAAGTCAGAGCCTACAGGACTCGGGCCATCTCATCCGTAAGATCTATTTCCCAAAGGCGTTGCTGCCGCTTTCGAAGGTGTGCGTGGCCACTGTGGAACTTGGCATCAGCACCCTGCTGCTGGTGCCGCTGATGCTCTGGCACGCACAGGCGCTTTCGTGGAGGGTGGTGCTGCTTCCTGTGGTGGTGCTGCTCAATGCCAGCATCGCCCTGTTTCTGGTCTTCGTGATCTCTGCGTTGGCCTATCGCAAACGCGACCTGTTCCATCTCATGCCGTTCCTGATGTACTTCGGAATCTGGACCGCTCCTATATTCTTCACTGATGATGTGATGCCCGGAGCCTACAGGTTCATCTGGCATCTCAACCCCATCGCCTGTGTGACCGAGGCTTGGAGATATTGCCTTTTCAGCGATGCCGCCTTCGACCCCGGATTCATTCCCGGAATGCTGGTCTGTGTCCCCCTGTCCTTTCTGGGGCTGTGGTACTTCAGCCGCAACGACCGTCTTTACAGCGATTTCGCATGAGCCGTCACATTGCCATAAAGGCCGAAGGCATCTCAAAGAAATTTGAGCTGAAACACCGCAACGACACCAATGGCCCCAGTCACCTGTGGGCATTGAACGATGTGACCTTTGAGGTCGTGCAGGGAGAATCGGTGAGCATAATCGGGGCGAACGGCAGCGGGAAAAGCACTTTGCTGCAAGTGCTTTCCGGTGTCACGGGCCTCACTTCGGGCCGTGCCGAACTTCTGGGCAAGGTGGCCAGCATTCTGGAGATCGGGGCAGGATTCCATCCCGAACTGAGCGGTCGGGAGAACGTGTTCCTGAACGGCCGACTTCTCGGATTCAGCACCAAGGAAATCACGGACCAGTTTGACAGGATCATTGATTTCAGCGGCATCAGCGGCTTCATTGACGAGCCCGTGAAGCACTATTCCAGTGGCATGTATCTCCGGCTTGCATTCAGCATCATGGCCAATCTGAATGCAGATGTCTATCTGCTGGACGAGGTGATGAGCGTGGGCGATTCGGCCTTTCAATTGCAGAGCAGGAGAAAGATAGATGAACTGAAGGCCGGGGGGCGGACAGTGCTGATGGTGAGCCACGCCCTCAACAGTGTGGCAGAAGCATCGGACAGGGTGCTCTATCTTAAGAATGGCCGACTGATGGCCACGGACAGTGATGCAATACAGACCTATCTGTCAGACAACTCGGGCGATCTGTTCGCCTTTGCGCCCGATGAATGTGTAAAGCTCAGGGATCTGAGCGCGCAGTTCGGAGGAACAGGTCTGAAACTCATGGCTGCCCGGATCGTCACCGCTGACGACCTACCGACCGGCATCCGGCCCGACCGCGAATTCGACATCTGTCTGGAGTTGGAGGCAACTGGCTGCGACCCTTTGGACATACACTGTCCGGTGATGGATGCCACAGGCATCATGCTGTTCCAGTGTTCAACCGTTGAGAATGAAACCCCGGCCATCACATCACCGGGCCATTACAGCATCACCTTCACCGTTCCTGCCGACCTGCTCAACAGCCGGATGTACTATCTGAACCTGCTGGTGATCCGCGACAGGACGGAGACCATTCTGCGGGCCGACCGGTTCGCTGCCTTGCGCGTGGCCAACATTGCTGCTGGTCGCCCCGGGTCTGAGTTTCTCTCGCGAACACTGATCCGCCCGAATGTCCGCAATTCGATCGTCAAACTCTGAGACCGTGGCCCGAATGTCCCCCAGATCCATCGTCCTGACACACCTGCTCGCGGTCTGTATGCTATCGTCCTGTGCAGAAAGCTCGGTGGAGACGTTGACTTTTGATGCCGCCATTGCCGACAGTTCCCGAAGCTTCATCATCAGCAACTCTGGGCAGGGAGATGTCACGTTCACCATCGGGCTGAATGGTCGCCTGTTCGGTTCTATGGACGAGGTCGCATTGGCCATTGACCGTATGCCTGAGGCCATCGCATCTGAGCCATGGGAGCGCAAAGCGTGGCGGTTCGTGATGGAGCATCTGGCCAACCGCAATCCCCTGACCGAAGAGACATGGCAGCACGACCCGTTGATCATGTTGAATTCCATAGGATTCGGTCGATGTGACGACCTCGCATCGGTATTGAGCCGAATATGGCAACATCGGGGACGACAATCACGGGTGTGGCAACTTGGCGGTCACGTGGTGCCAGAGGTCAACGTCAATGGACGCTGGCAGATGTACGATCCTTCACTTGGTGTCTATTACCTGAATGACGACTCTGATGTGGCCGGTGTTGAGGAACTTGCCCAACATCCCGAACTTGTCCATGCTCCACATTGCAAACTCCAGCCACGAACAGGCCAGTGGTTCCTTCACTACCGCAGAGCCTATTCAAAGGAGGTGGCCAACCTCTACGCATCCATGGCAGACAACTTTATGAATCCATGGTTTGACGAAGGGACTGACCTCCATGATATGCTGGTGCAGCTTCCATCAGGCGCAACTATGGTGTTTCCCGTGCGCTTTCCCGACACCCTGATGGTCGATGGTCTGTTCGGCAACCGTTGGATGTTGGGACAGATGGTCAGATACACGCTGCCGAGCAACTGGAATGGAATTCTCAGGCTGCCATTTCACCCTGTCAGGATTCACGGCAGTGGGCATGTTGCGCTGAACGGGCAGTCATATCCCATCGGCAGTGCAGCATTGACATCGCACATGGACGCGTTCTCGGATGCCCGGCCCTCATTGACAATTTCAGATTCAAAGGGGAAAATTGAATTGTACTGTCTGATGAATCTGCACGCATTCAACCGATCGGGACGGGATCGGTTGACCATCCGTTCAACAGAGCTCAACAGCATCGGTCTGTCCAGCGGAACCGAACAGCGCGTTACGGATGCGTGGGCCTATGACCCGCAAGGTGTGGCAGTGTCGGTGCTTGCCTACGACCGCATGCTGCGGTACCGCTCTCTCCCATCCATCGAACAGGACAGTGCAGGTCTGACAACGCACTCGCTGAGCGAACTTGGAGAACTGCTGGCACGGTTGAGCAATGAGGACACGACCTCGGGAGCTGGAAAGAAATCACCTAAAGGGAAATGGGGCGGTCTGGTGGCCGCCACAGATCCCGGGGCACATGCGCTGCTTGGGCGCCAACTGCAGGATTCGGGACAGGTGGCACTGATGTCCGCCATACTGACACTGCTACCGTTGAAAGACGTTGTGACCGTGGTTGAGCGGCAGGCGGCAAAACGTGATCATTGAACAGAACGATGACCTATTTTTTCATTCATACGCCAAAGACATCGGGGACAACTTTTGTAGATGTGCTGAGCAGGGACCGGCTCAACAACATCGGTTATTTCTATCCCTCATCGGGCGAGGTCTATGATTTTGAGCATACCGTGAAGTTTGCTGCGCCCCAACGTCATCTGGCCAACAATCCTGACTGGCAGAAGTTCAACTTCATCGCTGGCCATTACACCTTCGGCATGCATGAAGTGCTTGGGGCCAAGGAGTTCCGCTATATCGGCACCATGCGCGAACCGATAGGCCATTATCTGTCCACCTATAAGGCCTTGATGCGGATGTCAGAACCCTATCGCAGGTATCTGTTGGGTGAAGGCAGCGAGGATTCCATCTATGCCCTGCTGGACCTCGAACTGACACACAACCTCCAGACGTTCTTCCTTTCGGGACTATCGCAGCAGGAGATCAGGGAGGACAAGGAAGGCGCGCTAAGAATCACCATCCAGAATTTTGACCGCTATTTTGACGGTTTCTGCCTTACCGAACATTTTGACGAGAGCATGCATCTGCTCAAACGCAAAGGCATCATGAAACCCACGTCCTATTTGAGAAAGAACGTTGCTACCAACCGCATGGACGAGCGATTGGATGAATCCCTGCTGACACGTGTCAGGCAGGCAAACGATGTTGACCTGAAACTGTACGGACATGTTGTCGCGCGTTTCGAATCCGAGTATTCATCCATGCCCAACATCAGGGCCGAGGTATGCCTGTTCAAGCTGAGAAATCTGCTCCACGGAATCTTCACCAAAAGCTGAATGCGACAGTCACAATTCACAGACATGGACCCGAACGAGCGACACGGTTACAACAGGCTGAGACCATACCGGAATCAAATGGTCTGGCACATCAACGACCTGTGCAACATGGCCTGCAGCTATTGCTTCTTTCCGACCGGGGCCAAGGATCCACCGCATGTGGGCCAATTGACCCCACAGCAGATCTCTGACGCGATCGATGCAACCGGCATGCAATGGGCGCTCTTCATCGGGGGTGGCGAACCGACCCTCTATCCCGATTTCATTGAACTTGTGAACCTGATCAAACAGAAGCACTTCATCCAGATCTCCACAAATCTGGTGAGCAGGACCACGCGCGACCTTGCAGAACAGGTCACGCCCGAGAACATCATCAACATCAACGCGTCATCGCACATGATGATGCACACCCCGAAAAGTCTCGGGCGGTTTTTGGAGAACTATCATCTGTTCAAGGACAAAGGGTTCAACATCACAGTCTCATACGTGGCCCATCCCTCCATGCTCGGTAGGATGAGGGCCGACTTTGAATTTCTGAGGTCCAACGGAGTAGAGGCGGTCATTCCGCTATCCTATCAGGGCATGTATGAGGACAGGCGGTATCCGGCCAGTTACACTGCCGATGAGGCCAGACTGATCCGCGAATTCGTGCATGAGCCCTTGGAACTGCTGGTGACGCTTGACAGGATGAATTTCAAGGGACGGATGTGCAAGGCCGGAATGAGCTATTTTATGATGGACACCAAGGGCGATGTGTGCCGGTGCGCAACGATTCCTGAAGCGATGGGCAACATGTATGACGGCACATTCCGCCCACGGCATGAGTCGGTACCCTGTCCGATGGACAAGTGCATGGACGCCTGTTTCGGCATTGTTTCTCAGGTAGCGGAGCCGGAGGTGCCAGAAATAGGCGCGGCCACCAAGGTCGCATTGTGGGACAGGATAAAAGGAATGTTCGCTTCCAAATGACCCGTTGACCGAAGGTGCAGACCGCATCAATTTTGAAAGGATGACGCTGAAAGAGATCGATCTGCACATTGACTCCATGCTCGGCCAATTGGAGCAGGAAGGGCCGTGCGGGACATTCGGCACCATGAAGATCAATCCGGCCAGCAGTGTAGGCATGCACTGGCAGCGCGAACCGGACAACGCATTTGTGCTTGCCAATGTGCTCTTGCCCATTGTCCAAATGAAGAACGGGCAGGCAGAGCGCATTGTCAGATCAGCACAAGGTCAGATTGCCCGCTATTGCGACCCGAGCGGTATGTGGCGGTATTTCGATGACCCCGTCAGCCCATTCTTCATTCCTTATGAAACGGATACCAATGCCTTGCTCAGTCATATCGGACAATTGACGGGCGGATATCGCGTGAAGGATGATCTGTTCCTGCACCAATTGGGGGCCGATGGTCATTTCAACCTCTGGTTCCTGCCCTCCTGCAAACTGGCGCTGAAGGAGTCCCGGCATGTTATCTCGTTGCTGCGCAACCGCGCAAAGGCGAAAGCCTATCTGGCCTACAGGAACGGGGTGATCGAAGATGCAGACCGGGAGTTCTGCGTCACCGCCAATGTGCTGACCTACCTTGGCGAAAGACCGGAAACACTTCGTGCCATTCACCGCCTGATGGACGAAATGACCGCTAACAGCCCCATAGGACTGCTTTACTATCCCTTCGAGACCATTGCGTGCTATCTTTTTGCAAGGTGTCGCTTCTATGGAGGCATCGCTTCCTTCGATAAAGCCCATGATGTTTTGGTGGAAAGGTTGCAGCAGAGTCGCGATGCCGGGCCGGCAATCCCGGGCAGCAGATGGCTGACTGTGCCTGCCGCCAGCGCAATGCTCTTCATGAACGCTTCAGGCCACGCGACAGACATGGCCGTTGCAGCTGCCATTGCCACCATTGAAACATGCCCCTTCGCACCGTACCCGTTCTATTGCAGCAACAGTGTCACCGATAGGGATCCGGTCTCTGGACTTCACAACGCCTATTTCGGATCCACCGCCCTCACGATCGCCCATGCCATGGAGTTTCTGAATCTGCTGCGGATGAGAAGGCACGCAGGGCATTTCGGGAAAGCCTGACAGCACTCAGGTCGATTCTTGATCCGAAGGGATGAGACGCACAAACTGCTTCTGCATCTCCCTGGTCACAGTCCGGAAATCATTTCCGTCTTTGGGCGAAACGAACCGTTTCAGAGCCTGTTCCATGTGACGAAGTCCCTTGTCAACCAATGACGGTTCTCGCAACATGGGTGCCTTGGGCGATTCAAGCAGCGACATCATGCCGTGGCAGTGGTCATGACAAGTCTCGGCCGAGCATGGAAGGGGTTCCGCATTCGGTGAAAAAGTGCCTTGGAACAGGTTGCCATGCGACTCTTTGATGGTGCAACACCGCGAAACCTCGCCATCAAGCTCCATGTGGAAATAGTCCTTGCCCGCTCGGCACATCTGCCCCTGATAGTGCATCATGTCCAGCACTACCCGCAGTTCCAACTGCTCCTGATAGACATCGCTGATGATGCGGGCCTGTGTCTCCGTATAGCTGCCGGGATACTGCCTGCCTTCATGAATGCCGTTGTAGGTGCATGGTATCACATATTCTACGCCCTGCTCGTGCAGATATCTGAAATCATCCTTCATGCGGCCGAGCAGCGGAGGGAAGGTGACATAACTAACAATGATCTCAAAGCCCTTTGATCTGAGCAGATGATAGTTCGCAATGAATTTTCGGAGACTCTTCTCATTGTGATGGGGAAGGTGCAGCGAAGCATTGATGACAATGATATTCTCTGGCGAGACCTGCTCTGCGAATGCCTTCACATTCCTGTTGCTCAGATTGGTTGAGATCTGAATGGGATGCTCGGTCTTCAACAGATTGACCAGCTCAATGAAGTTGGGATAGAGCAACGGCTCGCCTCCGGCAATGAATAGGTGCCAGCTCCTACCCGTTCTCCTGAGGGCCTCAAAGACCTCTGTGGGCGATAGCCTTCCAACGAGCGGGTTCTCTTCCTTGAACTTGGGAAAGAAGCAGTAGGAACATCCGAAATTGCAGTAATCATTGATATGCCA